>PASB01000020.1 GCA_002711735.1 Ilumatobacter sp.
GGCCTAAGCCAAATCGAGGCCAGCATTGCCCGATCTTGCACGCTTCCACTTGGCTATGCCGGTCCATGATTTGGCGGCAGCCCGTTCGTTCTACGGCGAACTCCTCGGTTGCTCGGAAGGCCGTTCAGCAGAACATTGGGTGGACTTCAATTTGTTCGGGCACCAATTTGTAGCTCACCTCTCCCCGATGGCCACACCACGCATCACCAATCCGGTCGATGGCGACGAGGTCCCCGTCCCGCATTTTGGGGTTCTCCTGAGTCCAGCTGACTGGCGGAAATTGGCAAGCCGTCTGCGAGCAGCGGGAACGACGTTCGTTATTGAGCCACACACTCGTTTTACCGGCGAAGTCGGCGAACAATCGACCATGTTCTTGCTTGACCCGTCAGGAAACGCCCTTGAGTTCAAGTCGTTTGTCGACGACTCGCAGGTCTTTGCACGCTGACAGTTCAGCGCTACCAGCCGACTCGGACGGGCAGCATTATCTGTCGGCCTGCTGGCTGTCGAAGATCGTCGGCGGGCCTTGCTTACGCCAGTCCGGTGCACCTCGCATCGCTCGGCCGTGGACGGTGACATCCTGACTTGGAGAACCGCCCACGATGCGGCCGCTGTTAGCGCTGTCAACGCCATTCGCACCGATGCCGAGAACTGGATAGCTGGTGAGCGCCGAGTAGGTCTGCAAGAGCAGAGGCCGCGGGCGATCTGAGTGGTTAGGCATCGAACCGTGAACCATGCAGCAGTTATGCACGGTCACTGAGCCCGCCGGGCCTTGCAGCCATATCATGTCCTTCATTGGTAGCAATGCGACGTCGTCGTCTCGCATTGCGCCACCCCACGACCCATCTGTGCTGTACAGGTCGTAGAGCGTTCCGATGTGGCTTCCAGGGAGCACGCCCATCGGGCCCATTGCGTCGTCGACGTCGTCGAGGTACACACCGATTGTCAGTGGCGTGAAGTCTGTGTGCGGCCAGAACTGAATGTCCTGATGCCATTTCACTTCTTCGCCCCCTCCTGACCACTTGTAGTTGAGTTTGCTGTGGTGGAAGCGAACCGGACCGCCAAGGATGGCCATAGCGAGTTGTGCCACCGGTCCTTCAAATGCCAGACGGCGGAAGGTCTCGTGTAAGTCAACAGGTGAAACTAGGCGCCGGAGCCGCGGAGCAGCCGCCGTGTGCCCTGCTTCGAGGTCGAGTCGACGACTCGAAGTAACGAGGCCTCGACTCGCTTCAACAAACTCATCAGACGCTGCGCGCAGCGCGGCCAGCCACGCTGCATCAACAAACGACTCGAGTTGGAGATATCCGTTGATCTTGTAGAACTCGAGTTGCGTTGAGGTGACGACGTCATGGCTCACAGCTTGAGCGTAGAACTAACACCTGTCGTGACGGAAGGTGATCGACATAGGCGGCCCGACTCCTCTCAGCGAGAAGCCGACGGTCACCTCGACACAACTAAAGAGTGGGTCAAGGCATTAGCGGCCACTTATTGACGGTCGACTTGCTTGGCGGGTTCGGTTGGGTCAGGCGGCGAGTTTCAAGAAATCACAAATTATCGACACCCTGCCGACATCTTTTCGTAACGTAAACGTAATATTAGTTCATGGGCTCACGCTTACAGTTTCTCACCGTTCTTACAGCCGTCGTTGCCGTTACTGCGATCGTGCCGACCACATTCAGCCCCCCGGCCTCTGCCGCCAGCCCGGCAGCTGCTTATCAGCTCATCACTGCTGCAGCGACCGGTGCCCTCGGTGCCGACAGTGCGATCGCATGTCCCATTCCGTCAGGAAGTGAATTCGTTGACAGCTGGGGTGCAGGCCGCTCCGGTGGCCGCCGCCACGAGGGCGTCGACATGATCGCTGATCGCAACACCCCCGTCGCCGCCGTTCAATCCGGCGACATCAGCTTCAAACAGAATCGGCTCGGAGGAAACGCTGCGTGGCTGACAAGCCCAAGTGGCAATACTTTCTATTACGCCCATTTCGACAGATTCGAGGGCGAAAGTCGTTTTGTGACGCAAGGAGAAGTAATCGGCTACGTGGGCAGCACCGGCAACGCCAAGGGACCCCACCTCCACTTCGAAACGCACTTCGGTGGAACAGTTGGCAACCCCTACGCCGCGACATACGCAGCGTGCGTGGAACCCGTGTTGGACGCAACCCAGATCCAAGCCGACACGAAGCGATTCGAAGGGCATGTTGCAGTCAGATGACCTGACGGTGACCGAAACTCACAAATCCACCGGTGACGCCGATACTGAACGCGAGGCCAACTCCGTCGGTGCTTACTGAACCCAACGAGCACAAAGATCAACCAGGTCACGTTCGTGTTGGGGCTCAAAGGTCGCCGCGGTTCGCAACAAAATGATCGGTACTGCCAAGCTTTAGCCATGACGCGCGAACTCGATACCGGAACCACAGACCTGCTGGCACACATTGACGATCACGTAGGCGTAATCACGTTCAACCGACCTGAGCGACGCAACGCGCTCAGCGACGCAATGTACGAAGGGTTCGGTCGGGTGCTGCCAACGCTGGCCGAAGACGAAGACGTCCATGTCGTAATGGTCACCGGCAACGGCGGTGCTTTCTGTGCCGGAGGTGACGTAAAAGGAATGCACGAAAGCCACCAACCCGGCGCTGCTCCCCGTCGCAGCAGCAGCCTCCAGGTCAGCACCGACGTGCTGCGTCGCCTACAGAAGCAGGTCTCGCTCGCTCTGCACCGCTTTCCGAAACCAGTCGTCGCCGCAATCCCCGGCGCAGCGGCAGGAGCCGGCATGTCCATTGCGCTTGCCTGCGACATCCGCCTGGCTGCCGAGCGGGCGCTCGTTGTCCCGGCGTTCGCGAACGTCGGCGCATCCGGCGACTTCGGCGGCAGCTGGTTCCTCACGCAGCTCATTGGCACTGCAAAAGCCAAGGAGCTTTACTTCACCTCTCCACGCCTCACAGCTGCCGAGGCATGCGATCTCGGCATCATCAATCAGGTGCTCGCCGACGAGGACTTCGACGAGGCCGCTCTTGACTGGTGTCGAGGACTCGCAGACCGAGCCCCCATCGCCATGCGCTACATGAAAGAAAATCTCAACCGTGCGGTCACCTGTGACGTCGAGACTGCTCTCGACGCCGAAGCCACCAACATGGTGCTGTCAATGGGCACCGCCGATCACCGCGAAGCAGCAGCCGCGTTCGTCGAAAAGCGCACACCGAACTTCACTGGCCAGTAGGAATCGCGACACTCGCAAGCTGCCAGGCGTACCGTCCCCTGTTATGAGCGAGCAGATCGGCGCCCCCATCATCATCGAAGACCCCGGCGACCCACGACTGGCCGATTATCGCGAGTTGAACAATCAGCCGATACGCACCGCAATGGAAGGTGACGAGTTCTTCATGGCCGAGGGATACATGGCTATTGATCGTCTAATCGATTCAGGTCACCAACTCCGTTCGGTGCTACTAGGCCCAACCCGAGTGAAACGATTCCTTCCGTACCTCGAACGGCGTGAGCTCGCTGGCGTTCCCGTTTTCGTTGCCGATCACGAGGTGATGGAACGCATCGTCGGGTTCAACCTGCACCGAGGCGTGCTCGCATCAGGCAACCGTAAGCCCTATCCCACTGTGGCTGACCTCGCAGCAACTGCGACGCGGCTCGCTGTCCTTGAGGCGCTCAATGACAATCAAAACGTTGGGGCCATAGCACGCGCAGCGCGCGCCTTCGGTTTTGACGGCATGGTGCTGAGCCCCAACTGCACCGATCCGTATTACCGGCGCACGGTACGTGTCAGCATGGGCGAAGTTCTGCATATGCCTACCGCACGAGTCGATGATGATTCTTGGCCGGGTGCGCTCGACACACTCCATGATTTTGGATTTGAGACGTGGGCGATGACACCTGCTGCAAACGCAACCAATGTCTGGGAGATGGCAGCGCCGGAGCGACTCGCTGTGGTGTTCGGTGCTGAGGGTCCCGGGCTCACCAATCTTGCAATTCAGAATACGACGCACTGCGTGCGGATCCCGATCGCGTCGAATGTCGACTCGCTCAATGTTGGACACGCTGCGGCTGTGACGTTCGCTGCCGTAAATCGACCAATGTGAACTAGCAAGCTCTCAATGTCGAGCGCGATGCAGCTGGCATCGCGAAGTTGTTGAACTCACCCGATGGCGCCTGGACTTCGTCTCAGATTTGATGCTGCTGCGAGAATGTAAAGGTGCTTGAGCAGTTAGCCGATCATCCTGACGCCAGTGACCCGGAGCCATTCGCCGGGCCGGACCATCCAATTCGCAAGATCACGCGGCTGATGGCGTTCGGCGGTGAGTGGCGGTCATCAAACGCGACGAACATGGCCGAATTGTTTGATGGAATGGCAGCCGAATGGTCCGAGCGGCACGTTGACCCGACGAAACGTGCGCCCGTGGAAGACGGACTCGATCGTGGTCGGATCCCGCTGAGCGGCGACTGGCTTGAACTTGGTTCCGGTACGGGCGCTGGAGCACGTGTACTAAGCGGGAAGGTCGGCTCGCTGATCTGTAGCGACCTGTCGATGGGAATGCTGTCGTATGCGCCGGGCGAGCTGGCGCCGCTCCTGCAGGCCGACGCGACGACGCTGCCATTTGCGAACGACACGTTTGACGCTGTGCTGATGATCAACATGATCTTGTTCCCCGACGAGGTCGATCGCATCTTGCGGCCTGGGGGTTCGATTCTGTGGGTCAACACGCTTGGAGACCAAACACCAATTCACCTGCCTGCTGCTGACGTGCTCGAAGCGTTGCCGGGCAAGTGGCAGGGTTGTTCTGCGCGGGCGGGAACCGGTTTCTGGTTGACAGCGCGTCGAGTTGAGGCCTGATGGACACATCAGTCATCCACTCGCCCGAACGTCATCTATGGACCTTGGTCGAGCCGGTTCATGCAATCACCTACTTTGCCCCTGAGAGCCAGCAGGCGTTCGAAGACGCTGACCTTCCGGGGTTTTGGCGCGGCTACTTCGGCGGACGTGCTGCTCCGCTCGGCGCTGTGGATTCCGGCGCTGTGACTGCCCTGTTCTTCGGCTTTCATCGGAGCTTCGTAGACCGCGCCGTGCCCGACATCTGGACGCGCTGTTCACCCGCTGATGCCTTGACAGCGCGGCTCGACGGTATCGATCGGGCGTGGATTGCCCATGGGCTCCCGAATGACCGAGCCCAGTTGAAGCGCGCTGCCTTCATCGTGCGGCGTGCTGCCGAGGCGGTGGCCGACGATCGACGGCCTATGTTCTCAGCAAATCTCGCGCTTGAAATGCCGACGCAGCCACACTTGGCGTTGTGGCACGCTACGACGCTGCTACGTGAGCACCGCGGCGATGGACATCTCGTTGCGTTGGCTGCGCTGGAAGTGGGTCCCTGTGAAGCTCACGTCCTGCGCCTAGCGCACACCGGAGCTCCGATCGACACCGTGCAACCGTTTCGGGGATGGACCGACGACGACTGGATCGGTGCGGTAGGCCGACTCCACGAGCGAGGTGTTCTCGACGACGCCGGCCACATCACCGAAACCGGTGCAGCACTACACGTCGCAATCGAGGAGCTGACCGACCGGCTTGCCACGGCACCGCTGCGCTCTATCCAGTCTGAACTGGCCGAGCTCGCCCACATTCTGGCACCTGTTGTTCAAGCGCTGGACAGCACGGTCGTGCCGTATCCAAACCCGATGGGCGTCGAAAGGTTTGACACGGCCTAACTGTTAGCTGCCCTAGCCCACAGTTGTGTTTTCGTGTACCAAGGATCTAACGGTACGACTCACCAGCGGTCAACTACTCGTTAGCCCCATTCCAGATAAGCGCTTGCACATCGCTGAAGGTGGTGGACATCTCTTCATGTCAACCCGCAGCAAGGAACTGGCGCGTCAAATGCGTTCCGTCCGATCAACCTGCTATCAGGCCCAGCGTCAAGAGACCTACGCTTTCGCAGCGCCAAGAGTGGTCTGGCACGATCGGAGCCATGACCGACTTTCCGCTGCCAAACGCATCCACCGATCTCACTGGCGAAATTGCCCTCGTCACAGGCGCCACATCAGGTCTGGGCTGGCGCTTTGCACAGGTGCTCGCAGCGGCAGGCGCAACAGTAGTCGCTACTGGTCGTCGCGAGGAACGCCTTGCCGAGCTCGTGCTCGACATTGAATCTCGCGGAGGCGACGCCTACGGCGTGCCGATCGACATGTCCGACACCGACAGCATCATCGCAGCAGTCGATCAGACAGAAAAAGCAGCAGGCCTCGTCACCATCCTCGTCAACAACGCCGGTGTTCCCGACGCGCAGCGCGCCCACAAAATGTCTATCGAATTGATTGACTCAGTGATTGATATCAACCTGCGCGGACCGTACATATTGAGCTGCGAAGTTGCCCGTCGGTTAATTGCAGCCGAACGATCAGGCCGAATTGTCAACATCTCCAGTGTTGCTGCCACGCATTACTCAGGCAACGGTGCAGCGCTGTATTCAATTACCAAAGCAGCGATCTCACGGATGAGTGAGGCCTTGGCAGTTGAGTGGAGTCGTTTCAACATAAATGTCAATGGCATTGCACCGGGGCTCTTCAAATCAGAGATGACGGACGGCATGCTTGAGCGAGTCGGTGATATCAGCCAGCACTTTCCGCGCAAGCGCACCGGGCAGCCTGAACAACTCGACTCAACGTTGCTTTATCTCTGCGGGCCAGCCTCGGAGTGCGTCACTGGCACAGTGATTAAAGTCGACGACGGCCAAGGCCCACGTTGACCGGCAAGCCAGATTTGCCAACCAAGAGTTGAGCGACCATGACCCTCAGCCCAGCAGCCAACGCGCAATGACAGTCCTGCGGGCCGCATTATGCGCGTCAACAATCCGAAGCTCAGCCATTCGTTGCAGCACCGCTGCGGCGAAGACGTCACCAATTTCCTCCGCCGGCAGTGGATGCTCAGCACCGGAAGCAGCGAACACCGTCTTTGCGACGTGGTCAAGGTGACGTCGTGACAGCGGCTCACCTGCTGCGCGAGCGCGGTCACGTGCCGAACGTGTGATTTGGTTGAGCATTCGAGTTGACGACGGGCCTCCGCCGTGTCGCCGCCATGCCTCGGCGAGCTGCACATAAATTCGGTGCCACTGTTCGGTTTCGATCAACGGGAAGCCACGATCAATGCGACGCAACTCTTGTGCCTCGTCGGGGACGATGCTGTCGATCGTCTCTGAGGTCGACTCCGAGG
Source organism: Ilumatobacter sp. (assembly GCA_002711735.1). Lineage (GTDB taxonomy): Bacteria > Actinomycetota > Acidimicrobiia > Acidimicrobiales > Ilumatobacteraceae > Ilumatobacter_A. The sequence continues at coordinate 7,213 of PASB01000020.1, forward strand.
CGTAACCGAGGGCCTCCGAAACCTCAACACTGCCGTTAGCGGGAAGTAAGTAAGCCTGCGGGCCGCCGGTGATCTCGCCGTCAGGAACTGCGTAATTTAGGAACCGCTTGAAGGTCCGAAATCCAAACCAGTCGTCGCTGACCTCGGCGCCAAATTCGTGTTGCAAAGCCCAGGCGAGTGAAGAGAGTTCAAGTGGCCGGTCCAGCGCCCGCCACCGCTCAACCACAAGATCAACAGCATCAGCACCGGGCCCGCTCGTCAACGTTTCAGCTCCCGATTCGACGACATCGGTACCGATGACTGCTGCAGGTTCAGCGACAATCGCTTCATCAATTCGGTCAAGTTCGTTGCGAAGATCTTCGGCGATGTCGTCAAGGGTTGCCAGGAGGTCTGCCATGCGTGCGCTGAGCACTTCAACGAGGGGTGGTAGTTCGCCGGCTTTGCTGTAGGTGTCTTCGTGTGTCAACTCTCCCCAACTGTCTTGGAGAAGGGTCCGAACTTGCAGCTCAATGGTGACCGGCAACCCCTCGAGGGCAACACCCAAGTTGACGTGCCAGCCCCGATAGCCCGACTCCTTCGGGGCGTCGACGTAATCGCGTTCCGATGCCAGGTCAAGTGAGAGGGGACGCTTCTTACTTGCGCTCGGCGGAAGGTTCTCCAGCGCTGCTTGAACCATCTCAAGGTCGCGCAGGTTCGTGCAGGTCAGACGAATACCAACGAGGTCATCGATGATGTCCGGGATGTTGTCAACAGTGACGAACTGCCCCCGATACCGCTGCTGGTTGACCTTTCGCCAGGTACGCCGCTTTGACTTTACGCGACCAGAAACACTTCGGATTCGGGCAAGATCGCGGTCCGAAAGAGAGTCGTTGAGTTCCTGTTGGAGTGCGTCCATAGCGCGATCAAGGCCGGGTTCGAGCATGGCCACCCGGTATGCGTCATACCACTTACCGAATTCGGCGTAGCCGAAGGCCTCGTCGTTCCGGTCGCCCATAAGGCCTGACCCTAGGTTCTCTGAACAACGTACGGCACGTATTCTTCACGCTTTTGCTTCGCAGGCCGTTGCTCTGGTTCTCTCGATCGGACCCCTTGGTGCCGCATGTGGACATAAAGATTCCATTGATTCCGGCGCCCTTCCGACTTGAACACTGGCTCCCACCTTCATCATCAGCAAAACTATGAATTTGAGCTCCTGCGTTAACGCTCACCGTGTGAGTCGCCGATGGCACTGCGCCGGTCACGCTCGCCGACGGTCTTGATCAGTTGATCAAGACCGGTTACCGCCAAGTGACATGCGTTTCGTTAGACGGGCGTAGTTCGTCTGGCCTTCAAATCATGCTCGCCCGCGTGAGACGCTCCAGATGCCGTCGCCGATGAGTTCAGTCACGGCTGCCTGGTGGACCAGGTCGGTTGCCATCGCGTGAAGGTGCTGACGCGAACACGGAGCGACCTCTCTGAGACGTCCGAGTGTGACGCACAATTTGGTGTCACCGAAGATTGAAGCGTCGAGTGTCGCGGGGTGGATGGGAGCTTCGTAGGCGGTGAAGATGTCGCGCAGATGATCCGGGTCAAGTGTCGATGCGAACCAAAATTCGAGTTTTCCTTCGTGGGTGTTTCGGACAGTGTGTCCGCAGAGATCGAGCCCCCGTTCAAATTGGAGGCCAGTGACTTGCGAGGGGTACTCACTCAGCTCATCAACGTCAGTGATACACGCCGCAGCCACGATGCTGCGCCAGTCGCAGGGCGAAAAATCAGCGTCAGGCTCAAATGAGACCGTTGTTGAGTTGCCTGACTGAAGCTCGACTCGCAACCGAGCACCCGCAACAGAATGCATCAGTGCAGCAGCAAACCGGAGACCGACAGTGTCCACGTCACGCCGCCCAGTCTGGTGAAACAGATGCACCACCGAGTCGTCTCTGAAGCCGTTCGAGTGCAGGTCGGTGAGATGGGTGCGCAGCAATCGGATAACTAGCGATGGCCTCTGCAATTAGTTGGGACGTGATGGAGTCAAGCTGATGAGCGCTGATCGGCGCCTCGCGTCGCATCGACGGTCGAACGTGTTCGATGACCTGGAGGACGCTTCGGATGTGCATCGGATCGACGTTTGTCGGTGTGGCTTCGATATGCACGTCGACGTGTGTGGAGCCGACATAACTCACGACACGCACGTCGCCATCCAATACGTCGATGCTCTTACCCTCAGGCCAGTGCGCGGTGACTGGTCCAAGCAGGTCGATGACGAATCGGCGCCATGTGGCTGCCGCTCTGCAGGCTCCCGACGACTCAGATCGAGCGGAAACTGCTGCAGCGAAGGGGCGGTGATGCGCTGGCACGGTTCGAGCAATCGAAGTAACTGAACTAGTACGGTCACACTTTGTCGACATCATGTTAGGTTACCCTAACGTTTAATGTTGGTGTGCGCAATAGTCTTCTCTGGGTAGTTGACGCGCGATCAGAGGGCGCAGAGTTGAACCGGCGGGCCAAACAGTTTTATGTCTCATCTGCGGCGATGAATGTGACGGTCATCCCAGCGCAGAAATCCCTGGCTAGACCTGAGCTCAGGAATCGTTAGCAATTTCCACAGCTCTTCTTGAGTTGTCCAATGCAATTCGCTCGTCATTTGCAATCGGAAGCTCAATGACTTGGGACCATCCCCTCTGGTCCATCAGCACTGGAACGGCTAGTGGTCCGCGAAGACCTCCAAACTCGCCGTCAAGCACAACCTGTCCTGGAATCACAACGGTACGCCCGCGGGCAAAGAACTCAAGCAGGTCAACTACGGCATGTGCTGTAGCTAGTTTCGTTGTGGCAGAACTGAAGTGGATGAAGAATGGCTTGACCGCTGCACGCAAATCCGGTGGACATTCCTGGATAAATGAAAAGGCACCGGACACATCTCCCTGGTTGATCAACATCAACATTCTCGTCCGGGTTTCGGTGATCTCTTCTGGAAAGTCCGCTAGTGCTCGCCCTTCCCGAGCGGCCCAACGCTGTACTTCGACATCGCGACCTGCAACATCAGTTCGTTCAATTTCGAGACCTGGACCGGTCCACGTCTTTCCCAGCAAGCTCAGGGCGCGACACTGCACGGAGAAAGTATCGAAGGGGACCGACATGACCGAGAGCACAACAAATGTGGACGTGGCGATCGTTGGGGCAGGATTTGCCGGGATGTACCAGCTGAAGCGGATGCGTGATGCCGGGTTCAACGCGATCGTGATCGAAACCGGTGACGGCGTTGGTGGCACGTGGTATTGGAATCGCTATCCAGGTGCGCGCTGCGACATTCTGACAGTCGACTACTCCTACAGCTGGGATCCGGAGCTCGAGGCCGAATGGACCTGGTCTGAGCGCTACGCCACCCAGCCCGAAATTCTGGAGTACGCCAACTTTGTTGCTGACAAGCACGATCTACGGCGCAACATCCGTTTCGAAACGCGGGTGGAGTCAGCAGCGTGGGACGACAGCGCTAAACACTGGACGATCAGCACGTCGGCTGGAGCAATCATCGCCAAGCATTATGTGATGGCTACCGGCTGCCTGTCGGTCCCCAAGGTGCCCGACGTACCGGGCACGGGTCGTTTCAAAGGCGAGGTGTATCTAACCGGAAGTTGGCCACATAAGAATGTTGACTTCACAGGCAAGCGCGTTGCCGTTATCGGCACCGGATCGTCAGGCATTCAGTCGATCCCAATCATCGCTGAGCAGGCTGCGCAGCTCACCGTATTCCAGCGCACGCCCAACTTCTCGATTCCGGCGCACCATGGCCCCATCGCTGAGGACCGGCTGGTCGGGTACCGCAAGGATCCCGCTGCGTATCGAGCCGAGGCAAGGGTTTCGCGCATTGGTGTGCCATTCGTACCGATCGCCGAAATGAGTGCGCTTGAAGTCAGTCACGAGAAGCGGCTTGAGGTGTACGAAGAGATGTGGGAGCGCGGCGAACTTGGCCATTTGTCGCCCTTTAGTGATCTCGGCACCAACGCCGAGGCAAATGACACGCTGCGGCAGTTCATCCACGGCAAGATTCGCAACATCGTTGACGATCCTGTCGTCGCAGAGACGTTGTGTCCCACCAACCACTACTTCGCCACCAAGCGGCCGTGCCTCGACGCCGGGTACTACGAGACCTACAACCGCGACAATGTGCGACTCATCGATCTGCAGAGCGATCCGATCACCACCATCACAGAGAACGGCATCGACACGAGCGAGTCAATGGAGTTTGACGCGATTGTCTTTGCCACTGGCTTTGACGCGATGACCGGAGCAATCGTCAGTGTCGACATCACCGGACGTGGCGGGAAGTTGTTACGTGATGCCTGGGCTGAGGGGCCTATGACATACCTCGGATTGATGACGGTGGGGTTCCCGAACCTATACATGATCACGGGGCCAGGTAGCCCGTCGGTGCTGTCGAACATGATGGTGTCGATTGAACAGCACGTTGACTGGATCTCAGACCTGATTGAACACATGCAGTCAAAGGGCGTTGATTCAATCGAGCCAACCGAGTTAGCCCAAGAGCGTTGGGTGCAACACAGCAACGACATCGCCGACCTCACGCTGCTACCCACGGCAAATTCCTGGTACATGGGTGCCAATGTTCCAGGTAAGCCCTCGGTCTTTCTGCCGTATCCCGGTGGCGTCAGTGCCTACCGTGCGATCTGCGACGAAGTCGTGGCAAACGGGTATGTCGGATTCACGCTGTCGGAAGCCGGCAAGACGTCTACGAACGACGGAGTAATCCGTGGTGTAAAGCCGGACGTGGCGATGTTGCTGGCCGCGGTTGCAGAATTGGAATTGCCGGCGCTCGAGACGATGTCGGTTGCCGACGCTCGGGCATTTATGCAGGTCGGGGCTGAGTCACGGCCTGCTGGGCCTGAAGTCGGCGAGATCGTCGATGGGGTGTTGCAGGGCGCTGATGGCGAGCTGGCATACCGGCTATATCGACCGGCGTCAGACGGTCCGCATCCAGTAGTTGTTTACTTCCACGGTGGCGGCTGGGTACTGGGTAATCAGGAGTCTGACGACCCGATGTGCCGCGACCTTTGCGTGCGTTCCAACGCAGTGATTGTGTCAGTCAATTACCGCCATGCACCCGAGGCTCGCTTCCCGGCTGCCGCTGATGATGGCCTAGCTTCAGTGCAGTGGGTTGCTGCGAACGCCAACGAATTGGGTGTCCGTGCTGACCTGCTGGCAGTCGCCGGTTGGAGTGCCGGCGCGAACATTGCTGCGGTGACGTCTCAGCAAGCAAAGTTGGCAGGTAGCCCCGCAATCATCGGTCAGGTCTTACTTAACCCAGTGACCGATTGCGACTTCTCACGTCCGTCGTACACCGAAAATGCTGACGGCTATGTGCTGACTACTGCATTGATGCGCTGGTTCTGGGACCATTACTGCGACGGCGATCAGCGGTCTGATCCGAAGGCATCACCATTGCGTGCCTCCGATCTAAGGGGTCTGCCGCCGGCGATGATCGTCACTTGTGAGTTTGATCCGCTGCGCGACGAGGGCGATGCCTATGCCCAGGCCCTCGACGCTGCTGGCGTGTCTGTCGAACACCTTCAGGCGCAGGGCCAGACGCACACATCGACCGGTGCAGTCGATGTGTTGATTACCCCGACTGCAATACGTGAGGCGATGGGCAATGCGCTTCGAGGCATGTTCGGAGCAAGCGTTCGCGCCTGATCGATCCTCGACGCCTCACCCGAACGATTTACAGACCTGCTGCATCGAGTTCTGCTACGTACTGTTCAAGCTTTGCGAGAGCTGGCTCGGCGTCGTCGAGTGCCGTCATCATCACGGCTATCAGCTCGTCACTTGGTGGCTCCGTTGTACTGAATCCGTCGAGTCGGCTTTCGGCAAGCCATTTCTGCAGATCAGCGTCAGCGTTCCACCGCGTTGCATTGAGCGAATTACCGAGGGCTGCGCGAATCCAGTCAGTTGCACTGTCTGGGTGTGGCACGACACCACATAAATTATTTTTCGCCACCTCGGTTTTATAGGCAACCTCGCAGTGCGCAATGAATGCTGCGCTGAACACCTGCTGGCAATGACGAACGGTCTGCAGCGTGATGCAGTTGCCATCGAAGACGGGCACAGCTGGGCGACGTTCGAGGCCGTCTGCAGTGCAGTCAATGTGCGCTGTCTTAGTGGTAGTCGGCACGGTGCCGCCGTCGAGCACCATCTCTGTCGTGTCAATGCGTTGCACTCGCCCAAGCCGTGTGACGTTGACAATCCGCCGAAGTTGTTCGAGTTCGGCTTGCGTCATGGTCGAGCAGCGAAACATCGTCGGCGTGACGTCTTTGGTCAGTCGATAAAGGAGTCCGTCGCTTTCAAGCCGCTGAAACAGATCAGCGATCGAGTCCGACTCAGCAATGTGGCGAAATTGAGCGATGAAGCGTTCAGCGGTACGTTCGAAGAACTGGCCGGGCTGGATTCCCTCCCGGTCGAGATACCACGAATCGCGTGGCATAACCCAGCGGATGTCGCCGGGATTGACGCCATTCTTGAGCAGCCAGAGGCAGGCATCTGCGCCAGTCTTGCCTGCGCCAATCACAACGTACCCGTCAGTTGGCTGAACGATGTTCGGCAGCTCGTTCAAAGGAGCGCAGTGCACACCATCGGCCACCGCGTAAGAAGGTGGCCGATGCGACGGAACACTGACCTTCATGTAGCTGGCATCGACAAGCGTGGCAGCATCTATATTCGTGCGCTCAGCAGTAGTAAGAGAAACGATGTCGTGGCTCGCAGTGTCGTATTCGCTCATGGGTAGGTACCGCACCCGCCCTGAAGGAAGGAAGTCACGGTGCATTAAGTGGTCGTAATACGTGAGCACCTCGGCGCCTGAGGCAAGTTCGTACATTCCTGCGTTCCAGCCAACAACGTCGATGCGATCGTCGCCGAGCGGGCGCGAGTTGACGCCATAGAACGCTGACGGCTGATGGAGGCGAACGAATGGGTAAGCGTCATTCCAATGTCCGCCGGGCCGGGCGTGTTTGTCGACGATCGTTACCGTGGCCGCTTCGGTCTCGTTGAGGATCGTGTCAGCAAACGCCATTCCCATCGCACCAGCACCGACGATCAAGTAGTCCGAGTACATGTTTCAGTGTCGCGTGTAGTCGCCCAGAGATCAACCGGCTGTTTGCCTCAGGCTTACCGTCCCGGCATCCACGACAAGAAACGAAGGCGAGCGCCGATCTAGCCTTCAAATGTGGCTGACCCTCATGAGTTTCCTGACTTCGTCTGGTCGATCGGCGAAGAGGGATCCGACCCAGTTGTGATGCGCCAAGGTGAGCGGTATCGACAGGACCAATTCGCTGAGTCGGGACACGACAAGCACATGGAGGATGATCTTGCTGCTATCGCCGATCTCGGCGTACGGGTCGTGCGGTACGGGACTCCATGGCGGCTCGCTGAGCCCGAGCCAGGCATCTACGACTGGTCGATTTGGGATCGGGCTTTCGCCGCATGTGCAACCGCCGGCCTCGAACCGATCGTCGAGTTCCTTCATTTTGGACTCCCCGATCATTACCCAGGCTTCGTCGACCGCGCATGGGTCGACGGTTTCGTAAAGTACGTCAAGGCCTTTCTTGATCGTTATCCCTCACCGCGCTGGTTTACGCCGATCAACGAGCCTGGCATCACGGCACGCCTGTCCGCTCGGTTCGGTATTTGGAACGACATGGCCGCAACGACTGAAGCGCATGCCCAGGCGCTCGCAAACATCGTGCAAGCCAACCTCGAGGCAGTCGCTCTCATCCGCACTGATCGCAGCGGGTGGTGGATTGGTTCAGAGGGCTTCGACATTCCCGTCGCCGTAAACGACTCACCTGAGGCAACGACTGAAGTCGAGCGAATTCGCGCCCTTGGTTGGCTCGTCTGGGATCTTCACTTCGGCCACGAGCCAGGTGTTGCCGGCTACTTCGATGGCCTCGACGTAGCTCAGCTTGCGCGTATCCGATCGCTGGCCCAACACGACTGCCTTGTTGCCGGACTCGATATCTACCCGATCTCAGTCATGCCAGTTGGAGGTGACCGCCCTACGTGGACCTCGCGTGAACTAATCAACCTTGCCGTTGCCGAAATCGAGCGGTGGCACGACCGCTACGAGCATCCTTTCTGGATCGCTGAGACCTCAAACCTCACACTGCCACTCGACCAGCAGATTCCATGGCTCGACGAGTTCACCGCGGGGCTTGCTCGGCTGCGTGCCGACGGACGTCCGGCACGCGGGATCTGCTGGTATAGCCGCGGTGACCAGTTCGATTGGCAGACAGCGCTCATCGAACCAACCGGCGCAGTGACCGAAGTCGGGCTGTACGACACCAAGCGGCGTGCCCGTCCAGTCGCTGCTCGCTTCAAAGAGTTGGCCGACGGTGATGGTCGTCAACCGCAGATCAGCTGACCCTCATCACTTTCGGACTGATGACATCGACTTTTTCTGTCGCATTGGATGTCGGACACCATGCCGTCCGCCGCACAGTTTGACCTCAACGAACTCACCCAGACGCTTTGCGACTTTTGAGCCGTGAAACCACGCACCACGACTTCTTCGGCTAACTACGCACCGCCGGCGATCAGTAAGTTCTCCCACCATGAGCGACCAGGCAGTCAGCGACGAAGGAACCAGTTTTCCTTTGCAGGAATACCTTGGCATGGAGCTTTCCAATGTCGAACCGGGCGTGGCAACTGCAACCCTGCTGCTCGACGATCAACACGCCAACCCGAACGGTGTTGTTCACGGCGCCGTGCTCTTCGCGCTGGTTGATACAGCAATGGGGAAAGCCACAATGAGCGTGATCGACGCTAATTTTTACTGCGCAAGCGTTGAACTTTCAATGCGTTTTATCCGACCGGCGTCGGATGGGAAGTTAATTGCCGAAGCTACGGTCGTGAAGCGCGGTCGTAGCATCGTTCACCTTGAAGCGCGAGTGCATGACGGCGATGACAGGCTCATCGCCACCAGTTCGGGCACCTTTGCGATCCTTGGCGGCTGATGGCGTTGCGGGCGCAGCAAAAAAGGCGGAGTCGTCAGCGATTTAAGTGCAAGTCAATTAGCTCTGCGGCAGGCTGCAGTAATGAGCGATGAGGACTCACTTGAGATCAACACCGAATCCGANGCGCCATCCGCCGACGCTCTCGATGATGTGATCGAATCAGAGGCGGCTGAACGGCTTGCGATGCGACTCGGTTTCGATGAAGAGCAGACGCAACTCCTTCTGNTGCTCACCGATGCCGCCTCGCTCTTCGCGCAAAACGGCAAGCCGGCGATCGGTGGCGACGCTGGCAAGCACAAACAATCGCTGGCACTGTTTACACGAGCGCTCAACGACCCAGAGGTAGCGCTCGCCGCATGGGACGCCTGGTCCGACGAAGGCCTCACTGGGGACGTGTTGCAGCCGTTCGTCGACGAGATTGTGGGCGCACTCGAAGGTAACCAGCCTGGCGTCATTTGGCTCATGTCACGGCAGGCGGCGCTTCAGCTCAACAACGACGAGNCCACCCGCCTGCTTGAGTTGGTGCGCGACAGCGGCCACGCTTCGGTGCTGATCGACCTCGCTGCNCTGGAAGCCGACGGGAGTAACCCAATCGAAGCACGGGACCTCCTACGAGCCGCTGGAGTGAACACTGAGATNGATCTCGATGCTGCATACGATCCGATCACCAGCAACGAGGGACTCGGTGTCGAACTAGCCGAAGAAATTGCTCCGTTTGCTGCACAGCGGCCCAAGCCGATCGCCGGCCGCAACGACGCCTGTCCGTGTGGATCCGGCAAGAAATACAAACACTGCCACCTCGGTAGGGAGCTCCATTCGCTCAACGATCGGGCAGCGTGGCTCTACCTCAAGATGATGCGTTTCATGCAGATCACCGACCGGTACCTTCCTGACACCGTTGTAGCTGAAATAACAAGCAGCCTGGAGACACCGGATCTGGCCGCCATGCTTGAGTCGTCCTACATTCCGACCGACATTGCCCTGCACGAAGGCGACGTGGCCAACCGTTTCTTAGAGGCGAAACACGGTGTGCTCCCTGCCGACGAGGTCGAACTCACGGAGCAATGGATCCGGGCGTCACGGAGCGTATTCCGTGTGAAGAAGTCGACACACGCTGCGCTTGAACTCTTTGACTTGCGCAGCCACAACAGCGTCACCATCGTCGGCACTGTCCCCGAGCAACAACTCGAGGTCGGCACGCTGATCTGCGGGCGACCGCTCCCGGTCGGCCAAACTCACCGGTCCTACGGCGGCTTCCTGCCCGTCGATGAGTCAATGAGTGACGGCGTCCTTGAAGCGTGTGGCAGCCGCAACCTCGCAACAGTGGCGATTTCACTTTCACAAATCTTTGACGCGGCCGAGATGGCCGACGCAGTGGCAGCCGAATGAGAGATCTCCGAGNAGCTTTACCAGTATTCCTCGNAGTGGANGTTGCCAGGTGCGTTGCGGCGATCGAGGCTAAACCCCTGTTGTAACAGCAACTCGACGACACCCGTGGTCTCGGGAAACTCTTGCTTACCGTCGACTTCTTTAGGGAGTCCGATCATTGCCGGGTTACCGCACAGGAAGATGTGGCTGGTGTCCGGTGACAGCTTCACGCCAAGCTTCTCAGAGAAGTCATTGTCCCGCAGCAAATCCTGTAGATATCGCTTCGGAACACTTTTCTCACGAGTGGGCATAGGCACGTAGTGATAGTTCGGATAGCGCGCTTCAAGCTCACGGTGCTTGTCCGCGTACCCGAGATCCGCGTTTTGACGCACCGTGACCGCAGAAATGATGGGACCTGTGTGGCCCTTGCGCANNAGGTCAATAACCATGCCGTTATGCGGCGCCTCACCCGTACCGGTCGAGAAGAATACGATCTCAGCTGTCGGATCCTGCACCGAGTTGAGGGTATATCGGCCGGCGACCTTCGGGCCGAGGTAGATGCGATCACCGATCTTTTTCANNGCAAGACGCGGCGTAAGCGCCGGAGTGTTATCTGANGTAGGTGGAACAAGAACAATGTANAACTCNAGTTCGTCGAGGCCNTTNTCATCNGTCAGGTAGCCNTANTCGTCNAAAATTCGCGACGAGATCGAATACGAGCGGCGGATCAGTTTGTCCCAACGCTTCTCTGCCTCAGGGTCATCAGCGTCGTCAATCCGCTCTTCCCAGTACCCCAATCCAAGCGACGCGTACTGGCCGGGTACGTAGGAGGTTTCACCGTTATCCGGCTTGACGCGCAGGACCCAAAGGTCAGAATGTGTCGGCTCGAAGTAGGTGATCGTGGCGTTGTAATGCTCATCGCGCAGCTCCTCAATAGCCCCCACGTGACGAGCACGCCGTTCAATCGACGAAGGCGGCAGCGGCGGGTCAAGCTCGGGGAAGCATGCCTCGGCGAGTGCCACCCCGACCTGCCAACCAGGCGCAGTGGTTGCAGGAACANCTGGACCTGGATCGCCAATGAACCAAACTTTGCCGGATTCGATCGCAGCTGCACTGGCACCAACATCGTTTGGCGTCAAGGTGGCGCGTGGGGAGGCAAACACGATGTGGTCAAACTGAAGATCAGGGGTCCGGCGGTCGCCGAACTCAGCCATCGGAAACTCACCCTCCAGCGTTATGTACTTCGGGGTTGACCGATAGAGCAACGTCGCCTGGCGATCCCGTTCAAGCTTACGTAAGACGCTGGCCCCAGCAGGCGAAAGTAGCGTCGGGTCCATGCCGCCAGCGGCAAGCACCATCCGATTTCCACCATCGGCGTACTGCGCGGTCAACTCNACNGCGTGATCGGAAAGACCGACAACCAAAATGTCCTGGTCGGTGCCAGCGTTGAATTGATCGATGTGGATGCGGTCGGTTTCAGGCAGCGGGATCGGCGGAGTCCAACCTGCGCCGTCGCGTCGGTCAGCCACCAACACAGCACGCGTGCGGTAGCTCAACCGGTTGGTATTGACCGCGAGGTGATCACCTACAACGTCGACTGAAGTGACAGATTCACCGAAGCCAACATCAAGCTGATTCGGGCCGATCAAGTCAGGCAGCGCAACTCGGCCCGCTGACTCAAGGATGCGAATTCGGTCGAGTCCAGAGCGCAGCGATGAAATCGCTACCGAGAGCCCGCCTGCAGAACCGCCGACGATTACTAGGTCGTAAAGCGTCGGATCATCGTGCGTCTTAGCAGTCATGCAAAAGTCAACCTACGCAACATCGAAGTCATTCCAAAAGCCNGCGAGTGANCTNGTCCGAACACCGGTAGCTGAGTCGGGTTTTGCGCTTCATTTGAAAACGACGATGACCCCTGCGCTGAAGCACAGAGGTCATCGCAAAATTCAGACGATAAGTGTCAGTCGGCAGACTCGACCGCTTCGTCTACGGCTTCTTCACCACTTTCTCTGGGTTCGGGTGCGTCACCTAAACCCATAGCGTGAAAAATTTCTGCCTTGCGATAGTCGAAGTCGTCCTGGCTGACCTCACCCTCGGCGAAACTCTCGCTCAGGACGCGAAACTCTTCGAGTAACGTGTCCTCGTCGGGAGCGTCGGAACCGTCGTCTTCCTTCTTCGCAGCGGTCTTTCCGTGACGGATGGCCTGCTTTTCGGCCTTCCGCTCTTTCTTCCGGAGTTCGCGCTGTCGCTTCTGGTACGACTGTGGGCTAGAGGCCAATCAGATCGCCTCCTCAGACGACTTTGACGTCGACGGCCTCGGGGCCTTTGCGACCTGGCGCGATGTCGAACTCAACGGTGTCACCATCGTTAAGCGAACGGCGGCCCGTGCCGGAGATGTTGGAGTAGTGCACGAAAACATCGTCACCATCGTCGCGTGAGATAAAGCCGAAGCCTTTCTCGTCATTAAAAAACTTGACCGTACCTGTGGTTGCCATTGCGGCTCCTTATTCAATTCCGGGACACTTTGACCCGTGTTACCTCATCTACCCTAATGAGGTCGGAGACCGAACCCACCGCGACCAGACGCAACAGGATGGCACCTGCCATCGCTACGCCGGTCGCTCCACCAGCGAGCAACGCCAAATCGGTAATCAACGCGCCATACGCCAGCCAGAGCAGCCCTTCCACAAAAGACAGCATCCACGTCGTTGGGGNCACCCCGTCAAGTTGCCGCGTTCGATAGGCAGCGAANACCGCCGGTGCAAGCTGGATGCCGTACGACAGGCCGATGGCCAACCCAGCCATGTCCCAGCCGCCAATCAGAAATGCAGGGAGCGGTGCCATCCCAAGGCCAAGCACCCCAACCGCCATGCCGCCAAGCGCTGCGCGTCCGACAGACCGGACAAAGACCGTCGCCATAGCAAAATAGAGCNCTANCGAAACCGTGGATACNGGAAGAATCGCCCAAAGCGAAGTGGCCACTGCGTAGGCGGTCCACCATGCGTTGATCGNCATGCTGACNCCGATCCACACGGCCGAGACGCCGTCGACTTTGCCGGTGCGGGCCAGGCGCATCGCCTGCGGGAGGGCCATGCCTGAGCCCAAGACGCTGGCAGCAACGACGGTCAGAGTGAGAATGAAATTCATGGGGCACCTCCTGGTGTGGGTGAATCAGAGTAAGGAGCAAACAATCTTACAGTCCTTACGTNTGTTAAACCCAGTAACTTCNTCTCNGTGTACGTGACATCGGGCAACAACACTGAGCAACTCTTGACNCTCGAGGCAATGGTGCGGGTTGCCAATGCNTTCACTGACGCCGCCACAGANAACGGCGACGCAGTCGATATGCGACAGGTGCTTGACGATGCAGGATTCCCTCGTGCGGTGATCGCTCCTGAGGCCGCCATTCGACGAACCACCGAACGATTCGCTGACCTGCTCAATCGCATCCAGTCATTGCCAGACATCGGTGTCAGCGCCGCCACGCTCTGGATCAATGCGGAGCTAACTGAGTTGGAAATCTCGCCGTCACTCACCGACCACGGCGGAGCGGCGTTGCACATTCATTGGACGCCTGCGTCGGCCACGTTTGACGATCAGGTGATTGCCGACTTTCTGATGGCGCTGACAAACGAACTTTGCGACAACGGCATCACACGCTTTGGCCGCTGCGCCGCGGACGATTGCGAGCGACTTTTCTATGATTCGTCCCGTAATGGCTCTCGACGGTTTTGCTCCGATCCACGCTGTGCCAGCCGGACGCACACCGCTGACCATCGCAAGCGCAACAAAGCCAAATGAAAGCACACGCATGGACTCGGGCCTAAACGCTCAGCCCGGCGCCGCACCCGCTCTTGATTTAAAGTCAGNGAGCTCGATTCAGCTGTTGCTTCTCAGGCTTGATTCGGTATNGCTTGCAGCGCAAGCAATCGGTCGATCGCGATGCTCGTCGGATGTAACTCAGGTTCTGGGTNGANCCCATTTCAGCGCTCTGTTNAAGAATGACCGGTTGGATTCTCGACGATGTATCACTCGGACCTGATCTTGTCGTCACCTGACGTCAGACTGTCTATTCGAGGGCAACTCAACTGTAAGCCCACGCTCCAATCAGATTAGNGGGACAAATTGTGCCTAGGTTCGCATCGACCGAACAGAGAGTAGGAGCCAACCATGGCCTGGGATTTTGAGACCGAACCAGAATTCGAAGCGAAGCTTGCCTGGATGCGCGAGTTTGTGAAGGAGGAGATTTTCCCGCTTGAGACCCTTGCGCCGGAGTTCCGCAGCCCTGATGGTCGCGCTGCGTTCGCTACGGTCACTGAGCCGCTCAAGCAACAAGTGAAAGACCAAGGCCTGTGGGCCGCGCATCTCCCGCCCGAACTCGGCGGCGGCGGATTCGGCCAGGTCAAGCTCGGCCTCATGCACGAGATCCTGGGCCAGTCAGTCCTNGCGCCTCGCATCTTTGGCAATAATGCTCCGGACTCNGGCAACGCTGAACTGCTGTCGCTTGGTGGNACCGAGGAACAGAAAGCGAAGTGGATGCAACCTCTCCTTGATCAGGAGATCAGTTCGTGTTTCTCAATGACTGAACCGGGGGCTGGTGCTGATCCAACGCTGCTCACAACGCAGGCNATGCGCGACGGTGACGAGTGGGTCATCAATGGCCACAAGTGGTTCTCGTCGAACGCCTCGGTTGCCGACATTTTGATCGTCATGGTCAAGACCAACCTCGACGAAGACGCGTCGCCTTATCAAGCCTTCTCGATGATCGTCGTCCCGACCAACACCCCTGGCGTCAATATCGTGCGCGACGTTCCGACGATGGGTGAGCCTGACCACAGAACTGGTGAGCCGGGCGGCCACGCCGAGATTCTGTACCAGGACGTGCGTGTCCCGTTCGGCAATGTCGTCGGCGGCGAGGNTGGCATCGGCCAGGGTTTCGCGCTGGCCCAAAAGCGGCTTGGTCCAGGCCGCATTCATCACGCAATGCGCTGGCTCGGCCAGTCGCAACGTGCCTTCGATCTGCTGTGTGAGCGCGCGCTCACCCGCTACACAAAGGGCTCAATTCTCGCCGACAAACAAATGGTCCAGGACTGGATCGCCCAGTCCTACGCCGATCGCGAGGCGGCGCGTCTACTCACGCTGCAGGCGGCNTGGAAGATGGACAAGCTGCACGAAGCCGGCGGCACCTACAGCGATGCGCGTCTCGAAATTGCNGTCATCAAGTTCTGGGGCGCCAAGGTGCTCCATGACGTAATTGATCGGGCTATCCAGATTCACGGCTCGCTCGGCTACACGACCGACCTCCCGCTCGAAGCCATGTACCGAGCCGCCCGTGCGGCACGCATCTACGACGGCCCTGACGAGGTCCACAAGGTCACAGTCGCCCGCCAGGTGCTCAAGCGCTACCGGCCAGCAGATCCGAGCATCGACCACGTCCCCACCCGACGGGCCGACGCGATGACGCGCTACGGAGACGTGTTGGAGGAACTCGCGATCAACTCCTAACCGAGGCCGAAAATGCAGAGAGCCTGGCCGTTCCGCTGTAGCACGGGAAGGCCAGGCTCTTCNGAATCTGATCTCAGTCGAGGCGTTCGATGATGGTGGCGTTGGCCATGCCGCCGCCTTCGCACATCACTTGGAGGCCGTACTTGCCGCCGGTGCGCTCAAGCTCGTTGAGCAGTGTTGCCATCAGCTTGGTGCCGGAGGCACCGAGCGGATGACCGAGGGCGATTGCTCCGCCGTTGACGTTGACCTTGCTCATGTCGGCGCCGGTCTCCTTCTGCCAGGCGAGGACCACTGAGGCAAAGGCCTCGTTGACTTCGAACAGNTCGATGTCNTCGATGCTGAGGCCAGTCTTTTCGAGGATTTTCTTGGTCGCCGGGATCGGGCCCTTGAGCATGGTCACCGGGTCGGTTCCCGCGAGGGCGAAGCTGTGGAACTTGGCACGGGGCTTCATGCCGAGCTCTTCGGCCTTCTCGGCGCTCATGATGAGCACGGCAGAGGCGCCNTCGGAGATCTGCGACGAGTTGCCGGCGGTGATCTTGCCATCTTCCTTGAATGCCGGCTTGAGTTTGGCGAGGCCTTCGGCGGTCGAGCCGTCGCGGATGCCTTCGTCGTTCTTCACCGTGACGATGGTGCCGTCGACGTCAACGTCGACCGACACGATTTCGTTCTCGAAACGGCCTTCGTCACGAGCAACAGCAGCACGCTGCTGGCTCTGGGCACCAAAGGCATCAAGATCTTCACGAGTGATGCCGTATTCGTCGGCAATCATGTCGGCGCCGATGCCCTGCGGCGGGAGGCCGGTGTCGGCGTAACGGTCCTGCTGGTCCTGGCTGAACGGGAAGCCCATGCCCTGGACGATTGAGGCGCCCATCGGGGTGCGCGTCATGACTTCGACGCCAGCGGCGACGACGACGTCGTAGGCGCCGGCGATGACGCCCTGNGCTGCGAAGTGCATCGACTGCTGCGACGAGCCGCATTGACGGTCNACGGTGGTCGACGGCACTTCTTCGGGCCAGCCGGCTGAGAGTACGGCGTTGCGTCCGATATTGAGCGACTGCTCACCAACCTGCATGACGCAGCCCATGATGACGTCGTCAACTATCGCCGGGTCGAGGCCATTGCGCTCTTCGAGGGCTTTGAGAACGTGTGCTGCGAGGTCAACAGGGTGCTGATCCTTCAGTTGGCCGTTGCGCTTGCCTCCAGGTGTGCGGATGGCGTCGACGATGACTGCTTCACTCATGTGGTCTTCTTCTTTCTGTGTCGAGGACCACTTGGCGTCTGGCACCCTACGGTCCTCATGTGTTGATTGCGGATTGGAGATTGACTTGGAGCCGGGTGAGAACCCAGCTGAGGGCTTGGCGTTCTTCGCGACCAATGCCGTGACGGAGTTCGCCGCGGAGTACTTCGTCGACACCAGCAATGTCTGCTGCAAGCGCCCGGCCGGAGGCGGTGACGTCAACACGCCAAACACGCCGATCGTCAGGGTCTGGGTGGCGCTCAATGAGACCGCGTCGTTCGAGACCGTCGACGACGGTGCCTATCGCGGCGCGACCGGTGCCCATCTGGTCAGCGAGTCGGGTTTGCGTGGTNGCTCCGAACTCTGCGACGTAGGCCAGGAGGCTGGCTTGCGTGAGATTGAGATCAAGTGGTTTGAGCCGGGCGTCGAACGCATCGCGGATCAAGCGCGCTGTCGACATCAGCGTCGACTCGACACGCAACCATGGCGGGGCATCAAGTTCNTTGTTCGTGAGGCTACTCATGGTCCGTCTGGACACATACTGTACGACGTCATACAATAGAGCGCAACACGCCAGACCACTCCTACCAAGAGAACAGATAACAAGATGAGCGAACTGACTGAACAGCAAGCATCCGACTTCCGTAAGAAGTGCCACGACTTTCTTGAGACCTATGCCTACAAGCAGGGGCAGGGTGTTCCCAGCTACGAAGATCAAAAGGCATACCTGGCCGCTGCCGCAGGTGCTGGCCTCGCCGGTGTTGCCTACGACGAGGCATACGGCGGTGGCGGCCTCAGTCAGGCCCACGACAAGATCTGGCGCGAGGCGCAGGGCAACTACACCATGATGAGCGGCGCATTCATCATCAGCCACGGCATGTGCCTGCCGATGGTCGCCGAGTACGGCAGCGAAGAAATCAAGAAGCGGTACCTGCCCGACAACATCTCCGGCAAAACCCTGTGGTGCCAAATGTTCTCCGAACCCGGCGCCGGTTCCGACGTTGCCTCCCTCCAATCTCGTGCAGTCAAGGACGGCGACGAGTGGATTCTCAACGGCCAGAAGGTCTGGACCACCACCGCACAGATAGCCGACTACGGCGTCGTCATCGCTCGCACCGACCCCGATCAGCCCAAGCACGCCGGCATCTCGATGTTCATAATGGACATGAAGGCACCCGGTGTCGAGATCCGTCCGATTCACCAGATCGATGGTGGCAGCGAGTTCAACGAGGTCTTCATGACCGACGTGCGCGTGCCCGCCGACCATCTGCTTGGCGAGTACAACAACGGGTGGCGGATGGCCACCGCGATGTTGATGTACGAGCGCGTTGCCATCGGCACCGCCGGCTCAGGCAAGATCAACCAGCCGACGTACAAGCTGCTCCTCAAGGCAGCGCAGGAGAACGGCAAGGTCAACGACCCGGTCGTCCGCCAACAGTTGATGACGATCTACTCGATGGAGACCACCAAGGCCCTCGTTGCACAGCGCACCAAGGCCGAGCAGAAAGCGGGGAAGACCCCCGGCCCCGGCGGCTCGCTTGGCAAGCTCTTCGGGTCGAACATCGCCTGGTACATGCGCGAGTGCGCCCTCGAAATTGCCGGACCGCAAACCGTGGCGTGGGAGCCCGATGCCGAAAACGGTTCGGAGCGTCAGCGAATCTTCCTCAACTCGTTCCAGTCATCGATCGCCGGTGGCACCGACGAGATCCAGCGCAACATCATCGGAGACCGCGTCCTCGGCCTGCCACGTGAACCCGGCGTCGACAAGGGCGTCCCCTTCAACGAGCTGAAGGTCGGCACCCAAGCCTGACCGGCGCGGATCTTGGTCGCTCTACGATCGGCTCACATGACGAAGATCTATCGAGCCGTCGTGCGCGGTCACTTCAGCGACCTCGACGACGCGACTCGGGCAGCGCTGACCGCGGATGCCGGCCGGCACACGTACTTCGACTCAGCGTTCACGGCCGAAGGCACCTTCACCTACGAACCACAGTTGGTTGCGTTCAATCTGCGGTACGAGATGCGCTTCCTTCCCGATGATCCGAGCGACCCGGACGACACCGCCACAGACCCCGGGGTCGAGACCGCAGCGATGCAGCGAGCAGTCGCTTGGCTCGACAGCGAGGGCTACGGCCACAAACACCTGACCGTGTCGGTGATCGACATGGCCAGCATGTGGCGCTGACTGTCACACTCAGAGCCCATCAGAGAGCCCACACTGAGAGTCAGACCCAAAGGTGATGGATCTATTCCGGCGGGAGCATGGCGGCCATGATCTCGGCCATCATTTCCGAGCGCGGCGGCATGCCCGGAAACTCCTCCGGTGGCTCGGGGTTCAGGCCCTCGCCGACGGTGTGGAACCGCTCCATCGCAATGTCCAAGAAGTCTTCGTGTGGGAAGACCCAGAACCTGTCGTTGCCAACGGCGTCAACCACGAGGTCTGCGACAGCCGCCGGCGGCATACCCTCATCAATGGCTCGCTGCACGTAGTTCCGGGAGATCTGAGCGGCTGCGTCGCGTTCGGGCAGCGCACCGAACTCGGCAGGCCAGTTGCGTTCGGATTCAGCAATGCCGGTCTTCACCCAACCAGGGCATAGGCAGCTCACTCCGACAGGCATCTCTGCCGCCCTGAGAGACGTGTATAACCCCTCAGT
Source organism: Ilumatobacter sp. (assembly GCA_002711735.1). Lineage (GTDB taxonomy): Bacteria > Actinomycetota > Acidimicrobiia > Acidimicrobiales > Ilumatobacteraceae > Ilumatobacter_A. Next base: position 26,976 of record PASB01000020.1, read on the forward strand.
CATCGCAACGACGGCGTGTTTACTTGCATCGTACGGCGGCGAGAAACCGGGGTACAGGCCGGCGATCGATGCCGTGTTCACGATATGGCCACCACCCGACATGACGATGTGCGGGAGGAAGGCGCGAATGCCGTAGATGACGCCCCACATGTTGACGCCGATCACCCACTCCCATGTTTCGATTGGCCCAACCCACGGGTCGCCTGCGCCGCCAACGCCTGCGTTGTTGCAGACGATGTGCACGGCACCAAAGCGCTCTATAGTCGCCGCTGCCAACGCATCGACTTGCTCGACTTTACTGACGTCGGTGACAACAGTCAGCGTCTCGACGCCATGTGCGCCAGCTTCGTTCGCGGCTCCGGCCAATGCGTCTTCCTGTACGTCGGCCAGGACGACCGAACAACCGGCGGCGGCGAAGGCGTTAACGAGCGCTAGCCCGATACCACTTCCCGCTCCGGTGACTACAGCAACTTTGCCTGGTCCGAGTTCCATAGCTGTCCTTCCCGCAGCTGACCCATGGTGGGTTTCAGCCCTGGATCGAACGTTACAGGTCCCAGCAAGATGCTCGTCAAACGGGTCCGACTGCGCTACTTCAAGTCCTTTCGTGGCGCATTCAACTCACCTTCATCGGTCGCGTAGCTCGCGCTTCAGAATCTTGCCGGTCGCATTGCGAGGTAGTTCGTCGACAAAGCGGACCGAATGCGGGACTTTGAACGTTGCCAGCCGTTCACGACAGAAATTGACGATCATCGTTTCGTCGATGTCGACATTGTCGGTCTTGACAACGACGGCTTGACCAACCTCGCCCCATTTGTCGTCGGGGAGACCAATCACCGCCACGTCTGCGATGCCCTCGAGGTCGAACAAAGTCGACTCGACTTCTGAGGGGTAGACGTTCTCGCCGCCAGAGATATACATGTCCTTCCAACGGTCGACGATCGACACGTACCCGTCTGCATCCGACTGCGCAGCATCTCCAGTATGCAGCCATCCGTCGGTGATCGCCTCGGCGGTGGCCTCTGGGTTATTCCAGTAGCCCGGCGTGATGTTCGGGCCCTTGCACCAGAGTTCGCCGATCTCGCCGACTCCTACGTCTAAGCCATCATCGCCGACGATCCGAATAGCTGTGTTCATTGCGGGCAGACCTGCGCTCCCCGCTTTCTCGACAGCCATCTCTTTACTGATCGACAGCACAAGCGGGCTTGTCTCGGTCATCCCGAACGCTTGGATCAATGGGCAGCCCACCGATTCCCACATCTTCAAAAGTGGCAGTGCGGCCGGTGCGCCGCCGATAGCTGTTGATACCAGCCGCGAAAAGTCTGTTGATGCAAAGTCAGGGTGCTGGCCCATGAACAAGTAGTTCGCAGGAACACCGAGAAAATGTGTGATGCCTCGCTTCGGATCGCTGATCAATTCGAGAGCTCGACCCGGGTCGAAGGTACGCATCACCATTGTGGAACCTCCGAAGTACGCCGCGGGGTTCGTGTAACAGTTCAGACCGCCAGTGTGGAACAGCGGCAGAAAGCAGAAGTTGACCATCGACCGGGACAGGTCATGGAGTTCGGCCAGGTTGACCGAGTTCCAGAACGACATGCCATGCGTGATGATTGCCCCCTTCGGTCGACCAGTTGTGCCCGAGGTATACATAATTGTCAGGGGATCGTCATGTGTCAGCTCTGGCATCACCGGGAGATTGGATGTGTCGACAGCGGCAAGTCCGTCGTCATAGTTCGCACTGCAATCAGGGTGAGATCCATCGCCACCGAAAACGATCAGGTGAGGCGTTTTAGTGCACTTGACAAGCTCCTCTGCGGTATCACCGAGTTCAGGATCCGCTACAAGCACGGTTGGAGCCGCATTACTCACGATGTAATCAAGCTCGTGAATTGTGAGGCGCCAGTTCAGCGGGACGAATACAGCACCAAGCCGGGCGCAGGCGAACTGCACCTCAATGAACTCAACTCGATTCTGTGAGTACATCGCCACACGGTCGCCTCTTCCGACACCGAAGTCGTCGCGCAACATGGCTGCTGCTCGCCCCACCCGATCGTGCGCCTCGCGCCACGTCGACGCCACACCCGGCGACCCGCTGAGCGGGTCAATGTCAGCCCAAGCCATTCGATTTGGGCTGACCATTGCGTGATGGGCCACCCAGTCATACGCCGGTGTTGATGTCATACCCGACATGTTGTCAGGCACTGCAAGGGCCCTTCGACTCAGACCGACTGCCGGAGCATCTTTCGACTCAGAGTGTGCACCCAAGCAGTCCGCATAGTGCGTCGACCAATCGCCCACATCGCGACTCCGGTTGCCATCGTGGAAAGAAACGCTACTTCGCGAACAAAGACGCTCATGTAGATCGGCCAGACCTGCCAGTGGATCAGAAAAATCACCATCGACGCAGCAGCAACAACGCCAAATACGGGTACAGCAAGTCGTGGCACTCGCACAGACGGCAGCCACAACAGTGCTCCGACTAACGATGTGACCATGAGCGCTTGTTGCCACCGGTCGAAGTAAAGCGGTGCCCCAATGACGAGCACGGCAGTTACGAGCAGTCGCTGTCGATTCGTGACCGCAACCTGGCCCGCCCAGCCGAGCAGGACGAACCAGATCGTGGTGTGCGGTCGGAAGATGTTGTTGTATGAGTCACCAAACTCTACGAGCTCCAAGCCGACTGCAGTTGCCCCAAGCAAGGCAACGAACGCGAACGCGAACGGACGTCGTCGTTCAAGGTGGCGGACTGGGCCGATCGCGAACAGCAGAGTGAGGACTAGGAAGACCTGAACAAATGCTTCGAAGTACCAATATTCCCAGCGGCCGTCGCGTCGCCACGCGGACCCGAAATAGTTGTTGACGAGAAACAGTGAACCAGCGCTGTATCCGCCAACGAACAGCATTTGCAGTCCAATCCACATCGACGCAGGGACAGCAACGCGTCCAACAGTGGCGAGCCCTCGGCGAATACTTCCCGGTGCTCCAGCCCCAGCGAGTTGGAACCGGGCGAAGTTGTAGCCGGCAACTGCGAGGAGTGTGTGGGCACCGCCGGCAAGACGGAAGACACGCATATGGGTTGCCACAATGATGCAGATACCGATCGCCCGCACGACGACGCTGGTATCAATTCGGTTAGTGGAGCGGCGCTGACGTTGTGGCGTGTACGCATCGAGTTCGGCAACAGAGCGCGTGTGCCATCCGTCGGGGAGATCGCCAAGTGTGCGTTCGAGCCGAATGGACGCCTCGACATAGGACAATGAGTCGCCACCCAATGAGGCGAAGGTGCTGCGTGGGTCAACGATGTCGACGTTAAGCACCTCGCTGAGTATCTCGGTTGGGGTTGCCGTCTGGCACGTTTCGTCGAGAGGAGTCGTCTGCTGGTCGACGAGTTGCAGGATCGCTGCAGTATCGACCTTTCCGTTTGAGAGCCGCGGAATCCGTTCGACCTCGATGACGTGCACCATGGTCGCAGGTATGGGCAACAGATTAAGTCGCTGCTGAAGTCCTTCGGTATGGCGATCTGCCACGATCACCAATCGATCGTCGGTACCCGCTACCGCAACGTTGCCGCCGGCATGGCTGAGGTCTGCTTCAAGAGCTTCGAGGTCGATGCGATGGCCGAGAAGCTTCACGAATCGTGATCGCCGGCCAACAATTTCGTAGAGTCCGTTCGGGAGACGGCGACCGATGTCGCCGGTGTGTAGCTGTTTGACGTCCCGTCCGCGCCGCAAATCCTCCACGGATGTGGCGTAGCCCAACATCACATTGGGACCGGTGTAAACAATTTCCCCCACGCGACCGATTGCCGCGTCAGTTTCCAGTTCAACCGGGACATCGCTCGGAGAAATCGGCTCTAAATCAAATGCTCCTCCAGGGATTGGTCGGCCAATCGAGCACGGGAAACCGTCAACCAGTTGCGGCTCGAGCGTCGCCATGCGTGCTGTTGCCTCCGTCTGGCCGTACATCACGACGAGATCCCAGCCGTGACGGTGGCCGAGGCGACTCAATTGCTGAACTTTTGCTGGCGCCAGTCGACCGCCCGCTTGAGTGACGCGACGAAGCGACGGTGCCATGAGTGCGTCGCCGTCAATCCGATCAATGAGGTCGAAGCTGTGGGGCACACCCGACAGGGTGGTGACGCCCCAACGCTCGACAAGGTGCCAGAAACATGTATCAACAACTGACGTGTCGGTCACGACGACAGCGGCGCCAACGGCAAGGTGGGAGGTGACAATTGAGAGCCCGTAGCAGTAACTCAGCGGCAACGAGGTAACTGCGACATCGTCGAAGCGCAGCCCAAGTGCATCGGCGATCGCCACAGCGTTGGACTCGACATTGTCGATCGAAAGCCGCACAGCCTTGGCCGAGCCAGTTGATCCGGACGTGCTCATCAGTACGGCGAGATCTGGATGGAGATCACTCTTTACGGCCGCGGTAAACGGGTCATGCCCTGCCGTGCTCCGAATCGAAGCAACGTGACCACCGCTGAGGCAGGCCAAGTAAGTGACGATTGTGTCGATCGAATTGGTCGCATGGAACGTGACCAATCGGCGATCTGGGCCAAGTTCGTCTCTTCGCTGCTCGATACGAGTGACTAAGTCAACGTAAGAAACGATTGCGTCGCCAGCAATGAGCGCAGGCCCATTCCCTCGCCGACGCATTGCCTCAAGATCGGAAAGACGCGCAAGTCGCTGACCTGACAAGACGTCCATCTCAGCAACACTAACAGCCTCTGTTTAGGTTGCCTAACATTTTGGCCGGATCAGGTCAGGTCGATGGCTTCAATCCGATCAAGGGTGCCGAGATCGTTGGACTGCACTCTGCTCATCGAAAGTGTCCAGAGGCTGTTGTTGATCACCATCGTGCGTTGCACGGCATTCTGAAAACCGTTCCAGTCCGGGTAACAAATCTCGATGCGGTCGAGGCCGGTGGTGTCGATCTTGGGTTCACCATCCCAGTAGTAGAAATCGATCTCATCTACTGGGATCGGGTTGCAGAACAGCCCGGCGGCGCCCCCCTGGTCATTCGGCCCGCATCCCTGCACTTGGCCACCGCCGTCCTGGACGTAGAAGAACTCGTTGTTCTCCTCAGTGCCGATCTCATCCATAGTGAGCACTCTGCAGTCGGTTTGTCCGATCGCGCCGACTTCCTCATCGCTGTGCTGGATCCTGCCCTGCTCGGTGATCACGTTGTTCTCAACTTTGAGTACCACTGCGCCGGAGAATCGATCGTTGAACGACTGCAGCGGCAAAACTGCCGTGTTGGTCGGTGCCCACCAGAGGAACGCCCGGTGATCGAACTCGGCATCACTGGAAGAGTCAGGCATCATCCACACATCAACCTCAAGCGGGTTCGCTGGATCGCTCACATCAAATAGCGAAACTTTGGTCCCAGTCGTGCGCCCTTCGTCGGTGGCATCTTGCCCAACTCCGAGCACAAGGGTGTCACTGATCGGATGAAGATATGACGAGTAGCCGGGGATCTTGAGCTCCCCTTCAACAGTCATGTTGCGTGGATCGCTGAGGTCGATCACATAAAAGGGATCAATCTGACGGAACGTGACGACATACGCAGTCTCGCCAACGTACCGAACCGAGAAAATCCGTTCGCCTTTACCGAGTCCACCGACGGCACCGATCTTGANCAGTTGATCCCCGTCGGCTTCCATCGCCACGATCTGGCTTTCGGANCCATCGCCGCTCCACGGTGCACCGCTCGTCGTCGCCACGTAGAACACACCGTTGCGGTCGTTCATCGAGAACTGGTTGAGGAGGTGTCCTTCAACCGAGCCTGATGCTTCGTAGTCGGCCGGGCCGGTGCCNGCGATAGAGAAGCGATGAACTGCGGTTTGATAGTTCTCATCAAGCCATTCTTTGGTCTGCTCGTTAACGATCGGTTCCCAGATGTTGGTGGTGATGTACATCCGGTCCTCCGACGCATACACCGTGTCGCCTGACGCCACAACAGAGCTTGTACCGGTCGGTGCATCAAGGCTGTTCCCTAGGTCAAGCGTGACGATCGACAGGATGTCGAAGCCACCAAATTCGGCGGGAGCGTGGATATTGCCGCAATCNACAAGCTGACCTGACTTTGAGCTTCCGTCAGCGTCGATCACGGTGTAACCAGGAATCCAGTCCTCTGCGGTCGATTCGAGGATCACCTGCCGATTGGCTTCTTCTGCTTTGTCCTCCGTGCCAGAGNTCGACGGGTAGAGAAATCCGAGATCTTGCGGCGGCGACGTCACCACGACTCGTGCAGTCTCGCCAATCGAACGGGCACTGACGTATCTACCGTCAATCAGCATCGTGTTGGCGACCGTCAAGGTGTCTGGATCCGAGAGGTCNACCTCAATGATCAGAGTCTGCGGTCCGAAGTATGTGCCAGGCAGAATGGATCCTTCAACCGGTGCATCAAGCTCATCCGGACTTGCCGACTCCAGCAGCGTTTCTTCAGCTTCAGTGGTCGCAACGTCGTCGTCGGAGACCGGTACCGGACCGCCTCGCCATAAATCATTCCACACCTCACTCGAGGCAAACACGAAGGCCCGATCGTCGGTAATGAAGATCTCGTAGCCGTACGCATATTGCGTTTCGAAACCCAGCACGATCGATCCGCGCTTGGCTCCCGTGGAGCCGTCTTCGGAGACATCGATGTAGTGAAGCGTCTCACCTGTGATCGCAAGAATGCGATCACCATCTGTCTTGATGATGTCGGGCTCGTCGACTCCTTCGACCTGGACGTTCGTGGTCGAGAAACCGCCATCACTACTAGCCCCACCTTCAGCGTCGGCTGGAGCTTCGCTNCCGACCTGAGCCTCAGTGGCACGACCCTCGCTGGGCTCAGAGTCAGCTACGTCACCCTCAGCGACAAACACCTCGGGGAAACCGACGTAGCTGCCGTCCTCAAAACCATAGGGGCCGACTCGCTGCACGCCTTCGGTGTGCACGTAACCGAGGAATGCCGCACAGCTGTCGAACTGCTGCAGAGCTGCCGACGTAAAGCCAACTGGGNTGGTGGGTGCGCCATCGTCTATTTCCTCCGCCTCNTCGACCGTGTCGGGCGCAGTAATCTCTGGCTCAGTCGTGAACGGTTCAGTCNNNTCAGGCCCAGAGCTGTCGGGTTCGCTGNTCGTTGAACCGGAGTTGGTGCATGACGCAGCGAGTAACGCGAAGGCCGTCAGCGGGAAAGCAAGAGTGCGCTTCATAAATATCAGACGTCCAGTCTTCGTGCTTGGTTCCCTGAGCGGTTGGATTTGTTCCCACAGGCCTTCGTCAAGATCAACCTGGGACGCCGAGTTCAAGAAGCCAGCGAGCATGCTCACCTAGTTCACCGATCGCAAGTTGGTCGACCAAGGCGCCGGCATCCGGGTGCGTGTTCAGTCTGATCGAACCGATCGAACCAATCGCCGTCTCAACGATTTCAGGAACGCAGTTTTCGAGCACATTTGCATCGATCTGGGTCGCCTCATAAACGTCACCTAGTCGAACTGTAGCCGACCCAATTTCGGCGACAAGNGGACGAAGTGCGCTGGCTAGTGCTTGGGCGATTGGGCGGAACCGTTTGTCGCGATCAAGCCGTGAAGCCACCTTGCCGCGGTTCATCAGCGTGTCAAGCGCAGCAAGACGACGCCGCATTCGGTCCTCGGTGGTGACGTCGTGCAAGAGGGCGACGAACCCCGTAACGACCCCGTCACGCATCATTGGATCGATACTCCAGCGAAGTCGAAACGCCGTTCGATCGAATCGATAGTTGATCGCCTGAGCCTGTATCGATTCGCCTGCCTCGATATGAGATCGAAGTCGATCAAGAACATGCCGGTTCGTCAGTGGACCCTGTCCTACCCGCGGCGACCTNCCAACCGCCTGGTCAACATCGCAGCGAAAAATGTCCAGGTATGCGTTATTGACAAAAGAAATCGTGGGTCCTGGAGGGTTGATCTGAGCATCAGTGACACAGATTGCGTGGCTCGACCGTTGCAGGGCCGCCAAGCCGATCCGTTCCGCGCTGACCCCAGTCTCCAATGACGCACCAGAGACAAAGTTGACCGCCTCCACAAACGAGTCGCGTAGCGCCCCATCGTCGAACGGCCCCGCCATGTTGCCGATCGTAGACGGGCCACCCCATCAGTCCAATGGCAGCGAATGCAGGTTGCCAACCTTCTCAGACGAGCAAAGTCAGCCGCTCAATCTGCAACTGCGGTCGGCGCTCTGCCAAACTCAGCGGATGGGACACGAGTGCTTTGACATCGAAATTTCCGACAAAGTTGGTCACATCAAGATGAACCGCCCGAAGAAGGCAAACTCGATGATCGCCTCGTTTTGGAACGACCTCCCCGCCATTGTCGACGAAATGTCGGCGTCGGGCTCAGTGCGCGCCATCGTCCTATCCGCTGAGGGTAAGCATTTCTGCTCAGGCATGGACCTATCGGTCTTTCAATCCGACCCAACACTGTCCGACAGCGACGGCCCGAAGCACCCAAGCCGTCGGGGTGAACGATTCCGTTCGACTGCGTTGAAGTTGCAGGACTCTTTTACTGCTCTTGAGCGAGCGCGAATGCCGGTGCTCTGCGCAATTCAGGGTGCCTGTGTTGGTGGCGCCATCGACATGGTCTCGGCGGCTGATCTTCGCTACGCGTCAGAGTCGGCTTATTTTTCCATTGCCGAGATCAACATCGGGATGACCGCCGACGTTGGCACGCTTCAACGCATGCCAAGACTCGTCGCAGAAGGCATCGTGCGTGAACTCGCCTACACCGGTCGCCGCTGGTCGGCCGACGAAGCGTTGGCTGCAGGATTCGTCAACCGGGTCTTCGCGGACCAGGACGCGTTGTTGTCTGGAGTCCATGAGGTCGCTGCCGAAATCGCCAGCAAAAGCCCGATGGCTGTCTGGGGTACGAAGAAGTCGATGCAGTACAGCCAGGAACACTCGATTGCCGACGGCCTGGAATACATCGCAAACTGGAATGCCTCAATGTTCGACACTGATGACATGGCCGAAGCATTTACAGCGGAGCTGGAACAGCGGCCCGCTGATTTCCCCGACCTCTGGCCCGTCAGTCGCGGCCTCTAGTCCGACGTTCTATCTCCTTCTCGTCAAGCCAGGTTGGGTCGGTGCCCACGGTTAAGTCCGGTGAAGTCACCTTCGACGCCGGCGGCGTCGTCGGCTCAGGCCATTCTTGAATTGTTTCCCGGCTCGTTTATGTCGCGATTTCTGCGGGTCAGTGCACAGGAATCTGGACGGATGAAGCCGAGATCGTCGCGTCAGGCTTTGCGACGACCGAACATGCCACGCGATTTCATCGTCATCACGACGACACCGTCCTGATTTGTCATCGCTGACTCAATGAACACGGTACCGCGCATCGGGTCTTTGCTCGAAGGTTGCGCATCAACAACAGTCGTTGTTCCGGTCAGCGTGTCGTCTGGCCGCACCGGCGCACGCCAGCGGACCTCTTCGATGCCCGGTGATCCACGGCTGTCCGCATCAAGCAATAGTGCATCTGCATAGAGCCGCATCCACAGCGAGCCGGTGTGCCAACCGCTGGCAATTAGGCCCCCAAACGACGAATCGACAGCAGCTTCGGGATCGATATGAAACGACTGTGGATCAAACTGGGAGGCGAATTCGATAATCGATTTCTCGGTGACCGTGACCGACCCGAGCTCAAAGACCCGGCCGACTGAAAAGTCTTCAAAGTAGATCGACGGCATCTTCGAAGTCTCTCAATTCGGTGCCCACATCAACGAACCCCGCACCACTGATGCTGAAAGATTTAAAGCAATTGTCGGTGAATGAATTTTTCCGATGTCTCTTGGGATTACTTCAGAATTTTACGCCTTGACCTTCAGCCCGTGGCAACGTCGCGGGAGGTCAGGAGAGGCCGGCGATGAACTCAGCGGTGAGTGCAGCGACTTCGGTGACGTGGGTCTCTTCGTGCATTGAATGGCCGCCGTCTTCGAGAACGACGAGTCTTGCGTCAGGCATCTTGCGTTCGAGGTACTGACCTGAGCCGGTGTACTCCGGTCGATCGGCACCGCCTGCGAGAACGAGCGTCGGTGTGGTCGTCTCAGCGAGTCGATCCATCACGACTGAATCCTGCTGCAAGTTCAAATCAACGACGCGTTCAGGCACACCAAACCGATGAGCGTTGCGGCGAGAACGATCGTTCCAGCCTTCCCGCTTCTCAGGGTCGCGGAAGCCCGGACCGGTATTGAGCACAACAATGCCGCGCGCCACATTGGGCCGAGTCGCTGCATGTGCTAGCGCCAAGTATCCACCGAGCGAGTGACCAACCAAGATCGCCGGACCCTCAAGTTCAGTCAGCACGAGGTCAAGGTCAGCGAGCGCGGCATCACGGGTGAACGCAGCTCGGTCCTCAGGGCACGCTGAATCCCCATGGCCAGGCAAGTCAATGGCGATTGTCAGGTACCGGTCAGCAAGCGCTTCGGCGCAAGCATCCCACGTCCACGCAGCAGTCCCCATGCCGTGGATGAAAACAATCGGGTCGCCGGATCCACGGCGGATGGTGTTGAGCTGCACGCCGAGACCGTAGCCAAGCAGCGTCCTGTCGTTAATGTCCAACGCGTGAACACCACTGACGTCGCTGAATCCGACCCCGCCACGATCGAACGTATTTCGGCAAACTTTGCCGAGGGGGGCGCTGGAATCATGCACGACCTCAACCTGCGGATCACCTACGCAACAAATGGACACGTGCGTTTTGAAGTCGATGTTTTCGATCACATTACGCATAGCGGCGGTGTGATGTGTGGCCAGGCAATTCTCGGCTGCATGGATACCGGCATGGTGTTCGTGATGATGTCGCTTGATCAGCCAGACCGGAGCTTCACGACCGTTTCCCTCAACACCAACTTCGAACGCGGCGTACCCGAAGACATCGGCACCGTGACCTTCGATGCGTATGTCACCAAACCAGGTCGTTCACTTGTCTTTGGTCAAATCGATCTCTTTTTACCGACCGGCAAGCGCGCAGCAAGTTCCACAACGACCTATATGTGGCTGTGAACATGCAACCGATCATTGATCCCAGGGACATCACCTAATTCACCCGAGCCAACGTAATTATGCTCAAGCAGACAATGATTGAAAATCTCCGGATCGTGTAGCCGTGGGTGGCCGCAGGTCGATGCTGAGGATCATCCGGCACTCCACAGGCAGTGACGTCCAGCCTGCGCGAAACCTTGCTAGCAACACGGTGACTCAGTCTTCGTAGGGATCCACTTCGCTGACAGCGATCAGCACGGCGTTGACAATACTTCCGGCGTCGATGCCGGTTAGTTCGTGCAGATCAGCGATGGTCCCTGATTCACCGAAACGATCAACACCAAGGGTGTACTGGCGGGGGCCGAGCGCCGAGCCAATCCACGCCAAGCTGTGGCTGGCCGCATCGTGCACGCTGACGACCGGTCGGCGTCGTTCTGTGACTGGTACGAGTCGGTGGAGTTGGCTGGGTGCACGAACGATTCGTGCTGTTGTTGCGGACTGGGCAAAGCCGGCGCGCCAACTGCGGTAGACCCGGTCCGGACTGGTGAGATGGATGACGGTCGCCTGTACTCCTTCGCTGTCGAGTTCGGCCGCTGCGGCAAGTGCCTCGGGTGCCATGGCACCCGTCGTGGCGATTGTGACACCAGGTCGACCGTCTTCCGGACCGTCGACAAGGCGATAGCCGCCAGCCAGAACCTGGGACCGCAGCCGCTCTTCCCCCATTATCGCCAAAACATTTGCGAACGGTGCCTGATCGATCGGCCTTGTCGACAACCGGAGATAGCCGCTCGTCCCGGCGGGGTGGCTGAGCTGATCGAGAGCGTCACAGAGCAGCCAGTCAACCTCACTTGCGTAAGCCGGCTCAAAGTAGGTGATGTTCGGTAGCTCCGCACCAACCGACGCTGTGATCGTCGACTGATGTGCGCCACCCTCGGGTGCGAGCGTGACGCCTGCGGGCGTACCCGCAACAACAAACTTCGCGTCGTTGTAAATGCCGTAAATCAACGCATCGAGTCCGCGCAGCACAAACGGGTCGTACACCGTGCCAACCGGAAGCAGATGCCGACCATGGTGATCGTGGCTCAGTCCAAGCTGGCCTAGCAGCATGAATAGATTCATCTCGCTGATGCCGAGTTCGATGTGTTGGCCGGTCGGTCCGGGCGCCCACTTCAACAATCGGTCGGCGCCGCCATGATCGTCACGTTCCGCATGGGAATAAACGCCGCGCTTGTTGATGAAGCCACCAAGGTTGGTCGAAATCGACACGTCGGGCGCAGCCGTGACTAGTCGATCACCGACACCCTCCACGTCCGCAAGCGAAGCCANAACACGACCAAACGCCTCTTGGGTTGACGTGGCGCCGTTGGTGACCGTCGAGCGAGCAGCTGTCGGCACTGGGAGNATTGGGCGCGGTGTAGGTNGCGAGTTGTTGATATCTCCGCCCACGGCACGACAGAGCTGGCCTTCTGGNGANTGGGCGTCAAAACGATCCCACTCGGTATCGGCATCAAGCCCGAGTTCGCTGCGGAATGCATCAACTTGATCGGGTGATAGCAGCGCAGCATGATTCATCGGATCACCCGCCATCGGAAGGCCGTGACCCTTGATCGTGTAGGCAAAAACCACCGAGGGTTGCTCCGGTGTGGCATCACATTCGCGGAAGGTGTCGGTAAGTAGCCCCAGATCGTGACCGCCTAAGTCAGTGACCAGATGCTTGAGCTCAGCATCATCGAGGTCGACCACGAAATTGCGAACGGTCTCATCTGCGTCAACAAGGAACTTGTGTCGGACGTCAGCACCCTCGAGCGCAAACAGCTCCTGATACGCCTCGTTTGGCATCGAGTCGATGTGTGCCTCGAGCGCATCACCGCCCGGCTCGGCGAACGCAGCGCCGAGCCGGCTTCCGTATTTTGCTTCGGCGACGTGCCAGCCGGCGTCGGCGAAGAAACGTTTCAGTCGCACCGCTGCGATGTCAGGAATTACTCGATCCAGGCTCTGACGATTCAGGTCGATGACCATTGTGAAATTACCGAGCTCCTGCGTGGCAGGGTCAGCAATGGCTTCCCAAACGTTGCCCTCATCAAGCTCGGCGTCACCGACAAGCGCTATGAAGCGTGCAGGCGACTGCTCTCCGAAATGAGACTCGACGTAACGACGGGTGAGCGCTGAGAAAAGCGGTGCAACCGCGCCAAGGCCGACTGAGCCAGTCGAAAAGTCAGAGACATCAGGATCTTTGGTTCGCGACGGGTAAGCCTGAAGGCCGCCGCGCTGACGCAAAGTCTTGAGGTAGGACCGGTCAAGCTCGCCGGTGAGGTATTTGATGGCGTGATACACCGGCGAGGCGTGCGGCTTGACGGCAACCTTGTCATCGCCGTTCAGGTGCGAGAACCACAGCGCCGTCATGATTGACACCATCGAGGCGCTCGACGCTTGGTGACCACCAACTTTCACGTCGGTCGCGCTGCGCGAGTTCGCGTGGTCGATGATTCGCGTCGCAAGCCAGAGCACGCGCTGCTCGATGCTGCGCAGCGTCTCCAGGTCTGGCGTGGGACTCACTGCATCAACCTGATCGTTCGTCTCTGCGAGTTCATCACTCATCAAGGAGCCGCATCGCTGCGATGCGAAGCTCAGACGCCTGGCGGCGGAGCCGTACTGCACTGTTGAAATCATCCATCAACTCCGCGACATCGGCTAACTCGTTGAGTCGGTCAGCGGCGGCCGAGCGACTAGCCGTCAGGCGTACGCGCCTTGCACTACAGATATCGCAGCTCACCTGACGAGCGTTCGGAGAGCTGACGGTCGCCATGCGTACAGCCTTGCACGGCGCCTCATCGAGCGACGGGTTGGCAAGACGGGCACCAGTAGGTGCTGCGGGCGGTGCGCTCCCCCGCTGCGGAGAACGCAACAGCGTTGTCGCATCGAAGGCAGGCGAAGTGATGACGGCCGTAAACATGGGTCCGGTTAAGGCTTCCAGGCCTCGTCGTTGATCGGTAGGGCCTATCTCGATTGGCAACCAACTGACGGTGGGCGATAGACCAAAGCTTCGCGAGCTGCTCGTCGGTCACTGCGTTCACTAACGTGAACGGATGTAGCCCAGCGACGAACAGTGCTTCACTCTTGAAGACATTGCCGACACCCGCCGCCACCTGCTGATCGAGGAGAAGTTCGGCAAGCGTGGTCGATTCTTTTGAGCGTCGCCGGCTTCGCATAAGGACATCGTGCAGGTCGACGTCGTCGTTGCTTAGGTCTGGGCCAATCCGGTCGGCTGGAGCGGTGCCCGACCCTGAGATATGGGTAGAGATGTCCGGTGCGGCGAAGCAGAGTGCACGGCCTGCTGCTGTCTCGATGAGAATTCGGAGCTTTGGGTCGCGCGGATGGGCTCGATCAAGAGCGGTGACCCGCCACGAGCCGGTCATGCCGAGGTGAGTATGCAAAACGAGCTTGCGGTCAAACTCAAGCAAGAGGTACTTGCCAACCGCCTCAACGCTGTGGATCGTGTCGCCGACGCGCGGTCGATAGCCGCGCAACTTCTTAAACCAGAGGTCAGTCACGATCTGGCCCTCAAGTACTGGCGTCAACACCTCGGCCGCTCGCCGGAGTGTGTCACCCTCAGGCATCGGGTGGTCGGGCCTTCACCCGCACCGCTGGCATCCAACGCGGCCCAGCCGTGGCATCAATTCGGGCCACAAACGCATCGTGGTGCGGTTCAATCAGCTCACAGAAGGCACGTGTCGTTTCAACGCCAACTGCGTCCCAAGCGGGGGCGGTGAGTGCGTCGGTGCGGGCTTCGAGGTCGAGTCGGAATCTCCGGCCTTCGTCGCTGACGGCGCCACCCGATGCCAGACCTTTCACTTCAAGTCGCGCCCACGCAGCTGCAATCGCTTCGTCGTCATTGCCGCGGCTTCGAGCAATCCACTCTTCGCTGCCGTACTCTTCGATGTCGACCATGACCGAGTGAAGAAGCCCGACCTCGACGTCATCGAGATTCTCACTTGCACATAAGGCCCAGTGGTTGTCGCCGCGCAACTCACGCAGACAGTTCGCTGCGAGCCATGCCGACAACGCAGAGTTTTCCTCTTCAGGACGGGGCAGCTCGCGATGCGCAGCAAACATAGGCCGAGCGCCGAAGTGAACGGCATCGGCACCGCGCCAAAGCGGTGCTGCAAGATCGGCAAGACCGCTGGAAAGGCCGGGTGCGATTTCATCGAGCCCAGGTTGGACAGCAGCGTCGCGGACATCCAGGATCGATTCAACATCGGTGGCATCTTGGTAAAGCTTCATGACGTTCTTGATCACGCTGGGGTTGATCGAATACGCAGCTGCCGCTGCAACCCCTGGGTTCACGTCGCCGAGCGATGCGAGCCGCCAGGCCACGAGCCAGCCAATACCGTCGGGAACACCGAGCGCCTGGTATTCGGCAATGGCTCTCGGGTCCCACATCATCCAACCGACTAGGTCATGGCCAGCAGCCCCTGCTCGAGCAGTCAGGTCAGCCGGTTGACTCATGTCCACAGCGTAGATGGCCACCGATCTGGATCGCTAGGTTCGACTACGCGCTAAGCGTGCTGCAAAACCACCTGATCTTGAACGCTAACAAGGCGGTTCCCACCGTACCTGTCCCAGTTTTTGGTTTGTAATTGTCCCACCCGTGGACATTTGCTCACCGGTCGGTGCGGAGCGGTTCGACGCTCACGTCCGGGCCGCTCCAGATAGAGCTGTTCCTGGTCGCCTTGACGCGCCACCTCACCGGACGGTCCGTCGTCAATCTGTGTTGAACTTCAGAACTGTTGCGTTCAGTTCGAGCAGTTATTTATCGCCGCAGGGGCTTAAAACGTGTTCACTGCTACATCGATCGTGCGGCGTTATCGAAGCGCGTGTACTGCCCAAGGAAGACGAGGCGCTTTGTGCCAATGGGGCCAGAGCGGTGCTTTGAGACGATGACTTCAGCTGACCCTTTGTCGGGTGATTCAGGGTTGTACACCTCATCGCGGTACAGAAACATCACCACGTCGGCATCTTGCTCCAGAGAACCGGACTCACGAAGGTCGGCCAACATCGGTCGTTTGTCAGAACGCGCTTCCAAGTTTCGACTGAGCTGAGACAGTGCAACGATCGGTACTTCGAGCTCGCGGGCCAGCACCTTCAGATTTCGGCTGATCTCCGATACCTCAAGCTGACGGTTCTCCGATCGGCCGGAACCTGACATCAGCTGCAGGTAATCGATAAGAATGAGTGACAGGCCACCATGTTGCGCCTTGATCCGTCGCGCTTTGGCTCGGATCTCCATGACAGTGACCTGCGGATTGTCGTCGAGGAAGAGCGGCACTTCGAGTCGACCGACAGCGAGGCCGATCTTGGACCAGTCGCCCTCGGTTAACTTGCCTGTGCGTAGCTTGGTCGAATCAACCTTCGCCTCGCTCGACAGGATTCGCTGAGTGAGTTCTGAATGCCCCATCTCGAGGGAGAACACAAGTGCCGGCTTCGCCTCGTTCTTTGCGATGTGGGTGGCTAAGCCCAATCCAAACGCTGTCTTTCCCATCGCCGGACGCGCTCCCACAATATTGAGAGTGCTCGGTTGCAGGCCAGACAGCAGTTCATCAAGGTCGTCGTAGCCGGTTGCGACACCGGTGATGGTGTCGCCGCGCTCGAAGTTAGCTTCGAGCTCGTCCATGGTGACGTTGAGGAGGTCTCCGATCTCACGCGTCGAGTCGACCACCTTGTCTTCGGCAACTTCGAACATCTTGGACTCGGCCAAGTCGACAGCCTTCGTGACGTCATCGGGTTCACTGAAAGCAAGGTCAGTGATCTCACCGGCGGTATGGATTAGGCGCCGGAGTAGCGCCGTGTCCATGACAATTTTGGCGTAATGCTCGGCGCCGGAAACCGATGGCGTCGCATTCTGTAGCTCGTTGAGGCGCTCCATGCCACCAAGTTCGTCTAGCAGGTTGTGGCGTCGAAGCTCGTCGGCAACGGTGACGACGTCAACCGGGCCCGATGATGAATACAGAGAGCGGACAGCGTCAAAAATATGCTGGTGAGCGGGGCTGTAAAAGTCACGAACATTCAGCCCGGCCTCACCAACGACCCCAATCGCGTCGCGAGATAACAACAAGGCACCAAGTACCGATTCTTCGGCCTGGAGGTTGTGAGGAGGAACACGCCCCGAGCCTCCGGCCGGGCGGGATGGCGCGCCGCCGCCAAATTGGCCGTACTCAACATCGTTACTCATGATGACGTTATTCTCGCTGGACTTTCCTGTGCGGCGATAGGGGAACAACCCTGGGACTTGCCTGTGGACAAGTCACTCATGTCTGTGGATGAAATTCTGTGGACTGTCTGTGGAAAAACAAAGGGCGCGCCCTGCCGTATGGGCAGGACACGCCCTCAGCATGTCGTTTGAGCGGCTACGTGCGCCACCGCTAAGAAGGCCCGTCGCCGGGTTCAGTCGGCCGCAACTACCTCGAGGGTGATTGGGAACGATACATCATGGTGCAGCGACGCAGTGACCGTGTGCTGACCAGTGGTTTTGATGTTGTGATCGGCCTCGATTGACTTACGATCAATGTCGATGTCGGTCTGCGCCTTAATCGCAACAGCGATTTCAGCGGCGTGAATTGAACCGAAGAGCTTGCCTTCGCTCGATGCCTTCGCGGACACGGTGATTGTCTTCGGCACCAACGTGCTGGCGATTGCCGTCGCAGCCTCGCGCGCGCTCTGATCTTTTGAATCGCGTGATGCACGCATCTTGGCTGCCTGCTCCAGCGCACCGGCGGACGCCTTGATGGCATGACCCTGCGGGAACAGGAAATTGCGGGCGTAGCCCTGGGCGACATCAACGATGTCGCCGCGCTGGCCGAGGCCGTCTACTTTGCTGCGGAGAATGACGTTCATGTTGCTCAGGACTCCACTTCTGTGGTCTCGGTGGACTCGACAGCTGTCGCGGCGTCGATGGAGGTATCGATTGACTCAATGGACTCGTCGCCGGTGTTCTCGGTGTTCTCAGAGTTTTCGTCACGACCTTCGTCGCGGCCGCGACCACGGTCGTCGCGATCACGACGGCCACCGGTGCGCGTTGACGCAACACGAGTGGCGTACGGCAGGAGCGCCATTTCGCGAGAGATTTTGATCGCGTTTGCGACTTCGCGTTGCTGTTGCAGGTCGTTACCTGCCACACGGCGGTTCTTGATCTTGGAGCGGTCGCTCATAAAGCGTCGGAGTAGATCGACGTCCTTGTAGTCGATGTACTCGACTTTGTCGATGATAAGGACGCTGGTCTTTTTCTTGAACTTGCGGGGGTTGGCGTCACGCGCCGACCGGGCCTTGTTCTTCTTACTGGCCATAATGATTTGTTCCTGACTGAAAAATGGTGTTCGACTGAATTTCGAAATGGAAAAGGTCGGGCTAAGCGTCGACGGGAGGAATCAGCAGCGTGTGCTGCTCAGAACGGTTCTTCGTCGCCGTAAATGGGGTCAGATGCGGGCTTCGGTGCGCCACCACTACTGCCGCCGCCGCTGAAGCCGCCACCGTCGGCAGAATCGCGAGAGATGCGCTCGACTTGCGCTTGCGCCCACCGAAGGCTGGGACCGAGATCATCAGCGATTACTTCGGTGACGTTGCGCTTTTCACCTTCACGAGTCTCAAAAGAGCGCTGCTCTAGTCGCCCGGTAACAACGATGCGGTTGCCTTTGTGCAGGCTAGCCGCAGCGTTTTCGCCGAGATCCGCCCAAGCAACCACGTTGAAGAATGAGACCTGCTCCTGCCACTCACCATTCACCTGGTAGCGGCGATTGACGGCGAGGCCAAAGCTTGCGACGCCACGGCCCCCCGTGGTGTAGCGAAGCTCGGGATCCTTAGTGAGATTCCCTGTGAGTGTGACGGTGTTGTCCTGTGCCATGTGATTCCCCTTTGGCTATTGGCGGGCCGGATCAGGCAGCTTCCACGGTGATGCCGCGGCGTGCTGCTTCTTCCTCGGGCAGACGGATGAGCTTGTGGCGAACGATGTCGTCCGCAAGACGGAGCTGGCGCTCTAATTCGTCAAGCGCTCCGGGCGCTGCAACAATTTGAGCAACGAGGTAGTAACCAGATGGCTTCTTGTTGATCTCGTAGGCGAACTGACGCTTGCCCCACCAGTCGATCTTCTCGTGCAGCTGACCGCCAACACTCTCGACTCCATCAGTGATCGTTTTCATCCAAGACTGTGCCTTGGGGTCATCGACGTCGCCGTCGATAATGACCATCATTTCGTACGCACGATTCATGCGATCTTGTTCTCCCTTCGGATCCCACGTTCAAGGTGTCCAAGCATGAAGAGATGGGGAGCCCCGGACTCAAACCCACGACGGGTTAGGCGGAGGGGCAGGGTATGTAATGGACCCCTCGATACTACCGGGAGGCTCAGCGTCGCGCGCCAGAGTTCGTTTCGGTTCGACTGCATACGAGTCCACCGTAAGGCAGAGCACTCACAGAGATGGCTGAAGTCAGCCGGGTGGACAACTGGCTGATTCGGTTTCTGGGAGCAGGCGCGCGGCCGACCCGGCGGTGATCCCAATCGAAGCAAGATCGCCTTGGAAGACCTCGATCGCCAGCACGTATTCGCCGTCGGCGGCGAAGCGTTGGCAATCAGTTGAGTTCTCTGAAGCACACGGCTCCATGTTCGCTGTTGACACCAGAGCACCGCCAGTGCGAGCAACAGGCCTACCGAACCAGGCAATCGAGAGCGGCGTAACAGTCTGAAACATGAAGAACGAACTGGTCGTCGGCTCGTTCCATACAAACGCCATACCCTCCGCTGTGCCCAGCGAGGTAACGCCCTTCAAGCCCCGACCTCGCTCGTCACTGGTATCAGCCAACCACATGCAGAGCTCACATACGGTGCCATCGACCTTGGTGACTTCGATCATCGCCGTCGTAAACCCTGCGGGCTGCACACTTGCGTTGCGCACAGTTGTGCTCGGCTCAAAATCACTAAGTGTTCCCAGAGGAACCGTTGGTGCAACAAGAGTCGACGTAATGACAACACCAGAGTCCTTGGCGACAACGTCATCCTCACTCGAGCACGCGGCAGCAATGAGGATGGCCGTGGTCAGCGCTGCGAACGCGTAACCCCTCACGTTCCGCCAACAGGGAGGACGCGGAGCAAATGATTCCAGCCGCATTCCACGCACGCTTCGACAACGTAAGCACTCGCCTCGGTCGAACGGGCTTCGATTCGGCTCATCTGTTCAGCAGTCGACACGCAGTGTCCTTGCGCCTGAAGTCCATGCCCGAAAACGTATGTGACCAGTTTGAGGTTGGTCTCTTCACAGATCGGACAAACCGTCGACGTCTGGGTACCGACATTGCGGGCAGCCCGAATTAACTCCGGGTGCGCGTCGCATACTGCCTCTTCGCGCAGCCGCCCTCGCTTGACTTCACTGATCAGCATCCGACGGGCGAGCCGATGGTCGATGATGCCGCGCGTTCCCCCATCGGAGCCACGAATCGCGCCGACCGAGAAGGACATAGACGCCAAGGATAGAGCCCAATGCGCGCACGTGCCGCTCGGAGCAGGCACACTGGTGGTGTGGTTGCAAACATCAAGTATGGAGATGGCATTCCAACAGACTCCGAGCTGCGGTTGGTTGGCGACGTGAGCGGCGGTCAGCGCGCTGTTGAACTTGGTGTCTCCGATTGGTTTAATGCCGTCGAGTTCGCTCAGTCCGGCGCTAAAGCAATCGCTGTCGACCCGGACACCAACAAGATCGCCGACATGCGTTCGCGTGCTGAGGCGGCAGAAATCAGCGTGCAATGTCACGCCACCGACTTAGCCGATCTCGGCGAAATCACTTCCGGCACGGTAAGCGTCGTCGTTGCTGCCCACACGATCGAAAAGGTTGATGATCTCAGCCGCCTGCTCCGCCAGGTACACCGCATCCTCATTCCGAGCATGCCGTTTGTCATCTCAGTAACTCACCCTTTTTCCGTTGTCAGCGACGCTACGCCCTACGGCGTGACTGCACGCTCAATCAGCGACTGGTTCACCTCTCTCAGCCGATCGAATTTCCGAGTCGACCGGGTCGACGAAGTTGGCTCGTCTGGAAATACGCCCAGCGCGCTCATTATGCGGGCCCGCAAAGAAGGCAGCTGACGCCAGCTTTTCTGTCTAGTCCGGGGCGACAGACTGCGTCGCCAGCAGGTGAGAGACAGTCCGATACAACTTGACTGCCCGGGTTGAAGTGCTACTTCATGCGGACTGCGTTAGACCCGTTCGTATTCGACCAAAGCGGCGGGCCGGGGACGTCCGAAGAGGTACCCCTGACCGTTGTCGCACCGCAATTCGCGTAACCGGGTGAGCTGGAGCGGTGTCTCAACGCCCTCTGCAACGACGCGTAGACCAAGAGAGTGGCCGAGTTGTACAACGGCTTCGACAATCGATGTGTCGTCAGCTTCGAGGCCCAAGCCCAACACGAACGATCGGTCGATTTTGATCGTCTCGACTGGGAAGCGCTTTAGGTAGGTGAGTGAGGAATATCCGGTTCCAAAGTCATCAACGGCGATGTGGAGGCCAAGCCCACGTAGCTCGCGCAACGCCGAGCCGGCCGCCACGGAGTCCTCCATCAATGTGGTCTCTGTGATCTCGAGCCACAGCGAGTCAGCGTCGATGCCAGTTTCGCCAAGCGCTGTCTGGACTACTTCGATGAAGTTGCCGTCAGCTAGCTGCTGTGTCGCCACATTGACCGACAGACCGCATCGTCGGAATCTGGTGCCAGCAGAGCGCCAGTGAGCAAGTTGTGCCAGCGAGTCGCGCAACATCATCGCGCCAAAATCAACAAGGAGGCCGCCTGCCTCGACGGCAGGAAGGAACTCAGCTGGCATCAGCAGACCGCGATCCGGATGCAACCAGCGCGCTAATACTTCGAAGCTAACAACCTCGCCGGAACTCAAATCAACGATCGGTTGAAAGTACGGGACGATCTCGTGGCGTTCGATAGCCCGGCGTAGTTCCGATGCCAGCTGGAGCGCTCCCACAGATGCCTTGCGTGTCGCAGCAGTAAATGCTTCAACCCGATCGCGGCCGGCAGCCTTGGCCCGGTACATCGCTGCGTCAGCGTCGCGCAGCAGATCTTCAGCAGTGAGATCGGTTGCAGCGTTGACGGCGAAACCGATGCTGGCAGTGACAATCAGTTCATGCCCATCGATCGTGATTGGCTCCATGACTGATCGACGTAGTCGATCAGCGACTGCGGCCGGATCGACGAAAGCGCCACTTGGAGTGTCTTCTCCACCGATAGCGACGCGTTCAACAAAAACAACAAACTCATCACCACCGAAGCGTGCCACTCGGTCGCTATCACGCATCACGCCACGAAATCTTCGCGCGACCTCGCGTAAAAGTTGATCGCCAACTCCATGTCCAAGACTGTCGTTGACCATCTTGAAGTTGTCGAGGTCGATGAACAGCACTGCGACCTGCCCCGGCTGGGCCATCTCTAGCAACGCATCGAGCCGTGCGACGAGTGTTGTGCGATTCGGCAGGTCAGTGAGATCGTCGTGTGTTGCCGCGTGGGTAAGGAGTTCAGCACTTCGGCGCTGCTCGGTTATGTCTTCAATATGCGTAATCGCCAGTGCAACGCCCTGGTCCTCGGTTACTGAGACCCGTGTCCGCGCCCAGACGTACTCTCCATCAGCCCGCAGGTACCGCTGCTCAAGTGCGTACGAGTCAGCGATGCCTAGTTCAAGCTGGGCGCGCTGGCGTGCTGCGGACGCGAGATCTTCCGGGTGGGTCAACATGCGAATCGGCTGCCCGCGAATGTCATCGAGTGGTCGGCCCAGCATCTGAGCTAATGGCTGGGTCGCGTCGACAATGCAACCGTCATCGAGGCGCACCAACGCCATTCCTGTTGGAGCCGAGTGGAACGCCTGCTGAAGCCGGCGGCGTGCCTGCTCCAGAGCCGCCGTCGTCCGCTTGCGGTCGCTCACATCGCGAAGCAACACCACGTTGCCCTGATCGCTCTGCGACACATGCAGTGACGCCTCGACTAAATGTGGCTCACCATTGACATCGACGAGTTCAAAGACCGCAAGGTCGCCTGGACTACGTACACCAGCGTGCACAGCAGGCACACGGTTGCCGAGGTCGACGCGCTGCCACCGATCCGACACCGATTCTCTATCAGCCTCGCCGATCATCGAAAGAAATCCTCGTCCGATCAGGTCGTCAACCGACCGGCCCGTCAGGGCGGCTGCCTTGCCATTGGCAGAGTTAATCTTGCCGCGTTCATCGAGACCAATTACTGCATCTGGCAGGTCGTCGAGCAACTGACGTAGGTCTGACTGAGTGACAGAAAGTTCTTCGATCGTCGTCCGTAACCGACGCTCAAAATGTCGTGCTCCAAGCCAAGTCACCACTATCCCAACGATCGAAATCACGACAACGGCGACAACGACCAGCTTCGTGTTGGTCGTCGGTTCGTTTGTAGCGGCCAATGTTGCGATTGAGGTCAGGCCGACAGCGACCACCATGAGGGGCAGCAATAGCCATGAGGCACGCACCGTCTGCCGTTTCGCATCGCCCGTCCGCACGACAACAAAGTAGGACGTAATGCCACTTCGTTTACGGATGCCTGTGTCTCCGGTTTTGCGAAGTAAGTGACGGTGACGTCAAGAGTCGGAGTTCCGCTCTCGCCACCACACGTCAAGGCGTGTTCTGATGGCCTGGTCGCCTATCAGGCCGTCTTCGAGACGAACTTCCATCAGAAATTTCATCGCCTCACCAACATCGCGGCCAGGCGCAATGCCCAGATGAGTGATCACCTCGTTGCCATCCATTTCGGGCCGCAACGCCGCAAGCTCTTCTTGCGCTGCCAACTCGACAATCCGCTCCTCGAGTTCGTCCATTCTTCGCGACAGCCGTGCCGCCTTTTTGGCATTACGTGTAGTGCAATCACAGCGGGTCAGCACATTAAGTTCCTGAAGTAGTGGACCGGCGTCACGCACGTAGCGGCGCACTGCCGAATCAGACCACCCCATCGAATATGTGTGGAAGCGCAAGTGCAGCGCAACCAATTCAGTAACTGCCGCCACATCGTCATTCGAATATCGCAGGGCCGACAGCCGCTTTTTTGTCATTCGAGCGCCTACGGCGTCGTGATGATGGAACGTGGTGCCTTTGCCTTCGAGGTAGCCGCGCGTTCGCGGCTTGCCGATGTCGTGGAAAAGCGCAGCCAACCGAGTGAGACGGAAATCAAATTCTGGTCGCTCGCCTGAGACGATCGCCGGGTTCTCGCTGAGTGGTCGCACGTTCTCGACCACTGCGAGAGAGTGTGTCAGTACGTCCTTATGACGGTGAATCGGATCGTGTTCGAGGCGCATCGCTGGTAACTCAGGAAAAAAATGGTCGGCAAGGCCCGTTTCGATGAGGAACCAGAGACCTGGCGACGGGTGGTCGACCACCATCAACTTGTCGAGTTCGTCGCGGATTCGTTCCGCTGACACAATCTCGAGCCGATCAGCCATTGCTTTCACCGCTGCGACAAGTTCATCAGAAGGCTGGAGCTGATATCGCGCGATGAAACGGGCAGCCCGCAACATCCGCAACGGGTCGTCGCTGAAACTGACGTCCGGTCCCATTGGCGTTCGTAATTTTCGATTTGCCAAATCGAGGGCACCATCGAATGGGTCGACCAAGATCGGTGATCCCTCACCGCGCGCACTGTCGCCGGTGAGTTCGAGGGCCATTGCGTTGACCGTGAAGTCGCGGCGCGAGAGGTCGGTCTCGATTTCATCGGCGAAGACAACATGGGGTTTGCGGGAATCATCGGTATAAGACTCAGCGCGGAATGTGGTGATCTCGTACGGCCGCTGTTCGCCGGTCTCAGGGTTGAGTTTGTTGGCGCCAATCGTGCCGAACTTCTCGCCTTGATGCCAGACTGATTCAGCCCAGCCGTCTAGGCAGGCCTTGATCTGTTCGGGCCGCGCATCAGTCGTCAAATCGAGGTCAAAATCGGCTCGATCAGAGTCAACCAGCAAGTCCCGCACGGTTCC
Source organism: Ilumatobacter sp. (assembly GCA_002711735.1). Lineage (GTDB taxonomy): Bacteria > Actinomycetota > Acidimicrobiia > Acidimicrobiales > Ilumatobacteraceae > Ilumatobacter_A. Next base: position 51,999 of record PASB01000020.1, read on the forward strand.
GCCAACGAGGTACAAGCAATGTCCAGCAACGCGAAACCGCTCAGTTAGCGGTGCCAGCTCGCGCAGCACAGGTGCAAAACGATCGGGAACCACAAGCCAGACGATATGGCGATTAGCAGCGCAAGCGTGCTGATGGTCGACGAACCGCGCCTGCACAGCACCGCGCCACGACTTCTGGACGCGCTTTCATCGCAGTAGCGTCGGTTGTGTGACCGACACGACCGAGGAGCTAAAGCTCCAGGATCACGTGGGCGCCAGATTTGTTCGCTGGCCGTATGAACCTGACGTCACCCAGGTCATTCTGCTTGACCACCACATGGTCCCAACCCCGGAGTCAGTGAGTGCCTGGGCGGTCGAAGCAGTCGCCAGCGACCCTGATATCCGAGCCGTTCGAACCGGCGCAATGTTCCCCGACGCAGCTGCCTCATTCGCCGAAGCTGGATTTCGGCCAATCGACACCCTCGCTCTACTTGAGGCACCCATTACTCCTAAGTCGATTCGCTCCCTATGCCGTCGAAAATTTGATACACAACGGCTTCGTGCCTCGCACCTGCCAGATGTCGCTGTGCTCGATCGCCGCGCGTTCGGTGACCCGTGGGGCAACGACGTCCGATCACTCACCGACATTGCGGACGCCACCCCGCGCCATCGAGCACGGGTTGTCATTGTGAACGATGGCAACGGCGGTCCAAACATCGGCGGATTCGCGCTAACCGGTCAGTCGGGAGTCTTCGGTTACCTCCAACGGCTCGCAGTAGATCCGCAACTGCGTCGTCGGGGAATTGGTCGCCGACTCGTCGCTGACTCGCTGTGTTGGATGCAGCGCCGCGGCGCGACGGTTGCAATGGTTAACACCGGTCTTGACAATGAAGCAGCGCTCGCGCTGTATGCAGACATGGGGTTTCGACGGCGTTCCGAAACGCTCACCATCCTGGAACTTGCGGGTGACGCACTTCATCGGGCTGGTGGTGCTCGATGAGCCAAACAGACGCTCCGCCCGCTCGATTCCGCCGATTCATATTTGTGTTGGCCATTGGTGCGCTGACACTCAGTGCAGGGACCATCACCGCTCTCAGTGGCCCGGTCGCGTCATCAACGCTGGCGACACCGAGTGCGGTGCGTCAGTCCAGCGGAGTAATTATCGAGCTGATCGAGCAAGATTTCACCCTCAATGCCGGAGACGAGCTCCGCCTCGTTTACCGGCTGAGCGGAACACTCAACGCAAGCATCGACATCGCACCCGAGAGCAGCACAACCACAACCACAACCACAACCACAACCACAACCACAACCACAACAGTTTCCCCAACGGACCCAGGCGGCCCGGCTGCATCCACGACAGCTCCGATGCCCTCAGCCACCACCGCCCCGGCGCCGATCACAACCGTGCCACCGCTACGAACGCTGACCGCCGACGCTGCATACTCCGCTGCCATCACCGACATCAATGACGCAGAAGAATTGCTCGGCGGTCGGGCAACCCCGGGAGCGTTTCAGGACAACATCGACGGCGTT
>PASB01000042.1 GCA_002711735.1 Ilumatobacter sp.
TCAAGGGTCAACTCCGCCTCAGGCATCCCAAACGGGTTGCCGTCGTCAGCGGGTCCTGCGGGGTCGAACGCCTCACCATCGGCGCCGTCCTGCGGCGGGGTGGCGCCCATTTCCATGACTTGCTGCATCAACGTGATAACACGGTCACGGTTCATCGTCGCCTCGAAGAGTCGGATCCCGTGGCCTTCTGAGATCAACAGATCAACGGCTGCATGACCGACTTCATGCACCTTGATGTGATCAGGATGGCCGTAGTTGCCGTGCCAGTCGTAGGCAGTCAGTACGTCCGCATTCTCCTCTCGGAGGATGACAGCAAGACGTTCGGCGGCGTCGGCTAGTTCGGCCTGTAAAAAGCAATTGGGATCGGAGTTTTGGTCCCAGCCTGTCATGCCAGAGTCGGTGTAGCCGAGGAACACGACACGATGTGCGCCAAGCGCAGCGACTGATCTGTTTGTTTCGTGTTTGCGTCGATCTACCAGTGTTTCGCCATCAGCAAGATCATCCGGGACTTCTCCGTGCGCGCCGTCTGTTGCAACAACGAGTACCACTCGGTGCCCTTCGGACACAGCTCGGGCCATTGCGCCACCGGTGGCGATGGCCTCGTCATCAGGGTGGGCATGAAAGCAGACGAGAGTCGACATTGCCGACAGTGTGGCGCCCCGGAACTGCCCGGCACTACTTGGCGTCGAGCGAGGCGGGCCGAGCTAGCAACTCAACGAGCGTGTCTCCGTCGAATTCGAGACTAAACGCAAGGCTCTCGCCGATCAGCTCTGGGCGGAAACGACCCTTGGACTTGCTGCATTGTTTGGAATCAGCGCATCGGCTCCGCTGTTGTCACTGTTGGCAGCCCCCGTGCAGGCAACACCGACGGCGTCTGCCACAACGACGACTAGGTGGCAAATCAAATCTTTCGGCCTGCCTGAGTCCAATATTCGTCCTTAGAACATGCAGTGTTCGGCAACCCTCTTAGTAAGACCTCTCTCGGTTGCAAGGAACACCACGAGGATCTGGGCGCGCCGAGCGGTCTAAGAGACTGCTTTGCGCAGTCGGTTGATCAGCCTTTGACGCAAACCGTCTCCGTTCCTGTAGGCATTCTTAGTAACACTTTCCCTGAATTCGTGGATCTTGGCGACTTCGCGAGCTACGAGATCCTTGGGCACAGGGAGCAGGGTCCCATCGTGAAAGCGAGCGGGCGAAACCCAACGTTCAGGGCTGATGTGATTGACGTCGATCGACTTGCGCCACTTCTCGGCATGCTCTTGCCATTCTTCTTGGTCAACGAGTTCTGGATGGTTTACCCACACGTTCCACGTCAAAACGTTGCCCTCTTTCAACATGTTGCCGCTGCTCATGTTCAAAACCTCCATGAGTAGTCGATTGAATTCGTTGGCCACAGGGCTGCTCGATTGCTTAATGGCACCGACCTCGACCTCAATGTGCCCGACCGACCACGCTTCGTCGGCATGGCGGGCAAATGCGGGCGCGTCGAATCGAGAAGTCTCGCCTTTCGACAGTTGGAAGATCGGTTGGTCAGGGTGTCCTGGCTCGTGAGTGCCGACCACGATTGCTTTGTCCTTGCTGATCGGGAATTCGTGGCCCAAGCCCTCGATCACCTTCCAAAGCAGCTTGACCGTNGCGTTTTCGTGGTAGCCGTGCCCAAACCAGACTCTTGCNTCCACCGACATGTCGCAGGCCAGCGCCNNAGTGTCCTCATCGACCCAGCCACGCTGGCCCGTCACNGTGATTTCCACGTTGATACTGCCAAGTGATGGTGATTCGATTCCTTGTTGCGGACAGATGATCGAGTACACGCGCCCTTGGTCGGTGTAGCCCACACGGGAGATGTCTGGTGCGAACATCTGAAAGCANCGCTTCGGGTCGGCGGCGTTGGGCTTGGTATTCCAGCTGAATTCCGGCCAGAGGATGGCTTGTTGACGCTGGAGCAGGCCTATGTTGTCCATGTTTTTCAACATGTCCAGCGAACCCAGATCGCGCGTCGGATACGCGAATCTTTCGTCCGACTCAGCAAAGCCACCGATCCATCCCGCAGGAATCTCGGGATTCTTGTTCTTCGTCATGGCATCTCTNCCTGGTGGTTGCGTTGTGTCGGCCACCGCTGTGATGGTCGTTTTCTCTAGGTGATCGTGTTTCCGAATGCGTCACGACCTGCAGCACGGGCATACTCGTCTTTNAGAAGTCGCTTGTAAAGCTTGCCGGTTGGGTGACGGGGAAGTTCTTCTCGGAAGTCGACCGAGCGCGGGCATTTGACATCTGCGATTTGGCTCTTGCAGAACTGGATGAGTTCGCCGGCCAATGAGGCAGCCTCATCGGCCGTTGTCGGCATCACTCGTGGTTGCACAACGGCCTTGACCTCTTCGCCAAAATCGTCGTTGGGGACGCCGAACACGGCGACGTCGATGACCTTGTCGTGGGTTACCAAGACATTCTCGGCCTCTTGCGGATAAATGTTCACTCCGCCTGAGATGATCATGTACGCCTTGCGGTCCGTGAGGTAAAGGAATCCGTCGGAGTCAAGGTAACCGACATCTCCCAGCGTGCTCCATCCCTTGGGGTGGCGCGAGTCCTTCGTCTTGGCTGGATCGTTGTGGTANTCAAATTCGGCGCCTCCGTCGAAGAACACAGTGCCTGGTTGTCCTTGGGGCNCCTCNTCGCCNTCTTCGCCGCAGATGTGCAAAGTGCAGCCAATTGGCGAACCCACGGTGCCTTCGTGCGCAAGCCACATTTCTGAGTTGCAGTACACGAAGCCATTGCCCTCAGACCCCGCGTAGTATTCGTGAATAACGGGCCCAAACCACTCGATCATCAACTTCTTGGTTGGCACTGGACACGGCGCAGCTGCGTGGATGACGTACTCCAGAGATGACACGTCGTACTTGGCTCGCGTGTCGCTATCGAGCTTAAGCATGCGTACGAACATCGTCGGGACGACCTGGCTNTGGGTGATGCCATACTGATCGACGAGCTGCAGGTAGCGCTCAGCATCAAAGTTTTCCATAGCCACGATGGTCGCGCCTANGGCGTGCTGTGCCATACAAAAGCGCAGCGGAGCTGCGTGGTAAAAGGGAGCAGGGGAGAGGTAGATAGCGGTGTCATTAACGCCGAACAGGAGCTGACAAAGGCCGGTTACACCGTTATTCCATTCTTCGAGCGGCTCGTTCGGGAATGCTCGAGTGATCCCCTTAGGCATGCCGGTTGTGCCGGACGAATACAACATGTCCATCCCGGCAATTCGCGTCTCATCAAGCGGCTCAGGCGACTGTGCTTCAACCGCGGACTCATACGCCTCGTAGCCGTCAATCGAACCGTCAAGCATTAAGCGAAGTTCGACGTTCGGTGTGGTCGGCAGCACCTCTGCGGCTTGGTCGCTCTTGTACTTCGAGGTGATGTAAGCACGCGCTCCGCAGTCGTTGATGACGTACTCAAGTTCGGCGCTTTGTAGACGCGATGACGCAGCGGTATAGACCAGNCCCGCGTAATGGCAGCCCCAGATGATTTCGAGATACCGATCGTGGTTCTCCATACAAATCGCAATATGGTCGCCGGGATTAAGGCCCGCTGACCTCAGAAGCCGACTGAGACGGTTAGCTGCAGCGTCTAGTTCTCGGTACGTCTGAGTAAAGCCAGAGTTAGCCATGATGATGGCGGGCTTGTCACCGTGTTCAGCGAGATGTACACCTGGGATCATGGGGCCGAAGGTAGTCGCCGATACCTTGACGTCGTGCATTCGGTGACGGTCATTCCGGAGGGGCAATGACAGTGGCCCGGTTTGGGAAGCTGATGTCGGACGACTTCGATTCTGTTGACCTCGACGAGGTATCGCTTGTCATGTCAGCTGTGCTGCAACCGGATCTCGACGAAATCGAATGGCTGGCTGCTCTGGATCTCATCGCTGGCGACTGCCCGACTGCCACCCCTGAAGGTGTCAGCCGTTATCTCTTCGATGAACTGGGCTTTACCGGTAACAGGGGCGCGTACTACGACTGGCGTAATTCATGCCTCGATCGCGTCATAGAGACGAGGACTGGTATCCCCATCAGTTTGTCAATTCTGATGATTGAAGTTGGTCGTCGGGTCGGGGTGAATTTGGTTGGGGTCGGAATGCCAGCACACTTTCTCGTTCGACCGGTTGAGGACAACACAGTGTTCTTTGATCCCTTCGATGGTGGTCGTGCACTGAACCGCCATGACGCCCGTGCACTCTTCGAGATCATTACCCGTGGTCAGGTTCCGTGGAGTGACTCGCATCTTGACGCCACGCCAAATCGTGCGATTGTNATTCGAATGCTNAATAATCTGAAAAGCGTTTTTGCGCGACGTTCAGATGAAGTGCGATTCGCACTGGTGATGAAGCTTCGGGCTCAGGTGGCGGAACTTGCCGTGTTTGAAGCCGACGAGTTCGCAAGCGCTAATGCCATCTTTAACTGAATACGTCACAACGGAAAGACAACTACATGATCGAGCGCGGTATCAAGCAGGCCCTCGGCCAGATGATGAAGGGCGTGCAAGTTATTGGGGCCGCCCACGGCGGCGTGCAACGTGCCTACACGAGTCATTGGCTGAGTCAGGTGAGTTTCGAAGAACCAATTGTGATGGCGAGCGTCTCTCCGAAACACGATACCTATCCGCTCATGGTCGAATCGGGCGGTTTCGCAGCGAGCCTCCTCGGTGCAGACCAGATTGTCGAAGGCCAGTACTTCAGTTACCCCGGCCGAAAGATGAAATATGTCGCTACGGAGTACCTCACCGAGTGGCCGGATTTTGAAGGTGGCCCACCGGTTGTCCCGAACTCGATTGCTTGGCTGCGGTGTGAGACCTTCCAGCAGTTAGCAATGGANGANCACGAGCTGNTATTTGCCCGGGTTGTCGAAGTCATCCCAAACCGCCTTAAAGATCCGCCGCTGCTCTATTCCAGCCGGCTCGGTTGGCGAGCAGCGGGGGGCAAGGCTCGTGAGCCAGGGATGAGCATTCGCGACCAGTTACTCGAGCGCGTCGAGGCCGAAGGTTTCGACACCGACAGTGAGTGACCAGCCTTCGCTGAGTTGGGACGCGGTTGTCTAGTTTTTAGCAATGACAGTGATCGACGCGATTTCGACCTTCACCGCTGATGAGCAACGGGTGATCGACTTGACTACAGAACTCCTCGATAGCTTTCCGCCNGCCAACACGGNTCCGCAAGTCTTCCTCGGTGAGCAATTCGATCGTGGCCTTGCGTGGGTGCACTTTCCTGAGAGCAACGGAGGGCTTGGCCTCAACCCAAAACTGCAGCAGCTCATTAACGAAAGAATCTTCAGCGCCGGCGGTCCAAACGCGATGTACCGCAACCCGATCGGTCATGGCATGACCGGGCCGACCGTTGTTGCGTGGGGAAGCGAAGAACAGAAACAGCGTTACCTCCGTCCGCTTTTTACTGGTGAAGAAATTTGGTGCCAGCTGTTTTCTGAGCCCGGCTCAGGCTCAGACTTTGCGGGGTTATCTGCCACGGGCATCCGAGACGGCGATGAATGGATATGTAACGGACAGAAAGTGTGGACGACCTTGGCCCACCTCTCGAAATGGGGTCTCTTAGTCGTGCGTACTGATCCGCAAGCTGTCAAGCACGCTGGACTCGCTGCATTTGTTGTCGATATGGAAGACCCGACGGTCGATATTCGTCCGCTCCGCCAGATGACTGGTGAAGCAGAGTTCAACGAGGTCTTCTTCACAGACACGCGCATCCACGAGAGCGAGATGCTTGGGAAGTCCGGGGATGGGTGGCGAGTTTCGCTTACAACTCTGATGAACGAGCGACAGTCGATTGGTGGGGGTATGCCAGCTCGCGGCTCAGGCACGATTGCTGCGCTGACCGATGCGTGGAGCAATGCGCCGCATGGAGCGCGAACGCCGACTGCCCGCGATCAGGTGACCAAGCTGTGGTGTGAAGCCGAGGTTCTTCGCCTCACTAATGTCCGCGCAAATCAAAACCGCCGGATGGGAGATCCAGGGCCTGAAGGTTCGATCGGGAAGATGGCTGGTGCTGTTCTGAACCAGCGAATTTACGAAGGGATCATGGACCTACTTGGCGCTGACGCAATGCTCTACGGCAGTTACGAAATGATCCGGCCAGAAACCGCCATGGGCGCCGACACTCTCCAGAAGGCGTTCCTGCGCAGCAGGGCCAACACGATTGAGGGCGGCACAACTGAGGTCATGGCAAACATCTTGGGTGAACGTGTGCTTGGGCTTCCTGGCGACGTGCGGGTCGATCGGGATGTGCCGTGGGCTGAGGTGCCGCGCAACTAAACGGGTTTATTTGGAGAGGCTGGCGAGAACGTCGCTAGCACCGAGGGCGCGGTCGTCCATAACTGGTCGGTTGAGAAGGGTGCCGCCGAGCAACACCGTCGACGCCATCTCGATCGACGTCTGCAGGTCCCGAATGTTTCGAGGTGGAGGAAAGTATTCGTCTTCATCAGTGACGTGGACCAATTCGACGCCGTTGAAAGGCGCAAGGAATTCGACAACCTCGGCTACCAGCTCCTCAGGAGCAGACGCCCCCGCCGTTACACCAATGACGCCCTTCAGATCATCGGGTAGCTCTTCGACGCTGTTTATTCGGTAGACCCGTTCGCAGCCCTCTTCTATGGCGAGCTGCTGAAGCGCCCGGGTATTCGACGAGTTGGCCGACCCGATCACGACAATGGCATCACAGCGATGAGCTAGAGCCATCAGAGCGGCCTGCCGATTTGTTGTTGCGAAGCACAGGTCGCTGCGGCCCGGCGTCCACACGTCGGGGAACCGTTCCTTGACTGCAACTGCGACACCTTCCCAGTCGCGATGGGACAGCGTGGTCTGGGCGAGCAGCGCAACAGGTTCCTCAATGTTTCCGAGCGCCGCAACCTCTTCGATTGATTCGACGCGATCGATGGCGTCTGGTGCAACTGCCATTGTGCCAACGGCCTCTTCATGACCTTCGTGGCCAACGTAAACGATGCGGTAGCCCTTGCCTGTGCGTACTTTGACCTCGTGGTGCACCTTGGTGACAAGCGGACAGACTGAATCCACAACGTAGGAACCGCGAGCGCGAGCCGCTTCAAGAATTGCCGGAGGGGAGCCGTGCGCTGACAGCATGATCGGACTGCCAGGAGGCACTTCATCGATGGAGTCGATAAACACCACGCCTTGCGCCTTGAAGCGATCGACGACCAGCTTGTTGTGGACGATTTCGTGATAGCAATAGACGGGTCCTGAGAACGATCGGACCATCCAGGCCAGCGCTTTGATCGCCATCTCGACTCCAGCACAGAAACCGCGAGGTTCAGCGAGGAGGACGGTGTTGATACGTCCCGCAGGGGTTGAAGTTTCGAAGGCTGGCTCCGCGGTATTGCTCATCCAGGTCAAAATCTACCGGGTGAGGGCGGCGGTAGCCTGACCGCTCCGATGTCCAGTAACTCTGAATCTTCTGCCGGCACTGCCACGATCGGCCTTGCGCCCACCGTTGTGGCGGTGGCGCCGGGCTCACCAGCCGACCTAGTGGGCGTAGAGCCAGGCGACCAGATCCTGAGGGTGAACGGCAACGTTCCTCGCGACATCATCGAATGGCAGTTGGCGACGGACGAAGCCGACGTGGAACTTGATGTCAGCCGCGGCGGTCTCGACCTGTCGATGACAATTGAAAAGGTTGCGGGTTCGTCGTTAGGAATTGAAGTGTCGAGCGCCGTTTTCGATCGTGTCAGAACCTGTGACAACCACTGTGAGTTTTGCTTCATATATCAACTACCCAAGGGGATGCGTCGCAGCCTGTACCTGAAAGACGATGACTACCGATTGTCATTTCTCTACGGAAATTTTACGACGCTGACGCGCTTCACCGAAGCCGATCTTGAGCGGGTAGTCACCGAGCGGCTCTCGCCACTCCACGTCAGTATTCATGCAACCGATCCCGACATCCGTAGTGCAATGTTGAAGAACCCACGTGGCGGAATGAGCTTGCGGTGGCTCCGAGCACTTCTCGACTACAACATTGCGGTCAAGGGCCAGATCGTTGTCTGCCCTGGCGTCAACGACGGCGCTGTCCTCGACGACACCCTCGCTGGAGTCCTCGACCAATACCCTGAACTCGAATCAGTTGCAGTGGTGCCTCTCGGGATCTCGAAGTTCAACACCGAGTCAGCAATGCGCTTCCATACGCTCGCCGAGGCTCAGGCAGTCGTCGACACTGTCAATGATTGGCAAGACATCTTCCAGACAACGCTCGGCAGACGAATGGTCTACGCCGCCGACGAGTATTACCTCATGGCTCAACGTCCGTTCCCTGCGGCCGAGCGTTACGACGACTTCGCAATGCATGAAGATGGCATCGGTATGGCCCGAACATTTGAAGCCGAGTTCAACGGAGCTACTACCGAAGCAACGGGAGTGCAGCGCGGCTTTTTTGCCGCCGTCGACGCACCACCGAACCCGGCCGCTTACACCGGTTTACGACAGAACGGCTGCGGCTCGTCCACAGCCGCGTCGACCGATCTGACTTCGACCAGCGTCCAGCTCCGCCCGGGACTTTCTGCGCCGGTTGCCGTGCTCACTGGCGCACTTGGCGCCCCGGTCATTTCTCCCTTAATTGATTCCCTGGACCGCTCCGACGTTCGAGTGCTCACGGTCGAGAACCACTTTTTTGGTGGGAACACCGGCGTTACCGGATTAATGACCGGAGAGGATGTCAGTAATGCACTGATGACTGAACCTCACGGTCACCGGTACCTCATTCCTGATGTGTGCCTTTCCGACGACGGTCGATTCCTCGACGGATTGGGCATCGCGGACCTTCCGCGCCCCGTCGAGATCATCCCCACCGACGGCATTGCATTGCGCGCCGCCCTCGAGACAGCAGGAACAACATGAGTACTGATCGCCCCGCATTGCCCGACGATCCGCTCGACCTGGATCCGGATTCCATCACAGATTTGGGCGAGATCGTTCCAGCTGATCCTTCAGCCGATCTGCCGACTGTGGTTATCATCGGCCGGCCCAACGTCGGCAAGTCGACGTTGTTCAACCGAATTGTCGGTAGCCAGCAGGCAATTGTCGAGGATCGGCCCGGCATCACCCGGGACCGCAAAGAACTTGAGGCCGAATGGCTTGAGACTCCATTTCTGATCGTCGACACCGGAGGCTGGATGCCGGGCGGCGATGCACTTGACGAGAAAGTCACGCGACAAGTCGAAGAGGCAGTAAAAGAAGCGGACGTGGTGTTGTTTGTTATCGATGCTTCCGTGTCGTTGACCGATGACGATCAGCTCATTGCAAACTGGGTTAGACGATCCGGCACTGAGGTGCTCGTCGTCGCCAACAAAGCCGACAACCAGCGCCGAGAGAATGACATTTGGGAATACATGGGTCTGGGGCTGGGCGAGCCGATGCCCACGAGCGCGCTCCACGGGCGGCGTGCTGGCGACTTGCTCGACAAGATCATCTCGTTCTTTCCCGAGCGGAGCGAACAGCCGAAGGAAGAAGAGGCGTACGACGAGGATCAGCTGGCCGTTATCGAATCGTTGATTGACCTTGATGGCAAGCCGCCCCCGCGTGTTGCCATCGTCGGAAGACCTAATGTCGGTAAAAGCACGCTGTTCAACCACTTAGTGGGCACTGACCGGGCAGTTGTCCACGACCTCGCCGGGACCACTCGCGACGCTATTGACACCCTTGTAGAGACTGACGACGGGCCAATTGTGTTCGTTGACACTGCAGGTATGCGCAAGCGCGGCAAAATCGATGACTCGGCGGAGTACTACTCACTTGTCCGTGCCCTTCGCGCTATTGATGACTCTGACATAGCACTACTGGTTATTGATGCAACGATCGGTGTCACCGGTCAGGATCAACGCCTTTCTGAGCGGGTGGATGCATCGGGCTGCCCGATCATCATCGTGCTCAACAAGTGGGAGATGGTCGGCCCGGATGCGCGTTTGGAAATCCAGTCCGAGGTGAAGCGCAAGCTGGCATTCCTCGGAGATGCTCCCGTCCTCAAGATCTCAGCGCTGTCCGGAAAGAACGTGCACAAGCTGCACCCGTTGTTACAGGACTCGATCCGTCAGTACCACAAGCGGGTGCCAACCAAGAGCGTCAACAAGATCATCGGTGCGGCACAGCAAGCCCAGCCGGCAAACGGAGGAGCAAAAGTGCTGTACGCAGTGCAAGGTGCAACTGATCCGCCGACTTTTACGCTGTTTGTCAACCGTGAGCTGGACCGCACCTACCTCCGATACCTCGAGCGCCGGCTGCGCGAGGACCTCGTACTAGGTTCGACCCCAATCAAGATGCGCGTCCGCAAACGGTCCTGACTTATGCCTTGGTGTGAACCCTGCGCGAAGTACTGGACTCCGAACGCAATGAACAACGACGGTACTTGTCCTACATGTGACGAGCAGGTCGTCGAAGCTCGCGAGCACGCTGGCAGCGACGTAGCGCAAGATGAGAAGGCGCCGTGGCACTTCAAGTTGATGATCGTCGCTCTTGCCCTTTACCTGTTGTGGCGTCTCGTTGCTGTCTTCGTTTGATTCGGCGCTTGGTAGCAGTAACGGCGGTCGCCAAAAGTATTACTTTCGCCATTCGCTCAACGATCAGCTGCGGCGGCCAAATCATTCCTCACGTCACAAATATGGAAAGTCGCGGCTGGTGACCTACCCGCCTGATCCGGATCACCCGGGATGTGAAATGGCCTGGCTACTGCGATCGCTCTAAGCAGGGAGCGCTGACAGAGTTTGAAAGGCAAAGGAACGATCATCGGCATTGAAACAGTGACGGGATTCCAAGGCGACTGGACCTCGCGTAACAATGACATCCAGCGACTTCGCAGCTTCGGCGAGTCGGTCGCAGTCAGGTCAGAGAGGCCCGACTTTTATGGTCCGGCACGTCTGCAAGTAGCGGCGTTCGCTAGAACAATGCCATGGCATTTGTACAGATCATGTCGTTCGAGATGGACGAGGCAGAAGCTGTTCGTCTTCTAAACAAATACGCAGAGGAGGGACGCGGGGAAACATTCGCACGTCGAGCGGTTATCGGCCGGGACCGGTCTCAAGAGGGCCGCTTGGTGCAGGTCGTCTTTTTTGACTCTGCTCAAGAGGCAGAGGCGAACAACGAACTTGCTGTTACACAGCGCAGCGGCGCAGAATTCAACGAACTTGCCTCGGAAGTAAAGTTCGTCGACGTTGACGTTGTCGCTGATATCACCATTTAAGCCAGTTCTCCGACTCCCAGGTAAAAGGCCTACGGCGTCGCCCGTAGAGCGGGTTGGGCAGATACAGGAACGCGGTGAGCCCTTTGAATGCGATCCGACGCCTGGCCGTTGCAGTCTCTTGCGCCTTCGCACTGGGCTTCACATGCGAGCACATTCCGGGATATTTCCCGTTCGCAAGTCAATGAATTTCTCGATGTGCCCAACGTATAGCGTCGACCTTTTCGTACGTCTGCTGCAGACGTGATGGCGGCTCCGATTGGATCAATTGCTCCGGCGAGCCAGTACCGACGACATGTACCCGGGATCAATGAGACCGTTAGCTTTCTGCTGCAGGTCCGCATATCCGGCGTCCATCAACAGCTTTGGGCTGCCCTCATCGATCTGAGCAGCGTCATCCCAGTAAGTGAAAAAGGTGATGGCGTTAGCTGGCGTGGCCATATTTGACGACCCATAGGTGGTACCGCCAACAACGATCGGCCTCCCGATGACGCTGCTGGCATAGTCTGCAATTTCGGTCGCCCATCCGAGGGCGCCCGGGTCCATGGACCTGAGCGTTATCTGATGAACGATCGTCGATGGCTCAGAGGGCATTTCGCCTGCAGCGTGCATGAGTTGCCACATAACTGGCTCCGACGGCGTCGACAGACAAGCGTTCACCTCGTTTGAAAGCCTCTGGAACTCTGCATCAGCCATCATTGGCCAGAGCGCCTCGGAGAATGATGCCATTGAATCGGCTCGCATCGAGGTCGCCACAGTTCCTTGGGGCATTCCGAGCGTCACCATGTATGTGAATCCAGGTACGCCTGACTTTTCATTCCAGTAAGAAGTCATTTCCGCAAAAGCTGCAGTTCCCCGGGCAATGCTTTCGGGCTTCATTGAAAAGGCCTGTTGAACGATTCTCATTTTTTCCTCCGATGATTTTGCTGGTAATCAGAATCATTACGGCCGCACGAATTTCTGTCAATAGGCATTAAACAAGACCGAACTGAACCAACCCGCCCCGACGGCGATGGTGATCGCAGCTGAAGGGGCTGCTCAAGTTCAAAAGCACGAAGGGGGCGCTTAGGCCATTCGGATGTGGTTTGCTTTTTGAGTCGAAGCTAAGCCTCTGGTCAAGCCCTCTGTCTCTGCGGCGGATGCGACGGGCGCCTTCCAACGGCTTGCTAGTCCCAGCTACCCATTTCCAATATTGAGAGTGTTGTCCGGCATTGCGGGCACGGCACGGATTCGGTGCTCTCGGACGTGACCTCGACTGCTGTCTGCCGGCAGTACGGGCACTGATAGGCGGCTCCGGGTTGAGGGACCTGAAAGTCGGGGAGCTGTTTGCGGACGAAGCGCTGGCAGCGTTCGCAAACTACGAGGGCCGTCCCTTTCCCCATCATTCCGACTCCGACGAACTCCATTTCCGAAAGTCCGCAGCCTGGACAATCAATCTGAATAATCGTACCCATCGCCTTAACTTAGTTTGGGCCTTTGGAGCGGAGTTCAGGGGTGAACGCCGAAGGGGGCGAGTTCCGCTGAAACGTCATGTACGGGTGGGCGGACATGCCGCACCGAGAGGGCGTTGAGCAGCTATGGGCGGGCGTGGAAGACGGGGCTACTGAGTGTTGCAAGTGCACTAACAGGCGAATCGGGACGGTAGAATCGTGCTTCAGTACCTCACCAGACCCGCCACTCAGTGGGTCAGATTGCCACGGGCTGTGGCGCAGCTTGGTAGCGCACTTGTCTGGGGGACAAGGGGTCGCAGGTTCAAATCCTGTCAGCCCGACACCGATACGCAGGGACTTT
>PASB01000038.1 GCA_002711735.1 Ilumatobacter sp.
GGTGAATGTAAACAGTCCACCCTATGATGTGGACGAAGAACAGAAATGGGACAACCACCAACTTGGTTGTTAGCCAGATGCCTCCAAGGAGTCCATCTTGCATCACCCCAAAGATGGCGGGGACCGCCAAGGTAAGCGCTAGTGCGAACCCCAACGTGAACTTGTCTCGTCGAATTGCGCTGCGGTGCCTGCCAGCTGCAGCAAAACGCCACATTTTTCCCCACCACACCACACGGAGGTAGTACGCGCCTGAGCCCAGGAAAGACCATTCAAAGCGATGACGTAGTCGACCCGGTGTACTCATTTGTGCGAATTGTTCGACGGTAGTGGGGTGCCACACGAAATCGAATCCTTCACGAGTGGTGTAGCCGTGGTGAATGCGATTGTGGCCGAGGTTCCATGCGGCTTCGACGTGAGCGCTTGGTGCCATACAGCTACGGGCGACGAATCGATTCATCCGTTTCGAGTCGAAGAGTGCGCCATGAGAAGCGTCGTGGCCAAGTACGAAGAGGCCAGCGATGGCGAGGCCCACGGCCAACCAAAGAAGGAGGACCGCCCACCATTGAGTTGTCCGCACGAGCAGCGTGAATGGAGCAATGTATAGAAATGCGCCCTGCGCAAGAGTTAGCCACGCTTTAGTGTTGGACCTCTCGTAGCAGGTCGCAGGGATTACTGCTTGGACGTCGTTAAGCGATCCCTTGCGCAGAAGCTGCGGGGTCGGGTGCGCAGCGGAGTTCATTGATCGAACGGTACGGACCTGACTAATCGGTTGGAAGGGCCAGAATCCCCTGTCTGGAATCTGGCGGATTGCGGGGGTGGAGAGGGCGTCATTGGGTCTTCGTGGGAAAATATGGGGGAATATGGTTGACGATGGGGGCAAATGGAGACAGAATGGGGCGCACCGGCGAGATCTCTCTCGTTCGCCGGCAGTGACAGGCCCGTCCCGGGGGAGATGGCAGGAACGAGATGCAACCGGTGTTTGTCGGGGTGCACGAGCGACAGCTCGACGATCGAGGACGAGTGGCGCTGCCGCCGACCTTCAGGCATCCCCTTGGAGATTTGTGCTATCTCTTTTCTGGCGAGGATGGTTGCGTCAGCATTCGAAGTGTCGACTCTTTTAAAGATGAAGCGATGGACATGATCGCCCGTGTCAAACGCGGCGAAGCGACACGAGACCGGCAGCGAGCGTTTGCTGCCTCGGCGAGTGAAGCATCGATCGACAAACAGGGTCGCGTCACTCTTTCTCCAGAACTTCGCACATTCGCCGGAATCCATCCGCAGTCAGCCATCATCGTGCTCGGCGACCTTGACCATGTCGAGATCTGGGAACCTCTCGCATATGCAAGACACCGCGACAACGGAAGTAACGAACTCACCGGTGACGCGTCATGAGCGCTACGGCAGCTGCGAACGATTTCGAACACCGCCCCGTCATGTTGGCGGAGATAACCGACCTCTTCGCTGACGTCCCGGCGGGCACGCTCGTGGATGCCACCCTTGGTGGTGGAGGGCATGCTGGGTCGATTCTCGGGGCCCACCCTCATTTAGACGTGCTCGGCATCGACCAGGACTCCGACGCGCTCAGAGCAGCGATTGAGCGCCTCAAGGCTCAACGGGAGCGGTTCAGGACCAGCCATTGTCGTTTCGATGAGCTCGACAAAGCCCTGGCAGACCACGAGATTACCGGGATTAGTGGCGCACTCTTCGACCTTGGTGTCTCGTCACCTCAGCTTGATCGAGGTGATCGTGGGTTCTCGTATCGAAATGACGGCCCGCTCGACATGCGGATGAACAGCGAACAGCAATGGTCTGCGTCTGACGTCGTGAACGGGTACGGCGAGCAAGAACTTTCTCGGCTCATCAAGAAGTACGGTGATGAGAAATTTGCTCGCCGAATCGCAGCAGCAATCGTTGCTGCTCGCCCTATCGCCACGACCTCCCATTTAGCGGAGGTCGTCACAAGCGCCATTCCAGCGCCCGCTCGCCGAAGTGGCGGCCACCCTGCGAAACGCACATTCCAGGCCATCCGCATTGAGGTCAACGGAGAGCTTGATGTTCTGCCCGACGCACTCGATCAAGCTGTTGAGGCCACTGTTCCAGGTGGACGAGTCGTAGTGCTGTCGTATCACTCAGGTGAAGATCGCATCGTCAAGGAGCGATTTGCTGTTGCTGCCGGTGCGTGTGGCTGTCCGTACGACCTGCCGTGTGTTTGCGGTGCTGTCCAGACCGTGCGGATCGTGCGCGGCGTACCGAAGCGTGCATCCGACGACGAGTGTTCGTCGAATCGTCGAGCAGCTTCGGCCCGCCTCCGCGTTGTCGAACGGATTGAAACAGTCCGCAAGTCAGATGGCCAATCGGAGGGAACGGTCTGATGGCGGTTCCCCTGCGGAGCAGCACGGAGAGTGCTCAGCGGACGGCGGAGCCCGCTAGGCGAAGCGCTTCCCTGAAGCTGTCGCCTGCGCCGCGCCGCCGCTGGCCAGCTGTGTTGGGAAGTTTCGCGCTGCTCGTGATCCTCGTTGGCATGCTGGCTGCGGCGGTCTTCCACACGCAACTCGCCGAGCGGCAGATTCGCATCGGCGTTCTCGAGCGATCTGTTAACGAAGAGCGTGAGCGGTTCGACGAACTTCGTCATCGGCGCGCTGAACTGCGCTCTCCGGTTCGCCTTGCCGCCGCTGCAGGTGATCTTGGTATGAACCCCGGCGACACCGGCACGTTTGTCGAACTCGATCCCTGGCAGCTCGCGCAACAACTTGCTGCAGCCGGCATTGTCGACGATCAGTCGCGCGATGTCATCATTGACACTGACCCACTCGAACAGTTCAGTGATGTCAAGCGCGTCTCAGCGGGTCAGCCCTAGGGGCGTCTAAGCATGGCGACTCGCACACACGGTCTTGCTATTCGAGGTACTCATTCATCAACTCGTCGCTCGTCGTCGCGGAGAGTTGCGTCTGGCCCGGTCGCATCGAAACGTGNTGCTCCAGCGCAAGCGAAAAGTCGTGCAACCAAACGGACAGNGGAACGCGCTCAACGAGAGCTCCAGCGCTCGCCGGTCGGGCCGCGCCAACGCACGAGACCCAGCCCGTCGCCTCGGGCATCAAAACGATCTCAGCAAAGGTCACGGCGGAACGTTCGTGCCCCTAAGCCAGACCTGCGGGCGGCTGAGCGTGGTGTCGGCCGGCCGCAACGTCGACTGCGTCTGACGCTGGCGGCTATTGCGTTGATCTTGTGTGGCATCATCGCTCGTGTCGGATACTTGCAAACTAAAGAAGCCGACAGCCTGCGGTCTGCCGGTGCTGATCAGTGGACGCGGTCTTACTCGCTGCCGGCCCAACGCGGAACGATGTTCGATCGTCATGGCAACGAACTTGCGATGTCCGTGCCAGCCGCATCNATCTCGATCAANCCAAAGCTCATCGTTGACGGAGCTNCGGTCATCAATGACCTCGACAACCTGCTTNAGCTTTCTGATGAGAAACGCGCTGATCTCCTCGATGAAATTGCTCGCAAAGAACGTGGATTTGTCTACGTCGCTCGGCAGATCGACGCCAACATTGGACAGTTCATTCATGACCTGGGCCACGCAGGTGTCAATGTTGACGACGAATCGCGTCGAGAGATGCCAGGTGGCGACACGGGTCGAAGTGTGCTTGGGCGAACCAACATCGACGGCGAGGGCATTGCTGGGCTTGAGAAACAATACGAGGACGTTCTGACCGGAACGAGNGGCTCGATGACNCGCGAAGTGGACCCCAGGCAGCGCACAATTGCCGGCTCGGAGTCNATTACTCAGGCGCCGGTCGACGGAGATGACCTTGTCCTCACTCTCGATCGCTCGATTCAATTCTCCACCGAGCAGGTGCTGCTCGCCCAGCTCGAACGTATTGGGGCGAAGGGGGGCACTGTCATCGCATTGGACACGCCAACGGGTGAGGTTCTCGGCATGGCCTCGGTCCGGCGCGACGACGACACGGGTGGCTACGCAGTTACCAACGGAAACTTCGCAGCTGTCGATGCGTATGAGCCCGGTTCGGTTGCGAAGGTTATTACTGTGGCCGGCGCGCTTGATGCTGGAGCGGTCACGCCCGACACGACATTCACTGTGCCTTGGCGCAAGCAGTACGCAGACGACTTACTCAAAGACAGCCACGAGCACCCTGACCTCGATCTCACTGTTTCTGACATCCTCACTGAGTCGTCGAACATCGGCACGATTATGGTGCAGCAAGCTCTAGGACGATACGAACACCACAAATACATGACGGACTTCGGCCTCGGTGAAAGAACGGCGCTGGACTTCCCCGGAGAGTCGGACGGCATCCTTAAAGAGCCAGATGAACTTTGGGGGTCCGAGCGGGTGACGGTGTCCTACGGACAGGGTGTCTCGAGCACTTCACTCCANCTAGCGGCAGCGGTCAANGTCATCGCCAATGACGGNATCTATGTAGCACCTAAGCTTGTGCGCGCAGTTGTGGGACCTGATGGAGCGCAGACCTCGGCTCCGGATGCCCCAAGTCGACGGGTTGTGTCTGAACAAGCTGCAAGCCAAACCGCCGCCATGATGCAGCGAGTCGTGTGTGAGGGCACTGCAACGCGAGCGCAGGTCGACAACTTGCCCATTGCGGGCAAGACTGGAACAGCGTTCAAGGCGGCACCAAACGGGACGTACTACAACGAGCAGGGTCAGCGGATTTACTATGCCAGCTTTGTCGGATTCTTTCCGGCTGACGACCCGCAAGTCACCGTGCTCGTCTCCGTCGATGAACCGCCGGCAGGCACAAATGATCGTTTCGGTGGCACTGCTGCAGCGCCGGTCTTCGCCGCCCTAGCCCCCACGCTCATCCACGAGCTGGGAATCCAGCCTGCACCAGGCAGCATGGGATGTCAGGAATGACCGAAGTCGGTCGCATCATTGCTTTGCTGGAGTCAGCAGATGCGGTGATCGTTCCTGCTAGCTCTGCCGCCGCTGCAGTAGTTGTCACTTCCGTTACGCATGACTCGCGACAGGTCCAGGCTGGCGCGTTGTTTGCTTGCCTCGTCGGCGATCTGGCGGACGGACACGACTTCGCCCGATCCGCAGTTGAGGCTGGCGCCACTGCGCTGTTGGTTGAGCAAGAATTGACGCAACCCGACTTGCTGGGCGTGCCACAGATCGTCGTCGACAGTGTTCGGCGACGGTTGGGTCCAGTCAGTGCGCTTGTTGCAGGTGAGCCATCAGCCACGCTGAGAACTGTCGGCGTGACAGGCACTAACGGCAAGACCACGGTTTGTGCGATGCTCGCTGCAATTTTCGAAGCAAATCATTGGGCGACGGGACGTATCGGGACGCTGCACGGTCTTCGCACTACACCCGAAGCGCCGGAGCTGCAGTCGACGCTTGCGAACTTTGTGGCAGAGGGCCGACAGGCTGCGGTGCTCGAAGTCTCGTCGCACGCGCTTGCGCTCCATCGTGTCGATGGTACGTGCTTTGATGCGATCGTCTTTACCAACTTGGGACACGATCACCTTGACCTGCACGGAACCCCTGAGGCGTACTTTAGAGCCAAGGCGTCGCTATTTCGGTCGGAGTTCGCGTCGCTTGCTCTGATCAACGCAGATGACACGCATGGCCGACTTCTGATCGATGTGATTGCGTCCAGCGATGAGGACATCACTGTGATCCCTTTCAGTATCTCTAGTCTCTGCAATGTCCGNGTGTCCGCCAACACAATCGATTACCGGTGGCGTGGTNNTGACGTNTCGGTTGCAATNGGCGGTGACTTCAATGTCTCAAACTCGCTGGCTGCTCTCGAATCAGCAGTGGCATTAGGCGTTGAGCCGGCAATCGCAGTATCGGCGCTGAGCCGTCTCCCGGTTGTCCCGGGCCGCTTCGAGAGCATCGGCCCGTCGGATAACAGTCAGGCANCTTTCTCGGTAGTCGTCGACTANGCCCATACCCCTGATGGGCTNGCCGAAGTATTAGCCGCAGCTCGTTCGGTTGTCGCGACCGACGCAGCGGTGATCGTCGTGTTCGGCTGNGGAGGTGATCGGGATCGTGCCAAGCGCCCNGCAATGGGTGCAGCTGCGGTGGCAGGAGCAGATCGGGTGATCATCACTTCTGACAATCCGCGCACCGAAAACCCGATCTCGATCATCAATGACATTACCGAGGGTGTCGACGACCGCTTCCGTGATCGCGTTGTCTCTCAACCTGACCGGCGCCTNGCGATCGGTATTGCCCTGGGCGCAGCTCACTCGGGCGACATAGTCGTCATTGCGGGCAAGGGGCACGAACTAACACAGGACCTCGGCGGCAATGTCGTGGCGTTCGACGACCGGGCCGTTGCCCGTTCGTTCTTAGACATAACAACCCCAGAAAGCATGGATCTCTTGTGATCGCCATCATGATCGCCACTGCGGTGTCGACACTTGTCTCGCTCTTCGGCACCCGGTACCTCATCGTCTTTTTTCAGACTCGCGGACAGGGCCAGCCGATCCTTGGAAAAGAGGATCACGGGCCTGAACATCACATGGTGAAGCAAGGCACGCCCACGATGGGCGGAATTGCAATCGTTGTGGCCGCATTTGTCGGCTGGGTTGTCGCCCATGTCCGAGACCTTGCATTCTCCAATCAGACAATGATCGTTTGGGGCGGCGTGCTCTTCCTTGCTGTCATGGGCTTCCTTGATGATTACATCAAGGTTCGTAAGCGGCATAACCGTGGCATTTTCTGGAAGCAGAAGAACTACATCACCATGTTTGCCAGCTTCGTCATGGCGTGGTTTCTCGTCATCGGTACCGGAATTTCCGAGACGATCTCGATTACCCGGCCAGAGATCGGCGTAGAGGTACCCACAATCGTGTGGGTGCTCTTCGCCGGAGCGATTATCTGGGCAACGACCAACGCAGTAAATGTCACTGATGGTCTCGACGGCCTCGCCGCTGGTTCGGCGCTAATGGGCTTCGGAGCGTTTGCCCTAATCGGATACTGGCTGTTCCGTAACCCTGACGTCTACTCCGGAGCAGTCAATCCGCTTGATATGGGCGTGTTTGCCGCTGCGTTCGCTGGCGGTTGTCTCGGCTTTCTTTGGTGGAATGCAGCACCGGCGCGCATCTTTATGGGCGACGTTGGAGCCTTGGCTATCGGGTCGGCGCTCGCTTTTTTGGCCCTGACCACCAACACGATGCTCCTGATCATTCTGATCTGTGGGATCAACGTGATGGAAGCGGGATCGGTGGCGATTCAGATGATCGTGTTTAAGGCNTCAGGNCGCACCAAACGGCTCTTCCGNATGTCGCCGATCCACCATCACTTCGAGTTAATTGGTTGGCCCGAAACTACGGTAATNATTCGCTTCTGGCTCNTNTCCGGCATCTCGATCGCCACGGCNGTTGCGATCTTCATCGCNGACTTCACCAACGTTGCAGGCGGCCTCTGAGTTCCATGACNCNACTTCNTGANNACTTTCCTAAGGCGCTGGTGTATGGCCTCGCCGTCGCAGGAAAGTCGACCGTNCGCGCGTTGTTGCGTCACGGGTATGACGTCATTGNCGCCGACGACTCGATCACCCCGGAACGCCTTNCGACTGCCATTGAACTGGGAGTGGATCTGATCGATTCCTCGGTTCGATCCGTCGATGAACTCCTTGAGGGNTGCACGATGCTCTGCCCGNCACCCGGTGTGCCTGAGACGCATCCCATCATTGAAGCGGCGCTCGCCCGCAGCATCGAGACCGTTTCGGAGATTGAACTGGCTTACCGTTGGGAGCAGCAACGTGCGGGCGGACCCCGCCCGATGCTTGCAGTCACTGCAACCGATGGCAAGACCACAACGACGCAGCTCGTCGTGCACCTGCTTGGAGCAGCCGGCATACGCTCGATCGAAGCAGGAAACACCGACACGCCGCTTGTTGACGCTATTGAGGCTATTGACGAAGCCGGTAACGAGCTGTACGACGCTTTCGTTGTCGAGTGCAGCAGCTTTCGCCTCGCTTGGACCCCGACGTTCCGAGCCAATGCTGCGGCATGGCTTAATTTGCAACCAGATCACCTGAACTGGCACCGATCCATGCGCACGTACGAGGCCGCCAAGGCGCAGGTCTTCGCGAATCAGAGCGCTAATGACGTTGCAATTGGCTTCGCCGAGGATCCCATTGTGATGGCTCAGCTGGCCAAAGCCCCAGGACGACAGTGCAGTTTCGGCGGCCCGACTGCGGACTACCGAGTCGAGAATGCAGTACTGATCGGGCCCAATGGCAACATCGCTCCTCTGGCATCGCTTCGACGACGGCTGCCTCATGATGTGACTAACGCGTTGGCCGCGTCGGCGTTGGTGCTTGAGACCGGCCTCGCCGACGCTCCAGCTATTGCCGGTGGTCTGGCAACGTTCGTCGGCCCGCCGCACCGACTGGAACACATTGCGACGATCAACGGGATCGATTGGTACAACGACTCCAAAGCTACGACGCCGCATGCTGCAGCCGCAGCAATCAGGTCGTTTGAGCGGATCGTGTTGATTGCGGGAGGAGCGGATAAGGGAGTTGCCTTGTCGTCGATGGCAGCGGAACCCGAACGCTTTGAAGGAGTGCTTGGACTGGGTGTGACAGGGCCCAACATCGTCGAAATGTTCATCGCAGCAGGTGTCAAAGCCGAGCGGGTTGTCGATGTGCAGACGCTCGAAAGCGCTGTTGCCCAGGCGGCTGAGTGGGCCAGCGATGGCGATGTCGTTCTGCTTTCCCCGGGGTGTGCCAGCCTTGATCAGTTTGAAAATTTCGAAGTGCGTGGCGACACTTTTCGCTGCTTGGTCACCGCTCTTTCGCAGGAGGTCTCTGCATGACATCCACACTTACCGTTGCCGACCGCCGTCGGGCGGCGCTGGAACGCCGGACTGCGTCCACGGCGCCAGTGCGAGCAGCCCAGCGTGTGAAGTCCCCACGCTCAACAACTGATGTTGGACGCCGCCGGCCGTTGTTGCAACCGGCCCGGCACGTAACGAAGTCAGCCTGGAGGACTCGACCGAAGCTTGGCCCGCCACCGGGTACCTTCTATGTCATTGCGGGCATCGTCGCAGTGTTCGTGATGCTCGGCCTTGTGATGGTGCTTTCCGCATCGGCAATCACCCAGGTCAACGTCGGCAACTCCCCTTATGCCGTCTTCGGGCGGCAGGCGATGTGGGCGGGATTTGGTCTCGTCGGCATGATCATTGCGACGCAGGTGCCGTACACGGTGTGGCGTCGGCTTGCGATCCCCCTCGCGGTGCTCGGCGTGGGAGCGATGTTAGTGCCCTTTGCGCCGGGTCTCGGCGTCAGTATTAACGGCGCTCGTTCGTGGATCCGTTTCGGTGGGTTCTCGATGCAGCCGTCTGAGTTCCTCAAACTTGTAGTAGTCATCGTCGCTGCAGACCTACTGACCCGCCGCGAGCGTGGGATGGCAGACCTCGCTCGAACCGTGCTTCCCGTGGCTGCTATCGCTGCAATCGCAGCGGCGCTGTGCCTGGCGCAGGGCGACCTTGGATCGGCCATCGTGATCGGTGCAATCGTGCTGAGCGTCGCTTGGATTGCTGGTCTGCCGATGCGTCAAATCTCGATGTTGGGGCTCGTGTCGATCGCCGGTGCGCTGATCTTTGTCGTGTCCAGCCCACGGCGACTTAGTCGATTCACGGCCTTCACCGATATCGAAGCGCACAAAGAGTTTGAGTCGTATCAGGTGTATCAAGGACTGGTCAGCATTGCGAACGGTGGCCTCACCGGGTCCGGAATCGGCGGCAGCCGAGCTAAGACCGGTTTCCTCCCGTACGCGCACAGTGACTTCATCTTTTCGATCATCGCAGACGAACTCGGCATGATCGGAGCAGTGGCAGTGGTTGGCGGCTTCATTGTGCTCGTAGCTTTTGGTGTGCAAACGGCCCTGGCTGCTCCTGACCGTTTCGGAATGCTTCTGGCCGGCGGCATTTCGGCCTGGTTCGGCGTGCAAGCGATCGTCAACCTGGGTGGGGTGACGGGTTTGATGCCTGTCACCGGTTTGACTTTGCCCTTCTTCTCCGCCGGTGGAAGTTCGCTCTTCGTCAGCATGTTTGCTGCCGGATTATTGCTAAGTGTCGCTCGACGGGCGCCTCGTCGCTGATGCCCGAATCGCTGAGGTCTACGTTCGCTGTCGTCACGGGCGGAGGAACGGCCGGCCACGTCCTCCCTGCGCTTGCTGTCGCTGAGGCACTGGCGTCTCGGGGACATGATCCATCGAGCATTGTTTATGCGGGGTGCGAACGCGGGATTGAGACTCGGCTACTGCCTGGCACCCCCTTCCCGCACCGGTTTTATGATGTGATTGGATTTCAGCGCAGTGTTCCCCGCCGCAATCTTGGCTTCGTCCCGAAGATGATCCGCAGCACCCGTCAGGCAATCAAGGACCTTCGTGCCAGTCGTCCAGCTGTTGTCGTGTCGGTCGGCGGATACGCCAGTTTGCCGTCGGTGTTGGCCGCGCGCCGCCTCAGGGTACCCGTTGTCGTGGTCTCCTATGATCGGACGCCTGGGCAAGCCAGCAGATTGTCTGCGCGCCGTGCGGCGGCATGCGCTGTTGCGTTTGAGAANTCGCCGCTCCAGCGAGCCGAGGTCACNGGCGCGCCAGTGCGTCAGGCGATCTTGGATGTNGATCGAGAGACTGGCCGGGCAGCCGCACGTGCCCGTCTGGGGCTTCCCGATGANCGCTTCGTTGTCGCAATTCTTGGGGGGTCGCAGGGNTCCGGNATNTTGAATGGTGCGGTGGCTGATTANNTACAACAGCACTCTGACGATGGCCAGCTTGCGGTCCGGCAAGTGGCTGGGGATCGCTTTCTGGACGGGATTGATCAAGTCGGCAGCGGCGCTCTCGACGGGACGGGCGTGCTCCACCAACTAGTCGGATACGAAGATGAAATGCCGTTGGTCTATGCGGCCGTCGACCTACTAGTTGGACGCGGCGGCGCCAGCACAGTGCACGAAGTTGCTGTCACCGGAACGCCGGCGATCCTGGTGCCGTGGCCGAATGCGACTGACGATCACCAGACTGGCAACGTCGAATGGCTCAGCGGGCAGGGCGGCGCAGTTCTGCTCGCCGAGCAGGACTTGGATCAGCCTGGAATTGGACTCACAGATACTATTTCCCGGCTGCGCAACGACCCAGCAGAGCTCTCTCAACTGAGTGCTCGGNCCAGGCTGCTGGGTGACGTCCATCGATCTGGCGCATTGGCAGCATTGATTGAGCGCGTCGCTCTAACATCTCGTCAATCGTGATGCCTACCCCGCCGCTTGATCTTTCGATACCGCACCGCCTTCACGTCGTCGGTATTGGCGGACCAGGTATGAGTGCAATTGCAATCGCGCTTGCCGAAATGGGACACGACGTGTCCGGCAGCGACCTGCGTGAACACCCTGTTCTTGAACGAGTTCGTGCAGCGCGAGCGCAAGTACACGTAGGTCACGATCGCAAATACGTTCACGGTGTTGATGCCGTCACCGCGTCGACCGCCATCCCGGCGCACAACATTGAACTTGACGAAGCTCGTCTCGCAGGCGTCACCATTCTTCGACGCGCTGGCATGCTGGCCTCGATCTGCGCTCAGGCGAAGTCGCTAGCCGTCGCAGGAACGCATGGTAAGACCACGACCACGTCGATGCTGATGCTGATGCTGGCCGAAGCTCGCCTGCGGCCAAGCTTCATCGTTGGAGGTGATGTCACCGACGTCGGTACGGGTGCACANTGGTCGAGCGGAGAGTGGCTCGTTGTCGAAGCCGACGAAAGCGATGGCACACACCTGGAGCTGCCGTTGCACGGCACGATTATCACGAANATNGAGACCGACCATCTCGACTACTACGGCAGCTTCGATGGCATTGTCGACAGTTTTGATCAGTACCTCGCGCAAATCACTGGACCGAAAATCATCAATGCTGACGACGACGTAACCCGTCGGCTNGGCGATCNACACGGCGCCATCACGTTCGGTCTCAGCAGCGANGCAGACGTTCGTGCTGTCAACATTGAGGCTGCCAACGGATCATTCAAGTTCGACNTCAAGCGGCGCTCAGCACACGGTNCGAACCNGCTNGGTTCAATCCATCTGCCGATGCGCGGGATTTACAACGTNCGCAATGCTCTAGCGGCGGCCGCAATGGCCTTGNAGATTGGCGTTGAGTTCGCCGACATTGCCGCAGCCNTGGCCAAGTTCGGTGGGGTGGCCCGACGNTTTGACGTCCGCGGCGTCGATGGAGGCGCAACCTTCGTTGACGACTACGCCCATCTGCCGACTGAAATCGATTCGGTCCTGACAGGAGCGCGCGAGAGCGGCGACGGCTGGAATCGTGTCATCGCTGTCTTTCAACCGAATCGCTTCAACCGCATCTCAGAGATTTGGCGTGACTATGCCGACGCATTCGGCCAGGCTGATCTCGTTGCCCTCACCGATATTTTCGCTTCGGGAACGACGCCTATCCCGGGGATCACCGGCAAGTTAATCGTCAACGCTGTCACTGAGGCGCATCCGGCCAGCCGTGTTNTCTGGCTTCCAAGCCGCTCCGACTTGGTGTCGTTCATTGCCGGTGAAGCCCGATCCGGCGATGTTGTGATCTCGATGGGATGCGGCGATATCGCATCGTTCCCGTCAGAAGTCCTTGATGCCCGAAGATCGGCCTAACGTGGAATCGGAACATGCTCAGGCGCTTGCGATCGCTGCGGAGTTGTTAGGGCCGTTAGCGACGCGGGACGTGTCGATCAGCCCCATGACTACGTATCGCGTGGGCGGCGCAGCCGATCTGTTCGTTCGGCTCACGGCGCGAGACCAGGTCCGAACCGTCGCCGCAGCGCTCCAGGTCTCTGGACTTCCTCTGCTGGTNATTGGGCGTGGGTCAAATTTGCTCGTTGCTGACGCCGGGTTCCGCGGGATTGCTCTTTCAATTGCAGATATCTGCAGCGACATCGAGATCGACATTAGGACTTCAACGGTGAAGGCAGGAAGTGGTGTTCTCCTTCCAGTTTTAGCGCGTCGGATCGCCTCGGCTGGCTTGACTGGATTTGAGTGGGCGGTTGGCGTTCCTGGTTCGGTTGGGGGCGCTGTGCGAATGAATGCAGGTGGACATGGATCGGATATGTCGGAGTCGCTCGCCTCGATCACGCTGGCTGACCTCGCTGATGATCCAAACAGTGACATGGTGCAGTCCATGGATGTCGAACAACTCGGGTTACGTTTCCGCGGCAGCGGGCTCTTGTCGACCCAGTTGGTCATCGACGCAACTCTGCAGCTCGCACCCGGCAGTCGAGAAGCCGCTGAGGACGAACTCAGCGAAATCGTGCAGTGGCGCCGGGCAAATCAGCCAGGTGGGCAGAATGCCGGATCGGTGTTTGTCAACCCGGTACCCGGCGAAGTGACCTGTGGCGAGTTGATTGACAGCGCCGGCCTCCGTGGCTTTCGGTACGGNTCGGCAACCGTGTCGGAAAAGCATGCCAACTTCATCCAGGCCGACGAGAACGGCAGCGCCGATGACGTACGCGCGCTCATGTGTCTTGTCCGCGACCGGGTGGAAGCTTTTTCGGGCTGGAGGCTACGCAGCGAANTTAGGTTAATCGGTTTCGAGGACGAGTTCTGATGTTNGGACGCAAAAAATCTGACGAAAATAGCAACGGCGAACCGGCGCCATCAAGCAAACGAGTGAGCACTGAGGACTCTGTACTTGACGAGTTGTCTCGGGCGTTTGGTGCAGCGGACCATCAGAAAGAGGGCCAGAAAGTAGCCCCTGATGACAATGCGGCCATGATCGCCGAGGATGACAGCACGGAACAGGCCGAGGTCGATCCGCACAGTGGGCTCCCCGATGAAACAGTTGGCGAGCTCATTCATGCAGAAGGCGGTGAGTCCGTGAAGCCATTGGCCGTAATCGCTGATGGAGACGGNCTGCCCGAGATCAAGCGGGCTATGGATGTGTCGGAGCGAAAAACCATTCGTTTGGGCGACGAGGCCGACGACTGGACNATAGAAGTGGCGCCCGTTGTCGAANCAGCAGAGCGTGCCGACCANGGAAACGAAGTCCNCAACGCCGTTTTCACCAGCNGAGGACCTNCACCNGANCGAACGACCATTGCGATCGGCGGTGACGACGTCCTGCCTGATGCTGTCTATCTCGATGGCGACTTCGATGGCGGTGATCCGGGCACCGTCTTCATTGATGACGATGGGACCGGCGACGCTATCGGTGTCAAGGACGCAACCACGCCAGGAATCGAGCCACGTCTCCGCGAGAGGCGAATAGGGGTCAACCGAGCCGCAAACCGCAAGCGAATCAAGTGGGTGGGTCTCATCGCTATCGGCGCTCTCATTCTCCTCGGTGTTCTGACTGTGCTCGGGTCGAGCTGGTTCGCAATCAATGACGTCG
>PASB01000021.1 GCA_002711735.1 Ilumatobacter sp.
GTTATCGTTATGAAGCGTACGCAGACCTGCGTACTGAGGCGTCAAGCCTCAAGCGCTTGCGACGTTGACGATCAGTGCGAAAGTGTTCTTGTACTGGTCGAAGGTCACCTGTTCGCCGGTAATCGACGTCATTTCGAGGTCATAAAATGTGGACATATAGCGCAACATAGTCCGTCTTTTCCGGTTGCGTGGCGTCTGTGCCCGAGTTGTCTGAAAACGATGGCGGTGCATTGGACGACGGAGCGTGCTCTCACATTGGATAACATTCTTTTACTCATGTCCGACGAAGACCAACCCAGCCTGGGTAGCTGCTCGACTGCTGCTCAGCACCCTCCCAGTCCGGGTTCACTGCACTGATGACCATCGCTCTTGGGCTGGTGGGCGCCGTGTTGTTGATTGCCGCCAACGGATACTTCGTTGCTGCTGAGTTCGCGTATGTTGCTTCTCGGCGCACCAAGTTCGTCGAAGCTGCTGATCGCGGTGACCGCAAGTCCAAGCGAGCGCTTCAGGTACACAAACGCCTGAGCTTCATGCTGTCGGGCGCACAGCTGGGCATCACGGTGACGTCGCTGGTTTTGGGTTTCATAGCGGAACCCGCAATTGCAGGTGCCCTTCGTCCGGTCCTCGAAGCGATCGGGGTCGGCGAATCGGCACGCGTTGGCATCGCCCTAGTGTTGGCCTTCGTCTTCGCAACGGTCGCGCAGATGGTCTTCGGTGAACTGGCACCCAAGAACCTCGCTATCGCTAAGCCCGAGCCTGTCGCTCGGAGCCTGGCCGGATCAACGCTTGTCTTCATGCGTGTTACCAGCCCACTGATCAAATTATTCGATGGTTCGGCTAACCGTTTGCTCCGAATGCTCGGTATCCAACCGGTCGAGGAGCTCCACGGGTCCGTGTCAACTGATGAGCTGGACTTTATTGTCGACTCATCTGCTGAAAGTGGCCAGCTCACCGGGTCGCAAGCATCGTTGCTCGAGCGCGCCATCGACTTTGGGGATCTTGAAGCATCGGATGCGATGGTCCCATGGAACCGAGTCGTGACAATTGATGCAGATGCAACCGCAGCTGACCTCCGCGACCGGATGGCGTCGCATCACTCCCGGTTCCCGGTCGTTGATGACGACGGCAAGGTCTCGGGCCTCGTGCATGCAAAGGATCTCCTTGGGGTAGCGCGAGATTCATATGACGAAACTCCGATCGGAGAACTGTTGCACGACGTCCTGGTCGTTCCTGAGGCTGCCGGATTGAACGTCGTGCTGCGGGATCTGCAGTCGCACTCGACGGAGATGGCTGTGGTCATCGATGAGTACGGTGCGCCCGCCGGTGTTGTGACGCTCGAAGATCTCGTTGAAGAACTCGTCGGCGAAATCGAAGATGAGTACGACCCAGCCGTGCTGAGGGAGTACGTCGAAGTTGAACCAGCGGTCTGGTCAATCGCTGCGACGTCGCGTCCTGATGAGATCGAGCGCTACACCGGATTTTCCCTGCCAGACGGCGAATACGACACTGTGGCGGGCCTCATGCTCGAGAGACTTGAGCGAATCGGTGAGGTCGGCGACGCCGTCGTTGTCGATGGAATTCGCCTTGAGGTTCTCGAAGTCGAGGAGTTTGCTATCACGCAAATGTTGCTTCGGCGCGACCCTAAGGCGGGCGTTGTGCACAACAGCGACCGCGGTGACGGCATCTCTAATCTTTATGACGACACCTCGCCGAAGGACGATCGATGATTGCCGCGGAAGTTGCGGAGTCGGCCTTCAGGGTGCAGTGGGGTGCTCTCGGTTTGGCTGCTGTGCTGCTGACGCTCAATGGTTTCTTCGTTGCTGCTGAGTTCGCACTGTTGGCAGCACGCCGCTCACGCATCGAGCAGCTTGCCGCAGAAGGTGATAAGCGTGCGGTGTCTGCGTTGGCCGGTATCCGCGAGCTCACACTGATGCTCGCCGGTGCGCAACTTGGAATCACGATGTGCTCGCTTGGTTTAGGAGCTGTGGCCGAACCCGCTATTGCGCACATTGTCGAAGCGGTGCTCGGAGAGTTGATCTCCTTGTCAGAGACTGCGTTACATGTGATCGGGTTCACGCTCGGCCTGTCGTTGGTTGTCTTCTTGCATATGGTCGTTGGTGAGATGGCTCCGAAGTCGTGGGCAATTTCTGATCCAGAACGCTCATCTCTTCTTCTAGCTCGGCCGTTTAGGACATTCGTCCGTGTCTTCCAGCCGATTATCTGGTTCCTGAACTCTGTTGCAAACGTTGTCGTTCGATTGGTCGGTGTTGAACCGCAAGACGAACGGGCGATGGCACACTCGCCGACGGACCTCATCCTCCTTCTCGACGAGTCGGCAGGTCACGGCGATATCAAGGCGGAGGATCATCAACTGCTGACGCGATCGCTTGAACTGTCGGGTCTGACTGCCGCAGACGCGATGACGGTGCGGCGCGACATAGTGTCGATGCCAGCGGAAGCAACTGCTGCCGAGGTTGCCGCCGAGGCGCATCGCACGGGTAGAACCCGCATTGTGATTCATGAAAACGATCTCGATCACTGCCTCGGGTTCATTCACGCCAAGGATCTCTTGCGCCTTGAGAACGGTGTGTGGGAGACCACCTCGGCGCGATCGATGATCCGTCCGCTCATGGTCACTCCAGAGCATCATCGGCTCGAGGACCTGCTCGTCGAGATGCGCTCCGAGCGCAAGCACATTTCGGTCGCAGTTGACGAGCACGGCGTGGTCGTTGGTCTTGTCACATTGGAAGATGTTTTCGAGGAGCTGATCGGCGACTTCGATGATGAATCCGACGACCGACTCAATGACTGCGCCCAGAACGCGGACGGTAGCTGGCGAGTCAATGGCACCCTGCGGCCTGACCAGTTTGAGGACAGCACTGGTGTTGCGATGCCCGAGGGAGATTGGCAGACCGTCGCCGGATATGTCATTGATGCGCTTGACGAGATCCCAGCGGCAGGCGACAGCGTCCGCACCGCCCTCGGCGACTTCACTGTCATCGAGATGGATGGTTATGCCATCGCCACGCTGCGCGTTGCGCTCAACGGTTGAACAACGAAAACGAGGGCGAACAAGTGTTCGTTAGGGGAAGGCTAGACTGCTCCGGTGACTGAAATGATCGACACGGATGCTTGCGTCATCACGCCGGATGCCAGCGTGCCTGATCAGTCGCCGGAGCAAGAACTGATTGCAGCGTCAAGTTCCTTCACCAACTACGACACCGGCAATGAGAAGCGTTTCCAGGTGGTGTCAGATTGGGATCCGGCAGGAGCGCAGCCGGAGGCGATCAAGGCATTGTCCGCTGGCCTCGATGCAGGTGAGCGGTTCCAGACCTTGCTCGGAATCACCGGGTCGGGTAAGTCGGCAACCATTGCCTGGACCATTGAGCAGTCACAGCGCCCCACGCTGATCCTTGCGCCGAACAAGTCGCTTGCTGCACAGTTGGCGCAAGAGATGCGCGAGTTCTTCCCGCACAATCGCGTCGAATACTTTGTCTCCTATTACGACTATTACCAGCCCGAGGCGTACATCCCGAGCAGCGACACGTTCATTGAGAAGGATAGCTCAGTCAACGATGACATCGAGCGGCTGCGCCACTCGACCACTGCGGCGCTCCTCACCCGCAAGGACGTCATTGTCGTTGCCTCGGTCTCGTGCATCTACGGCATGGGCAACCCTGAGGAGTACAAAGGCAACCTGCTCGACCTGAATGTCGGTGTCGACTACGACATGCGCAACATTCTGCGCCGCCTGGTCGACATGCAGTATGACCGCAACGACATGACACTCGGCCGTGGCAACTTTCGGGTGCGTGGCGACACGATTGAGGTCCACCCGGCGTACGAGGAAAACGTGCTGCGGATCGAGATGTTCGGCGACACTGTCGACCGCATTACCATGATCGATCCTCTGACAGGAGAGAATCTGCGTGAGTTGGAACGCGCTCACGTGTTTCCGGCAACCCACTATGTCACTGGCAACGAGCGCATGACGCGGGCGATGGGCAAGATCGAACATGAGCTTCAGGTCCGACTTAAGGAATTTGAGGAGTCTGACAAACTGCTCGAGGCACAGCGGCTCCGGATGCGAACGTCGTACGACCTTGAGATGATGAGCGAGCTCGGCTACTGCAACGGCATCGAGAATTACTCGATGCACATTGATGGCCGTGAATACGGCGAGCCACCATTCACGTTGCTTGACTATTTTCCCGACGACTATCTCCTTGTGGTTGACGAAAGCCACGTCGCTGTACCCCAACTCCATGGACAATTTGCCGGGGACCGCAGCCGCAAAGACATGCTCGTTGAGCATGGTTTTCGCCTGCCCTCGGCGCGCGACAACCGTCCGCTCACGTTCGAAGAAGTGCTCGGGCGCGTTAACCAATGCATCTTCCTGTCGGCCACACCGAGTCAGTACGAACTGCGCGTGTCCAGCAAGGTCGTTGAGCAGATCATTCGACCGACCGGCCTCGTTGACCCGGAAGTTGTGATTAGGCCGACCAAAGGGCAAATCGACGATCTGATGGAGATGGTGGAAGGGCGCGTCGCCAACGACGAACGTGTACTCGTCACCACTCTGACCAAGAAAATGGCCGAGGATCTCACAGACTACTTGCTCGAACAGGGTATGAAGGTTCGGTACCTGCACAGCAACATCGACACGATTCAGCGCATCGAGATCATTAGAGCGTTGCGGCTTGGCGAGTTTGATGTCCTCATCGGCATCAACCTCTTACGTGAGGGCCTTGATCTGCCAGAGGTGTCATTGATTTGCATCCTCGATGCGGACAAGGAGGGGTTCCTTCGGTCCGAGACATCATTGATACAGATGATGGGTCGGGCAGCCCGCAACGTGTCAGGTGAAGTCGTGATGTACGCCGACCGAGTGACCGACTCGATGACGAGGGCAATCGAGGAAACACAGCGGCGCCGTAAAGTCCAGCTCGCTCATAACGAAAAACATGGGATTGATCCACAGACGATTCGCAAAGCCGTCGGCGACATCTTGTCGATGCTTCGACCTGAATCGCAGACGCCCGTTCCGGGCAAAGATAAACGTCGCCAGCGTGAGCGCGACAAAGTACAGCAAGAGCTCAAGAACTTGCCGCAGAAAGAACTGCAACGGCTCATCCAGACGCTTGAAGCGGAGATGCAAGAAGCATCGGTAGAGCTGAAGTTTGAGTACGCCGCCAAGCTCCGCGATGAGATCCGCGAGCTGTCCCGCGAGCTCAGCGACGCCGGCTGAAACAACATGGTGCTGGGCACTAAATCTTCCTGCACCTGGTTGCGTTGCTTGGTGACGGACGATGCTGAACGTGTGTTCGCCTCTGCAATCGTGCGGGTAGAGTCAGGCGAGCATGGCCGCCCGTTCTGACGCCCCCGCAACACAAAAATCAGCGAAGACTCCAGCTACGACGAAATTGCAATCGCCAAAAAAGCGTGGGGCCCGTAAAGTCGCTGAAGCCCCGAAAATTATCGTCCGTGGAGCACGCGAGCACAATCTCAAAAATGTCAACGTCGAGATGCCTCGCGACAAGCTCGTTGTTTTCACCGGGCTTTCGGGTTCTGGCAAATCGTCACTCGCTTTCGACACGATCTACGCCGAAGGGCAGCGCCGCTACGTCGAGTCGCTGAGTGCGTATGCCCGTCAATTCCTGGGGCAGATGGATCCGCCCGATGTCGACATGATCGAGGGGCTGTCGCCAGCGATCTCAATCGATCAAAAGTCAGGTTCGCGCAATCCTCGGTCCACCGTCGGCACGATTACCGAGGTCTATAACGCGCTTCGTCTTCTCTACGCCCGGATTGGCATCCAACACTGTCCGAACGACGGAACTCGGCTGCAGCGTCAGACCCCGCAGCAGATTGTCGATCGTATCGTAGCGATGGACGACGGCTTGCGGTTTCAAGTGCTGGCACCAGTCGTTCGCGGCCGCAAGGGTGAGTACGACACGTTGCTCGAAGATCTGTCTGGCCAGGGCTATGTCCGGGCGCGTATCGACGGCGAGACCGTCGACATCGACGAGTTCCTCAAGCGCGATAAGCGTCTCGCCAAGTATGAGAACCACAAGATCGAGATTGTTGTTGATCGACTCGTGCTGAAGGAAGGTATCGATCGTCGTCTCACCGACTCGCTTGAGCAGGCACTGAACCTTGCCGAAGGCGTCGCCGAGATCGAGATCGTGCATCGTGACGCTGAGCCCGAGATGATCACGTTCAGCCAGCACCTAGCATGCGATGTCTGTGGCACGTCGTATGACGAGCCGGCCGACCGGAACTTCTCGTTCAATTCTCCGTACGGTGCCTGTTCGACCTGCGATGGGTTGGGAACGACCTACGAGGTCGACTCAGAACTGGTGATCCCTGACGTCGATGCCTCGATCTCCGAGGGTGCGATCGCGCCGTGGCGCAGCGCACACACGCAGTACTTCAAGCGGATGCTTGAGTCGGTTGCCAACGTCAACGAAATTGACCTCGACGCGCCATGGCACACCCTCAGCACCAAACATCAGAAGCTGATTCTGCACGGCGTCAAGGGCAAGATGACTGTCAAGTACAAAAACCGGTACGGCCGTTCAAGGTCGTATTCGACTGAGTACGAGGGCGTCATTCCCTGGATTCGTCGTCGGCACGAGGGCAGTGACAGCGAGTGGGCAAGGGAGCAGTACGAGGGGTACATGCGTCTGGTTGCTTGCTCAAAGTGCGGGGGTGCCCGCCTTAAGCCAGCTTCGCTGGCAGTCACCATCAATGACAAGAACATCTCTGAAGTCAGCGATATGTCGATTGAAGACTCTGCGAAGTTCTTGGGAGCGTTGGAGTTGAGCGACAGGGATCAATTGATCGCTGAGCGGGTTATGAAGCAGATCAACGAACGCCTCGGGTTTCTGTTGGATGTTGGTCTCGACTACCTCACGCTGTCTCGTCCTGCTGGGACCTTGGCTGGTGGCGAGGCACAGCGCATCCGGTTGGCATCGCAGATCGGGTCGGGGCTGGTGGGCACGCTGTACGTTCTCGACGAGCCGTCGATTGGGTTGCACCAGCGCGACAATCGTCGGCTCATCGATACGTTGCTGCGGCTTCGTGACCTCGGAAACACGGTGATCGTCGTCGAGCACGACGAAGACACGATTAACGAAGCCGATTGGATCATCGACATTGGTCCGGGCGCCGGCGAGCACGGCGGCGAGGTTGTCTACGCCGGGCCTGTCAAGGGGATCGGTAAAGTAAAAAACTCGATAACAGGTCAGTACCTGAGCGGCAAGAAGAAGATCCCGGTGCCGCAGTCACGCCGTCCGCTCGGCAAATCCGAGGTGTCGATCCTCGGTGCCCGCGAGCACAACCTGGCGAACATAGATGTCAAGATTCCGCTCGGTAACTTCGTCGCTGTCACGGGTGTATCTGGTTCGGGCAAGTCGTCGCTGGTTCGCGACATTCTTCTACCTGTCCTAATGCAGAACATTTACAAGTCGAAGACGCCGTCGGGCAAGCACAAGAAGATCACGGGCATTGAGCATCTCGACAAGGTCATCGACATGGATCAGTCGCCGATTGGGCGAACGCCGCGATCGAACGCTGCAACTTACACCGGTGTGTTCGACAAGATTCGTAAGCTGTTTGCCCAGACCAACGAGTCCAAGGTACGCGGCTACCAACCCGGGCGATTCAGTTTCAACGTCAAGGGCGGGCGCTGCGAGGCCTGCTCGGGTGACGGCACGATCAAGATCGAGATGAACTTTCTGCCCGACGTGTATGTGCCGTGCGAGGTCTGCCACGGTGCTCGGTTTAACCGTGACACACTCGACATTGAGTTCAAGGGCAAGAACATTGCTGATGTTCTCGACATGCCGGTTGCCGAGGCGGTCGACTTCTTTGCCAACCAACCCGGCATCGCCCGCTACATGGAGACTCTCATGGATGTGGGTCTTGGTTATGTCCGCCTCGGCCAGTCTGCCCCAACGCTTTCAGGTGGTGAGGCACAGCGCGTCAAGCTTGCAACTGAGTTGGCCAAGCGATCAACCGGTCACACGATCTACCTACTCGACGAACCGACCACTGGCCTTCACTTTGAGGACGTCGGCCGCTTGCTGACGGTGTTGCAGCGTCTCGTCGACCAAGGCAATACCGTGCTGGTCATTGAGCACAATCTGGACGTCATCAAGACCGCCGACTGGATAATCGACCTTGGCCCTAATGGTGGCATCGGCGGCGGCCAGATTGTGGCTGAGGGAACACCTGAAGACGTCGCCAAGGTCAATGCATCCTTCACCGGGCAGTACCTCAAAGCTTTGCTGGCCTGACCTGACACGCAATGACACTCTGCTGGGCTGTTGGGGGAGTAATTTACGTGTTCGGTCACGGCGGTTGGCCACTAAGGGGTCGGTCCCTCCCGGCGGACTGTCCATCATCGCTCGGGACCGGGCGAGTGAGCTTGTTTGTGAAAGGCTTCAGCGATGATGGAGACGCTCGAGCAGGCTGGCGTTGACCGGGCGGAGTTGCAGCGACGAACGTTGAGCTCTCTACGGTTGGCGCAGGTGCCGGGCCAAGCTGCGACTGCCGGCATGGTCGCAGTTGTCACTCTGTTGGCGAGCGATCTTCTTGGCTCAGATCGTTTAGCGGGGATTGGGACGGCATCGTTCACGCTTGGCGCTGCGCTCTCGATGGTACCGCTGGCAGCTTTTATGCGGCGGCGCGGCCGGCGACCGGGCATGGCTGTAGCGCTGCTGATTGGTGCCGCTGGATCGGCTATCGCGGCCAGCGGTGGACAACTCAGGTTCTTTCCAATATTTGTCGTCGGAATGGTGTTGTTCGGAGCTGGTCAAGCCTCAACTTTGCAGGGTCGGTACGTTGCAGCAGATCTCGCTGAGTCGGGCAACCAGGCCACAGCAATCGCTGCGATCGTCTGGATTGGCGCGCTCGGAGCGATTTTCGGTCCATTGCTAACGCCCTTTGAAAGGGCAGCCGCTGAGAGCATGGGACTTGACGAACTCATTGGCCCGTTCGTCTTTGCGACTCTCTTTTTCTTGGTCGCAGCTGCGGTGGTTTGGACGCGGCTTCGACCCGATCCGCTCGCCGTGATCGGCGGGATTGACCCGGAGGCGACTAGAACGCGTCCGATCAAGCAGGTGCGCGCATCTGCCGGTGTGATCGCCCGGTCGCCCAATGCGAAGCTGGGCTTCATTGCGATGGCGATTTCGCAAGCGGTGATGGTCGGGGTGATGACGATGACTCCGCCGCATATGAAGGATCACGATCATGCGGATTTGTCGGCGTTCGTGATTGCCGTGCACATTGTCGGCATGTATGGACTGGCACCGTTTGTTGGCCGCGCCGTCGAACGCATCGGTCGAGTCCGTTCGATTCAAATTGGAGCCGTTGTACTCGGCTGTGGGACGTTGGCGACGGTCCTCGCCGGGTATGTTCCTGCGCTGATGTTCGTCGGTCTGTTTTTGCTCGGANTGGGTTTCAACATCGGCTTGATCAGCGGGTCTACGCTCCTCACGACGTCGGTGCCCGTCGAGTCGAAGGTTGAGGTACAGGGCACATCGGATCTGATGATGAGTCTCTCTGGAGCACTCGCTGCGTTCAGTTCTGGCTTCGTCAAGCAGTCGTTTGGGTTCCATCTGCTCGCCAATGCTGGGGCGGCCCTTGCTGCGGGGTTGCTTGTCTGTGCCTGGCTTACTGCGGCCCGTTCGCAAGCACCTTCAACGCTCGTTTGACACAGTTGACGCTCATCCCTGAGCGCAGAAGNACTTCATCAGGANNCTNTGCGGTAGCGCTGTGAACGGTGTGCCTGGGACNGNTCGNCTATCGACGCAGCGAATCTNAATTTGTANGCCTCGTGGCTGAGTCGTGCGATTNGGAGAATNACTGATTGGGCCGCAAGGTGATNCTNNTTCNNNNCCGAACAACAGCCGGTGTGGTCGAGACACTTCGGCTGGCTAGCGCATCACCTAGCAACAATTCAGCGTGCAACTCCGNTGAGCTACAGGCGATANGTGAACCANCACTTCGATGNGCCGTTGAGTTCATCACCGTATGGGANGACCGCCAGNTACTGAGANGGTGCCTCTTGCGATAAGGAAAAGCGCTAGCGCGCTGGGTTAGGAATTGCGCAGGCGTTTGCTGAGTTCGTTAAGGCGCTTCTTTTCGGCACCGCTCAACGCATCCATACCGTTGGCGCCGATTTTGTCGAGCAAGCCGTCGAGTTCTGCCTGATCAGAAGCGGACGGTCCAACCGGGGGCGCGGTCGGCGCAGGAGCATTCTGCCAGGGGCCATCAACCACGCTTGCGCCCCCCGACCTCCGCGAGCGTTTCCGCTTCGGAGTTTTTCGCCTCTTGGACGAGCCTCCCGAGCTGTTGCCGACGCTGGACAAATCAATGTGTGGAATCGGCCAACCGGTCGCAAGGCCGAGAGAGCGGCCAGCAACAAGCGCCGCAGCGACGGAGACTAGAAGAAAGAGCACTGCTCCGCCGGCGCGCACGCCCGTAAATTGGAGCAGGCGCAGCATCGTGAATACGCCTGCGATTGCCCAGAGCGGAACGACTTCAAACCACTTCACGCCGGGGTAGGTAGCTGCGTAAACCCAGATGCCGCCGAGAAACAACGTGCTGAGCCCAAGGTTCGCGCTTGCGAAATCGAACTCGTTGTTGACAGCGCCGAGCAAGGTCAGCGATACGGCCGGAATGATCGTGGTGGCAAGGACCCAAAAAAGAAATCGGTTTCGGCCGAACAGCGCTTCAATTTGCTGGCCGAACATCCAGAAAAATACGACGCCGAGGAGCGCAAAGAAGTTAGGCGGTTCAGCGATCGGCCAGGTGACAATGCGCCAGACCTCGCCGCTGCGAACCTCTGGAGCGAAGAAGACCAGCTTGTTGAACGCCGCTGGGCTCAGACCCCATAGGAACATAGTGGCGATCGATAATCCACAAATGACGTCTGTCGTGGTCATGTCGTACTTGCCGAGACGGAACCATCCGTCGTTCGGGCGGCGGCGAAACATCGCTTGAAAGGTGTCGGACATCNACTCCCACGGTACCTGGCGAGGTTGAGTCAGACCTAGCTTCTCGGGACTGCGGCCTTAATGCCAGAGCCGATGGCCTGCACGTCGAGTCGGCGGGTGGGGCACAATGTAGTTGTGATCAAACGTCCAGCAGCCGGCACGATCCCGGAAGCGCCGGGTTCTTACCAGTTTAAGGACCGCAACGGACGCATCATTTACGTCGGCAAGGCATCGAACCTACGTCAACGCCTGTCGAACTACTTTCAAAATCCACGCAACATGCACGCCCGTACGGCGCAGATGGTGCAGACGGCGGAGTCTGTTGAGTGGACCATCGTTGCGAACGAAGTCGAAGCGTTGATGCTGGAGTACAGCCTTATCAAGCAGCACGANCCTCGCTTCAACGTTCGGCTCCGCGACGACAAGAGCTATCCGTTCCTTGCCGTGACATCGAGTGAGAAGTGGCCGCGCGCTCAGGTGATGCGTGGGCGCAAACGAAAAGACACCCGCTACTTCGGACCTTACGCCCATGCNTACGCGATNCGCGACACACTCGACTTGTTGCTGCGGAGTTTTCCTGTCCGAACATGCACGCAAAGCAAGTTCAACGAGCACGAGCGACTAGGCCGGCCGTGCCTGCTCTTCCATATCGAGAAGTGCTCAGGACCGTGTGTNGGTGAGATTGAGGAAATGCCCTACCGGCAACTTGTCACCGAGCTGTGCCAGTTCCTTGACGGCGACACCGACGAGATCGTCAGTCGGCTTAACGCCGATATGAAGCAGGCNGCGACGAACCTCGAGTTTGAACAAGCCGCTCGGCTTCGCGACCGACTCGAGGCGGTAAATAAAGCTATCTCGAAGCAGCAAATGGTGGCCGATAAGAATGAAGATCTCGACGTGATTGGGATCGCCGAAAACGAGCTCGAGGCGTCAGTGCAGATGTTTTACATCCGCAAGGGCCGAGTCGTTGGTCGCAAGGGGTTTATTCTCGACAAGGTNGANGATCTCACACCAGGTGGATTGATTAATCGAATCCTCGAGAACCTTTATGGGGAGAAACCGATTCTCGGCGTNCCTAAACACGTGTTGGTGCCGTATGAGGCTGACGACCGAGAGGTGTACGAAGAGTGGCTCGAACTTGCTCGAGGCTCGAGGGTGCAGATCCGTGTGCCGCAGCGCGGTGATCGGGTCACGCTGCTTGAGACGGTCACGCGTAATGCGAAGGAGGAGTTCACGCGGCACCGGATGAAGCGGGCCAGTGATCACAACACGCGCAGTCGGGCGCTCACTGAACTGCAGGACGCGCTAGAGCTACCCGAAGCCCCGTTGCGGATCGAGTGCTACGACATGGCCCACATTCAGGGTACGAATTATGTCGGCTCGATGGTTGTTATGGAAGATGGACTTCCTGCCAAGCGCGAATACCGTCGGTTCAAAGTCAACGAAGTTGGCTCGGTCGTCGGTGGGCAGAGCGATGACTACGCGGCGATGGCTGAAGTCGTCCGTCGCCGGCTGCAGGCTTACCTTGACGAGCGTGACCGTCCGGTCAGCGAACGCACGGGTCTCGACGGTGAGGGTGTGGAGGGCAAAGAACGCAAGCCCGGCAAGTTTGCCTATCCGCCGCAACTTTTGCTTGTCGACGGTGGCAAGGGCCAGGTCAGCGCAACGTTCCAGGTCGTGCAAGAACTCGGTCTCGCCGACGAGATTCCTGTGGCCGGCTTGGCGAAGCGATTCGAGGAGATCTACGTGCCGGGTCGGTCGGAACCAGTCGAACTTCGTCGGGGGAGCGAAGCGCTCTTCATGCTGCAGCGTATTCGCGATGAGGCGCACCGCTTCGCCAACACGTTTCATCGAGAACGACGGAGCAAATCAATGGTGGGAAGTTCACTCGATGATATTGCCGGCATGGGCGAGGTTCGAAAGAAGAAGCTGCTGAAAGCGATGGGCGGAATCACCAAGGTCAAGCAGGCATCTTTGGAAGAACTGCAGGCACACAGCTTTTTGCCAAATTCAGTCGCCGAAGCTATTCGCGCCAAGTTTCATAGCGAGTGAATCAGCCAACCTTGGGAATTATGTCATCGCGGAAGCGAGCGTAGGCCTCGCGGCGTTCTTTTGTGTTGGTGCCAAGGGTGAAGTCAGGGATGATGATTTCTTTGAACCCGGTTGCGGCGTACTGACCGAGGGCATCAATGATCTGTTCGTTCGAACCGGCGATGGAGCGACTTGCCATCGGGCTTCCGGATAGTTCGGCGGCGTTGCCATCGAGGAAGAACATTGCCTGCACCGACGTGTGTTTGGTAGAGGTGTCGGAGCCAACCGACTCGCATGCCCTGGTGAAGTCGGCGTGCCGTTCGGCAGCGAGTTCAGGAGCTCCCCAGGTGTTCCAGTCGCTGGCATGGCGGGCGGTGATTTTCAGCATGCGGGGGCTACCCGTCCCCACGGCGATCGGCAGAGGGGACTGGACCGGTTTGGGCTCGCATGGTGCGTCGGTGAACTCGTAGAACTTGCCCTTGAAGGTTGTGTGATCTTTGGTGAGCAATGAATTAATGATTTGAATGGATTCTTCAAACCGGCTGACGCGTGTCCCAGACGCTTCTAATTCGATGCCGTATGCGGCATGCTCATTGATCTGCCAGCCGGCGCCGAGGCCGAGTACGAACCGTCCGTTCGAGAGCTGGTCGAGGGTTCCGGCACGGTTTGCGAGAAGCGCCGGGTGGTGGACCGACGTTGGAGACACAAGCGGCCCGAGCCGAACGCGCTCGGTGACCGCTGCGATAGCTGGCAGTACGGTCCAGCACTCATGGACCGGACCTGGCTTGAATGACTTGTCATCGGTGTTCTCCATGTAGTGATCCGCATACCAGAAGCAGTACCAGCCGTCGTCGTCGGCCATTGTCGCAAGGTCAAGCACTTCATTCATTTGCCGGCTGGGATGAGGCCACACAGAAAACAACATCCCTCCACGGTAGATGAGTCGTGCGTAGCCTGCGCGGGTGGACGAGCAATACGAGAATCTTTGGGAGGATCATGCCGGGTGGTGGATCGAAGGATTTACCGATGGGGCGGACCCCGAATACGAGGAGCAGATCCTGCCGATGGCGGGAGCGGAATTAGAGGGAGCTCGACATGTCCTCGACATTGGCTGTGGCGACGGTCAAATCTCGCGTCTCGCTAGCGCGCAAGGGAGCACCGTCGTCAGCATCGACCCGACATGGAACTGTGTGCGAGTTGCCGCAGAGCGCGGAGGCGGCCCAGCGTTCGCTCGAGCGGGGGCGGCTTCGTTGCCATTTGCCGACGAGTGCTTCGATGCGGTCGTTGCGTGCTTAGTGTTTGAGCACATCAACGATGTCGACGATGCCATCGCCGAGGTGTCGCGAGTGCTCAAACTCGGCGGTCGATTCTGCTTTTTTCTCAATCACCCGATCCTGCAAACGCCCGATTCCGGCTGGATTGACGATCACATGGTCGACCCCCCGGAGCAGTACTGGCGTCTTGGTCCGTATCTGGTGGAGGCCTCGACGGTGGAACAGGTCGAAAAAGATGTGTTCGTCCGGTTTATCCATCGGCCGATGTCGCGCTACGTGAACGCCTTGGCCGAGCATGGTCTTGTAATTGAGCGGATGGTTGAGCCCTCGCCACCGTCGGGCTTTTTGGC
>PASB01000022.1 GCA_002711735.1 Ilumatobacter sp.
CAAGAGGGTATCGATGGGTCCTCCGTCGGTTGCTGAACGGTCATCGGGATACGTCGTCGGCGGCATCAGCCCTCTCGGCCAACGGCGTCAGCTCCGAACATTCATCGACGAGTCGGCCGGCATGTTCGATACGATTTACGTCAGCGGAGGGCGCAGAGGACTCGATATCGGGCTGGCACCCGCCGACCTCGCTCGAGTGCTCGACGCCACGATCGCTCCGATCACGGCATGACCGGTCAGCCCGCTGGGTTACGCACCAAAGCTTCAATGCGCGCCACGCGAGTACGCGCTGACGGGTGAGTAGCGGAGAGGCGACCACGCCAGCCGATGGGTCGTGGCCCGAATCCACTATTCAGCACGACTCGCAAGGCGCTAGCCAAATCAGGCCCAAAACCCATCGCAACAGCTCGCTTATCGGCTTCGAATTCTGACGAGTGGCCGACGTAGTTGCCAAGTACGTCGATAGCGCGCAGCGCCAAGCTAAAGACCCATCCGGCGGCCCGAAAAACCGCAGCTGTCAGGACCCCAACCACTTCGATCACGCGTGACTTACGGCCAAAGCTTTTCGCCGCTGCGTGCGACACGTTCTCGAAGAAAAAACCGATGTGCGCAAGAAGAACGATTGGTACCGACATCCAGTGGCCGATCGTGATGGCGACTGTGTGTAGCCCCAGGTGATGGCCGAGCTCATGTGCTAGCACGCCGCGTAATTGTTCTTCGCTCAACCGGGCGGTTGCGAATGAGGTGACGACCATGAGGTGGCCTCCACATGCAAAAGCGTTTAGCTCGTCCGACGGCAAGACTCTCAGCACATAGCGGTCGGCAGGAAGGTTGTTGGCTTGAGCGACGGAGCGCCAGGCTCTGGTGATTCGGTCAGTCTCGCCCGGGCCAGGACGACGCGCACCGAGCAGGGGAGTCAGAACTGCCGCTTGGAACGAACGGACGAACAGCAGCAGGCCAAGGCACAAAAACGCCACCACAATTAACCAGAACGGCACATTGCTGACGAGATGCAACGGCAGCCAGAATACTGCCAAGGCAAGCATTGTGAACGGCGCCACAACGGC
Source organism: Ilumatobacter sp. (assembly GCA_002711735.1). GTDB lineage: Bacteria > Actinomycetota > Acidimicrobiia > Acidimicrobiales > Ilumatobacteraceae > Ilumatobacter_A. Next base: position 1,068 of record PASB01000022.1, read on the forward strand.
GACGGGGACGAATGCCCAAACTGCTGCCCGTTCAACATTGCGTGAGCCCCGGCCTTGCTGGCGTCGAGTCGTCCGTTGTCCTCCCACTGCGCTGCATGCTATGGCTGCTTGCCTTTGGCCGGCGTGTGTGTAATGGCTTAACAAGCTCCCTGATGCCGTCCACCCGTCACACATACGCAAACTTTTGCTAGCAAATACGCGATTGCGACCGTGCCCAGGACTGACTGAAGCGACCTGGTAGCCAACGAGCGGCCCGGACGTCTGAACCAACTGGACTCTCGGCATCGAAGCCTTGCCTCCTAGGCTAAGCCGATGGTAAGGGACGGCGTGGCACTGACCCGTGACGAGCGGATCGATCAACGCTCCCGCAATCCGAAGTGGCAGAACATCCCAGTGCGAATTGAGATGCTTGAGTGCATTAACTGTGACGCCTGCCTTCGAGCGTGTCCGCCCAATTTCGGCGCGATCTTCAATCACGGCGCTGACGTTGTCGTTATTCCTGAGCTGTGCAGCGGCTGCGACAAGTGCCTCCCGGCATGCCCTGTTGATTGCATCTATCCCGACCCTGACTGGACGTCGGAGACGGCTCCAAATGACTGGTGGGGGCTCCCGCGAACCGATGCCGATCCGTACGTCTAGCCGCGTGACGAGATGTCTATCGACCGATGAGGGGGCACTCTTCTGCTGCGTAGATGTCGAGAGCGTTGAGGCCGGCTTGCACATCGGCGGGCCAGTTGGCGATGTTCTGACTGTTGGCTATTTCGGGTGACACGAACCCGGTCACAAAATTGATCAGCAACGTTGTTGGGTCGACCAGTTCGGCCGGGAGCACCGCAGCAAGCCGGTCGAGGACGTCCGTCGCTGCCGGTGAGGCCGTGTTCAGATCGCCGCCAGCCGCCATCAGCGCAAACTGTGGTTGCGAGATGGCCAGTATTTCGCACACCGGTGTTGCCGCTGGGCGCCGTGTCGTAGCCGAGTGCAGTTTCGGGAGGCTTGCCGCGACGATAGTTGCGGCCCCAGTAAACCGATCGATGTAGATGAGTTCGGAGTCGACGATGACAACACCTCCGCCGTTCGTGTCCCATGCTGCAATTAACTCTTGGCTGGGCGGCGCCCGCAAGCTTTCGGAAGTCCCGTCGGCAAGCTCCAGTACGCCGAGATGGGACGCGACATCGGCAGCGATCCGTTGGCGATGGAACAGCAGGGCATCTCCGCCGGGTGAGAGCCCCCCGACCAGTTGTGGCCTGATGTTCGGTGGAAGGTCGGTGGGCCAAACTCGCCGCTCACCATTTCGATCCACCGTAAGGAGCACACAAGAGCGCGTTTGGTCGCATTCACGTATAAGGAGATGGTTGGCCCCTGTGGACACAACATCGCCTGTTGTCAGGAGGCTGGTCGACCCCGAGTCCACGCGATAGACGCCGCCGGTGTCTTGACGCAACAGAGCTCCGTCAAGATCGATCAGTGGAGAGACTCCTTCGATCGGGTCGAGCCAGTTCGCCTCTTGCCACCGCAGCTCCAGACTGCGGAAGCTCAACTCTGTCGCAACGGCGCCGTTGTTTTGCTTGGTCCACAAAAACATCTGGTCGTTAGAAGGCGACCAGCTAACAGCACTGACCTCGGGATCTGGGACAGCTACTGCGCCGTCGATGCTGATTGCCTGTGCGCGAAACTCTGGCGTTGGCCAGACAAGGGCAACCTGATCATTAGCGACGGCTTGCGCACCGTTAGTCGCGAAACCAACATCGGTGACTCGTACGCGGCCACTAGGAAGTGAGATTTCGTACAGGCCGGACATGCCGAGCGCTACGACCTCGGTTGGGTTGATTGTGGCGAGTTCTGGGGCGAGGTCGACGATGAACTCGCGCGGTGCCGCAGCAAATACAAGGCGCTCTGCCGGCCCAGCAACTTTAAACTCGCCAGCCGTTGCATCGGTTGAGAGCCGTGGAGGAGTTGAGCGCGGTGCGGTCACCATCGGCAGAATGTCGACTGCTTTGGTGGAGGAGCCCATTTGTCTAGTGGTGTTCGAGGTGTCCTGCGTGTTGCTGTCGCCGTTAGTTGCGGTGGCTAGAACTGCGCCGATGGCTAGCACCATCACTAGCAAGCTGCCGGCGAGCCAGCGACCACGGTGTCCGCCTGCGTCGTTGGGCGCAGCTCCAAGGTTCCTCTGATCAAGGTCCTTCGGCCTGGCCTGGGAGAGATCAGACACTGATATCGCCGTCTCGTCCGCAGGCTTAAAATTGAAATGAGTGCGCAGGGGCTGCGACTGAGGAACGTTAGTCATTGCCCCGCCAGGCGCCCACGGGTCAACGTCGTTGTTTCCCGCCTCGGCATTTTCGGGCTTCGTCATCGCTCCCTCAGACTGACAGGCCACGCACTCCTCGGCAACGCGGACCCGCCAATTAACCCGGCATTGTTGCCCGTGAGAGCTTTTGAGCGTGCGTGACCATCGCGAACAATTTGCCGAACGAGTTGCGTTGGGACCGGTCGGACCGGATGAGCAAGTAGAAAGGAGGAGTGAGCGCCGTAAAGATCATTCCTGGTTGTGAACCGATGTCGCACGTCGGCACCAGGGAGGCAGGGGTGCTTGTGCTGCACGGATTCACCGGCAATCCATCTTCGATGCGAATCCAGGCCAACGCATTTGCCGAGCTTGGCTACCACGTTGAACTCCCGCGGCTGCCTGGACACGGGACTTCGGTTGACGACATGCTTGCCACCGACTGGTCTGATTGGACGGGGGAAGTTGAAGCTGCCCACCATCGCCTTGCGGCTCGTACGGACAAGATTGTGGTTATGGGTCTCAGCATGGGTGGGTCGCTCACCTTGTGGACAGGGTTGCAACATGGAGACGTGGCCGGGCTCATATTGGTCAACCCGGCGACGAAGGCACAGCCCGACGACGTTGTAGCAATGCTGCAAGAGATGATCGACGGCGGTAACACGGTAATGCCGGGCATTGGCTCTGATATCGCCGACCCCAACGTCACCGAGATCGCCTATGAGAGTACTCCGCTCTTGGCGCTGCTCTCGCTGCAAAACGACGGCCTCGCTCCGATAGCTGGGCGCTATGGCGAACTCAAGATGCCGGTGCTGCTCTACACGTCGCACAATGATCACGTTGTTCCGCCCGAGAACAGTGAGCATCTCGCAGCGACTGTCGGCGGCAAAATTGATCACGTCTGGCTTGATCGAAGCTTCCACGTGGCAACCCAGGACTATGACCGCGACACCATCACATCGGGCGCCGCAGAGTTTGTCGCTCGGATCACAGGAGCCTGACCGTTGACGCCGATCAGTTCACTCGCCGGTTCGCACAGCGTTGTGGCGAGTATCCCGTCTCCGTCGTTCAATTCAATTGACATAGGTCCGCTCAGCCTGAACATCTATGGCCTGGCAATCGCCTTGGGCGTCGTTGCAGCGGTCTGGCTGTTCGGCAAGCGACTCGAGCAGCGTGGCGCCGGCACGACTGACGACGCTAGCTCCATAGCGATCTGGGCGGTTCTCGCTGGTGTCATCGGCGCCCGGCTCTATCACGTTGCGACCGACTGGGATCGATTCGTCGGCAACTACGCAGCGATCCCAAAGCTCTGGGAGGGTGGACTTGGCATTCCCGGTGGGCTGGCGTTCGGTATCCCCACCGGCTTGCTGGTGGCCAGGCGTAAAGGGATCTCGATGTCGATGGCGGCCACATGCGCTGCGCCGGCGATACCGCTTGCGCAAGCAATCGGTCGGCTCGGTAACTACTTCAACCAAGAGCTTTACGGCCGACCGACAAATCTCCCGTGGGCACTCGAAATTGACGACGCGCATCTACTTGAGGGGTACGTAAGCGGCACGACCTTCCATCCCACCTTCCTCTACGAGATGCTCTGGAGCCTTGCCCTTTGCGCCGTGTTGCTGTGGATCGATCGAAAGTATCGTCCGCCGCTCGGGCAGCTGATGCCGATGTATGTCATCGGATACGGCCTTGGGCGCTTTTGGGTCGAGGGACTTCGCATCGATCGCGCCGATCAATTGGCTGGCCTTCGTTGGAATCAGTGGGTTGCCGTCGCTGCGATGATCGGAGGTGGAGTGGTGTTGGCGTTCATGCGTCGCCATCCCGTGGTCGAGTCTGCTGATCAGCTCGAGAACGACGAGGAATTCGGCATGGACATGCTCGCAGTCGACAGCGATCTCGACGGTGAGCAGGGTGTAGAACTCGATGTCGGCGCGTCTCGCGAGCCGCTCACGGAGACTGACGTCGAAGAATCTGATGACGCCTCGAGTCGCACTGCGTCTGGCACCGACTGACCAGCAAGAGTCAGGTCGGCCGGCCTACCTGACGGACGTCAGGAATGTGTGCGCCAAGGGTGCCGATAGCGTCCGCGGACAGCCGGTGGTCGGTGATCAGCGTGTCTACGTCGCTCAATGCAGCGAAACTGCTGAGGCCGGTGACGCCCCATTTGCTGTGATCGGCGAGCACGACTTTGCGGCCGGCTGAACGAATGAATGCTCGATTCGTATCAGATTCGAGAATGTTCGGCGTGGTAAAACCGGCCTGCTCACCCATGCCGTGCACGCCGATGAACAGTGTGTCGACATGCAGCGCGCTTAACGCCGTTGCCGCAATGGGGCCGACGAGCGCATCGCTAGGCGTGCGAACTCCGCCGGTCAAGATGATGTTGCGGTCAGGTCGCTTGAAGTCGTTAAACACTTCGGCGACACGCATGCTGTTGGTCACGACGGTCAGATTCGGCACCACTGCCAACTCGCCGGCAAGACGCCAAGTCGTCGTGCCGGCCATCAGCCCGATCGTGGCTCCGCCCTCAACAAGGTCGGCAGCAGCGCGAGCGATTGCTTCTTTCTCAGCGGTGTGGAGCGCTGAGTTGGCGTCGAAGCCGGGCTCGTCGGCTGAGTGCTCGGTGGAGACTTTGGCACCGCCGTGCACCTTGACGAGTGAGCCCGCCTCGTCAAGGACGTCGAGGTCTCGGCGAATCGTCATATCGCTGACGTCAAGCAGTGACGCCAGTTCAGTGACGCGCATCGATCCTCGGGCGCGTACCTCGACGATGATCTGCTCGTGTCTTTGCTGCGCAAGTGATCGCCCGGCGGTCAAGCTTTGATCGGGTCCTAATCCGCTATCCCGATCGAACATGTCGTCCATCGTGGTCGATCCGTGGGCAAGAATCAACCGAAATCAACAGATTCGAACACGAGTTGTGCGAAATATGTGCGAGTTGCGCTCTGTTCAAACAATTCAATCGAACATCCGATCTGTGTTCCGGGCTCCATTGGTCTGCCTTCCTTCCTTAGGATGGGGACCTGTGCCCGAGATGATTCGTTTGTCCAATGGTGGAACCGACGTGTTAGTCGACGTCACGACAGGAGCCCCAACGATCGTGCATTGGGGCGCGTCGCTTGGCGCCGAGGTCGACCTGGCTTCCGTTCTTTTGTCGCTGTCTCGGCCCATCGTCCATGGAACGGTCGACTCGGTCGCTCCTGTGTCGACAGTTCCCGAGCACGCTTTGGGGTTCACCGGCCGCCCGGGTCTTATGGGACGGCGCGGAGGAGGCCTGGCCTGGGCGCCGCAGTTCTCGGCGGTGTCACACCACCTGTCCAGTGACAGCAAGCGTCTCTCTGTTGATGCAATTGATGCAGTTGCGGAACTCGGGCTGAATGTGACCTTTCTGCTCGACGACGTGTTGCATGTCTGGGCGACGCTCACCAACACCGGTGACCGGCGGTACAGCGTTGACGGACTGACGGTCACACTCCCTGTCGCCGAACACGCAAGCGAGTTACTCAGCTTTGAAGGGCGCTGGTCGCGGGAGTTCCATCCGTTGCGCAGCGATTGGTCCAGCGGTTCCTTGCTTGCCGAGAACCGTCGGGGTCGCACCTCGCACGAGTCGCCACCGATGCTCTTTACGGGAGAGCGCGGCTTTGACGAATGGAGTGGCGAGGTATGGGGCGCGCACCTTGCATGGAGCGGAAACCACACGATGCTTGCAGAGCGCCTCGCCGATGGCCGCCGCTACCTGCAGGGCGGAGAGCTGCTGCACCCGGGCGAAGTTGTGATTGAGCCCGGGCAGACATACACCACGCCGCAGGTGATAGCCGCGTATTCGCCGCATGGTCTGAACATCGCAACGCAAGCCTTTCACCGTTCGCTGCGAGCGCTGCCGAATCATCCGTCGACCCCTCGTCCCGTCCTGCTCAACACATGGGAAGCGATTTACTACCAACATGACACCGACAAGCTGAAATCGCTTGCCGACGCCGCTGCGGATCTCGGCATTGAGCGTTTTGTACTTGACGATGGCTGGTTTGGCTCTCGTCGCGACGACACCAAGGGGCTCGGCGACTGGTGGGTATCGGACGTGGTGTACCCAGCGGGACTGACCCCTCTAATCGCTCACGTCACGAACCTTGGAATGGACTTTGGAATTTGGGTCGAACCTGAGATGGTCAATCCCGACAGCGATGTCTTTCGCGCCCATCCTGACTGGGTGCTGGCTACCCCAGGGTACGAACCAGTGCTCGGCCGGCAACAGCTGGTCCTCAATCTCGCCAACAGTGCAGCGTTCGGATTCATCGTCGAATGCCTTAATAGGTTGCTGAGCGACCACGACATCTCCTACGTCAAGTGGGATATGAACCGTGACCATATTCAAGGCTCGAATCAAAAGGGGGCAGCCGGGACCCATGCACAGACCACTGCGCTGTACCAACTTCTTGACAAGCTGCGCCGCCTCCATCCCAATGTTGAGTTCGAGTCGTGCGCCAGCGGTGGTGCCCGGATTGATCACGAGATTCTGAAACGCACCGAACGAGTCTGGACGAGCGATTGCAACGACGCATTAGAACGTCAAACCATCCAGCGAGGTGCGTCCATGTTGATCCCGCCGGAAATCATGGGAGCCCACATCGGGCCGACCCGAGCACACACCACCGGTCGCACACAATCGCTTTCATTTCGAGCTGCCACTGCGATGTTCGGCCACCTCGGCGTGGAGTGGAACGTCACGAAACTGACGGACGAGGAACGGACTGTGCTGAGGGCGGTCATCGCCATGCACAAGGAGCATCGCGAGCTACTTCATTCAGGGAATGTCGTTCGATTCGATACCGACCCGGCTTACAACGCCCACGGCGTGTACGCGGCTGACCAATCGGAAGGAATCGTGGCCTTCGCGCAACTCACCACCACCACCAGCCTAACTCCTCCGCCTCTCCGGCTGCCTGGACTTGACTATGTGGCAACCTACCGCATCGACCACCTCCGCATACCTGGCGAGCGTTGGGGTCCAGCCCGAGTGCAGCCGACCTGGCTCTTATCCGGTGTAGAACTCACCGGACGACAGCTCGCCGCTCACGGCGTGCAACCTCCGACGATGCATCCCGAGAGCGCCCTGCTCCTCAAGCTCACTCGAGTCTGACCCGCATCACTGCGCTCACGGCAGCGCAACCACCGTTCGCAACTGACTGAGAAAACGCCCGTCCGAGTCCCGTTACGTTCGAACTCGGGCGCAATGCGTAGTGTCTGCCCGATGTCCGCCAACGTCGCCGCTCATGCCGTCGACTCGCGGCGGGCTTGGCTCACGGTCATAGCAGCCTTCTTCGCATCTGGGGTTACGCTAGGGACTGCTTACAGCTTTGGGGCCTTCTTCGAATCGATGAGTGAAGAGTTTGCGGCGGCCAATGGTTCGACAGCGCTCATCTTCGGGATCACGACGTGCTTGTTCTTCTCGCTCAGCATTATTTCAGGCCGCATGTCGGACCGCTTTGGTCCCCGAGTGGTGCTAGTCGCCGGCGCAGCCGCCCTATTTATCGGCTTGATTGCAACGAGCCGAGTCCAGTCGCTCGGCCTGGGATATGTCACTTATGGCCTTGGTGTCGGGATTGCTGCAGCGTGCGGTTACGTACCGATGGTGGCGGTGGTTGGTGGCTGGTTTGAACAACATCGAGCGGTGGCGGTCGGATTAGCTGTTGCCGGCATTGGCGTCGGCACACTGGTGATGTCGCCGGTGTCAGCAGCGCTAATCGATCGGTGGGGTTGGCGTGACACTTACGTCTTCTTTGCCGTCGGTGGCGCCGGTGTCATGCTCGCCTGCGTGCCATTAGTAGGTCGGCCTCCCGGTGATGGCTCTCCGCAGCCGTCTCGGTTTGAGGATGCGTTGAGAAGCGCCGTGTTCCGCCGCGTCGCGTTGTCTGCGTTAGCTCTCGGCCTTGCGTTGTTCGTGCCGTTCGTTTTCGTTGGTCAATACGCCAAGGAACGCGGCATGGGCTCGGTACAAGCAGCGGTGCTCGTCGGTGTTTTGGGTGGCTCGAGTGTGCTCTCCAGGGTGGGTTTTGGGTCACTGGTCCGGCGTTTCGGGTCCTTTCGTCTTTACCGCGCCTGCCTCATCATCACGACGATGAGCTTTCTGTTTTGGCTTGCTGCAGGGTCGTCCTACGCCATGTTGGTGTTGTTCACGCTCACGTTGGGCGTGGGGTACGGCGGGGTCGTAGCGCTCGGCCCGATTGTCATCTCCGATCGGATGGGCGTCGCAGGACTGGGATCTATCCTCGGGCTGTTGTACACGGCACCGGGCTTTGGCGCGCTAGTCGGGACGCCGACTGCTGGCTGGCTAATCGACGCTACTGGCGGCTATCACTGGTCGATCATCTGGTGTTTCACCGCTGGATCCGCAGCCGTAGCGCTCCTCACCGGGCTCCCTGTCAACAAATCTGGTCGTCTCGAACGCGCCTCGAACGCCCGCGGCTGACCGCGTTGCGCCTCAACGTGTGCTCGTCGCAACTTGATCTCATGAACTGGCCGGGAGCATCGAAGCAGCGTCGTAGTTTCGGGGAGTCGCCAGCGGACGGCGCAGGATAGCCTCTCCGGCGTGCCAGACGAATCGCCCCGCATCACGGTCGACGAAGTGAGCAAAGTCGCCACGTTGGCTCGCCTCATTCTCACTGACGAGGAGCTCTCAACGGCTACTGCTGAACTCAGCGCCATGCTCGACCACTTCGCCGATATCGATGGACTCGATCTTGACGGCATCGAACCAATGATGCAACCAACGCCGCTCGCGAACGTCATGCGCGACGACGTCGTCGGCGTCACGCTCAACCGCGAAGAGGTGCTGAGTCAAGCCCCGCTCGCTGAGGACGGACGTTTTCGCGTGCCGCCGATCGTTGGAATTGAAGAGTGACCGGAATCGCCATGAACAACAATCGAACTTCAGCCGTCGATATTGCGCAGAACGTTCGCAACAACGTTAAAACAGCCGCCGACTTCATCGAAGAACACCTCGCCCGCATCGCCGAACACGACGGCGAAATTCACGCTTTCAATCTAGTTTTGGCTAAGGAGGCTCGCGCTCGCGCAGCCGAGATCGACGAGATGGTCGCAGCAGGTCGCGACCCCGGCCCGCTTGCAGGAGTGCCTGTCGCGCTTAAGGACAACATGTGCACGCAGGGGATTCCAACCACGTGTTCATCAAATATCCTCGCAGACTGGCGGCCGCCATATGACGCCACGGTCGTTACCCGGCTCCGCGAGGCCGGCGCAATCTTCGTTGGCAAGACCAACCTCGATGAGTTCGCGATGGGCTCAAGTACGGAAAATTCTGCCTTCGGTCCGACGAAGAATCCGCTCGACACGACGCGAGTGCCAGGTGGTTCATCGGGCGGATCAGCCGCAGCGGTAGCTGCAGATTTTGCACCCATTAGCTTTGGTTCTGACACGGGCGGTTCAATTCGCCAGCCCGCAGCGCTGTGTGGCGTCGTGGGTGTCAAACCAACCTACGGGGCTGTTAGCCGGCTTGGTCTGATCGCATTCGGGTCGAGTCTCGACCAGATCGGTCCGTTCGCGCACACCGTTGCCGACGCAGCCATCGGACTCGAAACAATCTCTGGGCACGATCCCGGTGACTCCACTAGCATTCAGGAGGGTCCACTTGACCTGAGCCGCAAGCTCGAACTGGGTGTGGCCGGTCTCCGCATCGGCCGGATCACTGATCTTCCTGCCGGTGCCAGCCCGGACGTCGAGCAGCGCACCGAGGAGGCATTCGACGCACTCCGCGCCGCAGGTGCCGAGATTGTTGATGTCAAGGTGCCCGCGTTCAGCTACGGCCTCACGGCCTACTACCTGATCGCCCCTGCCGAGGCGTCGAGCAACCTTGCCCGCTTTGACGGCGTGCGGTTCGGTATGCGCACGGCATCGACCGATACCAACCGTATGTACATGGCAACGCGGACCGAAGGATTCGGCGACGAAGTCAAGCGGAGGATCATGCTCGGCACGTATGCCCTTTCGGCTGGGTACTACGACGCCTACTACGGGCGGGCACAAAAGGTGCGCCGACTGATCGCCAACGACTTCTCTGCGGCCTACGAGAAAGCTGACGTACTTCTCACTCCTGCTTCGCCGACTGTTGCATTTGAAATGGGCGATAAAGCCTCGGACCCGCTCACGATGTACCTCTGCGACACCTACACAATTCCCTCAAACCTCACGGGGCACCCAGGTATGAGCGTGCCGTTCGGGACAGGTGACCACGGCCTGCCGGTTGGCGTGCAAGTGCTTGCACCGGCGCTTAAAGACGATGTCATGTTTCAGGTGGGCGCCGCTCTCGAACGGAGTGCACCTCAACGATTTACCGGCTCCGGCGAAGGGGGTGCATCGTGAGTATTGCCTACATCAACGATGACGCATTTCACCCGTCTAATGACGATTACGAACGCTGGAGTAAGGACGGATGGGAGATGGTCGTTGGGCTCGAGGTTCATGTTGAACTTGCCACGAAGACCAAGCTTTTTTCTGCGTCACCGAACCGCTTCGGTGATGAACCCAATACGAATATCGACCCCGTGACACTCGGCCTGCCCGGGGCGCTCCCCGTGCTGAATCGTCAGGCAGTGGAACTAGCGATGCGATTGGGCCTTGCACTCAACTGCACCGTGCAGAAGTCCACATTCGCTCGGAAGAATTATTTTTACCCCGACATGCCGAAGGCGTACCAAATCAGCCAGTACGACGAGCCGATCAATATCGACGGTTGGCTTGACCTGCCGGATGGGTTTCGTGTCGGTATCGAGCGCGGCCACCTTGAAGAGGACACCGGAAAGTCCACGCACGTCGGTGGCGCCGGTGGTCGGATCCATGGCTCGGACTACTCGCTCATTGACTTCAATCGCGCTGGTGTGCCTTTGGTCGAGATCGTGAGTCGGCCAGATATCCGTCATCCCGAGCAGGCCAAGGGGTACATCAATGAGTTGCGGGAGATCCTCGTAGCTGTCGGTGCGTCAGACGCCAAGATGGAGGAAGGCTCGATGCGAGTTGATGCAAATGTGAGCGTGCGAAAGCCTGGCGAAAACTTCAACACACGTTGCGAGATCAAAAACGTTAATTCGGTTCGCTCGTTGGGCCGTGCGATTGAATATGAGGCGAGGCGTCAAATCGCGTTGCACGAAGCTGACGAGCCCGTTGTGCAGCAGACCCGGCACTGGGATGAAAACGACGGGCGAACTCACACGTTGCGGTCGAAAGAGGATGCCGATGACTACCGGTACTTCCTTGAGCCTGACCTGGTTGTCGTCGACCCGGGTATCGAGTGGATCGAACGAGTGCGGGATGCGCTGCCAGTGCTGCCGGCTGAGCGGCGAGCGATTCTGGCTGATGCTGCGGGCCAATCTGCCAACAGTGAAGCGGTTATGGTCGTTGCGGAGCGCGGCCAGGACGACTACGTGATGGACGTCGCCAAACTTGGGGGCGACGCAGGAGTTGCACTGAAACATGTGAAAGAAGCGCCCGAGCTTGCCGAGCAAGTACCGGTCGAGAGCCTTGCAACGCTCTCAAAGATGGAGTTGTCTGGCGTGATCACCGCAAGTCAGGCGAAAACCATTGTTGCGGTGATGATCGAGTCACAAAACGTTGACCCTGAGGTCATCGCAGCCGATCTCGGATTTGAGGCGATGGACAACTCTGACCTCGAGGCGATGGTTGACCAGGCCATTGCTGGTCAACCCGAAGCGTGGGAGAAGTTCTGCGCAGGCGAGGGTAAGGCGATGGGGGCATTGGTCGGTGCCGTTATGAAGGCAAGCAAAGGACAAGCCGATGGGAAGGCCGTGACGGCACTCTTCCAGACGAAGAAGCCTTAATAGTGACCGCCGCTCAGTCGGCCGCAGCGAGGCCGAACTAACCGGCGAGGCCACGAGTTTGGGAGGCGCGGCTGCGGTGCGGCGACCATACCCACCGACTTTGATGTCGCGGAATCTGGTGTGCCTCCCAGACGGGATCCTGGGCGTCCGCAGGTTCCGGTTGCAGTTGGGCAAGGTTCACTGATAGGCCGCCGCCGGAAGAGTTGGTTGACCAGCGACGGCAGGGCTGGGACACCGGTGCTCAGACCACCAGGACTGCGGTCGAGACGGCCCACTACCCTGAGGCTCATGTCAGTTGACGACCAGAATATTCCCGTAGACATTAAGCCCCGCTCGCGCGATGTCACTGACGGTATGCAGAAGGCGCCTTCGCGCTCGATGCTCCGGGCGATCGGAATGGGTGACGACGATTGGCAAAAACCGCAGGTTGCCATCGCTTCGTCCTGGAACGAGGTCACTCCCTGCAACATGACGCTCCGTAAGCTCGCACAACATGCCAAGGCCGGCGTCAACGCAGCCGATGGTTTCGGCATGGAGTTTGGCACGATCACCGTGTCCGATGGCATCTCGATGGGCCATGAGGGCATGCGCGCCTCACTTGTATCGCGCGAGGTCATCACCGACTCAGTCGAGACTGTCATGCACGCTGAACGGCTCGACGGATTCGTTGGCCTGGCGGGGTGCGACAAGTCAATACCCGGCATGCTGATGGCGGCGGCCCGGCTCGACCTCGCATCGATCTTCGTTTACAACGGTTCAATCATGCCAGGCGAGCACAACGGCAAAGCACTAGACATCACATCAGTCTTCGAGGCCGTCGGCGCGCACGCCGCAGGGACGATTGACGACCAGGAGCTCTACGACATTGAAGTCAAGGCCTGTCCAGGTGAGGGTGCCTGCGGTGGCATGTTTACAGCCAACACTATGAGCTCGATTGCTGAAGCACTCGGTATGAGTCTGCCGGGTTCGGCTTCGCCGCCGGCGATCGACTCGCGTCGCGAAGTCGACGCCCACCTTGCTGGTGAGGCTGTCGTGGGTCTGCTTCGTCGCGGCATCACGTCGCGCCAGATCATGACTAAACCAGCGTTCGAGAACGCGATCGCCCTCACTTCGGCGCTGGGTGGTTCGACAAACGCTGTGCTGCACTTGCTCGCCATTGCCAACGAGGCCGCCGTCGCACTCGAACTCGACGATTTCAACCGGATCGCCGACAAGGTTCCGCACATCGCAGACATGACGCCCGGCGGCAAGTTCCACATGAGTGACCTCGATAAGGTCGGCGGTGTTCCCGGCGTTCTGAAGCATCTGCTCGACAACGGAATGTTGAATGGAGATTGCCTGACGGTCACCGGCAAGACGATGGCTGAGAATCTTGCAGCAATGGATATTGCAGAGCCCGACGGTGTGGTCGTTCATCCCGTCAATGCGCCAATACATAGCGAAGGGGGAATCAATATCTTGACAGGTTCGCTTGCCCCAAAGGGTTCTGTCGTCAAGGTCGCTGGCCTGAGCGCCGAGCAGATGCACTTCGAAGGGCCGGCGCGCGTCTATGACGACGAGTCGTTCGCAATGGAAGCAATTCTCGCAAATCAGATTAACGCCGGTGATGTGATCGTCATCCGATACGAGGGACCGAAGGGTGGGCCCGGCATGCGTGAAATGCTTGCTATCACGGGCGCGCTGAAGGGCGCCGGTCGCGGTGGCGACGTAGCGCTGATCACCGACGGTCGGTTCTCTGGCGGTACCTGGGGTTTCTGTATTGGCCATGTTGCTCCCGAGGCAGCCGACGGCGGGCCGATTGCCTTTATCGAAGAGGGCGACAGGATCCTCATCGACGTGCCGAGCAAGACGCTTGACTTGCAGGTTCCTGACGACGTGCTTGCTGCCCGCAAGGAAGCCTGGCAACCCAACGCTCCGCGCTACACCACTGGAGTGCTTGGTAAGTACGCACGCCTCGTGCAGGGCGCCGAGACCGGAGCAATCACTAACACGCTCTGATTTAGGCCTGAACGGTAAATCGCACGAAAGCGACACGCTGCTGAGAACGGCTCGCATAGCCTTGGAAGGGTGGGAAGTTCTGCTGGGCGGTCGATTATCGCAAGTGTTGTCGGATGGATAATCGTTGTGTTTGTCGCCTGGACATTCCTCGGCAGCTTCCTCGACGTCGTCGGCTTCATCATTCGAGCTTTCGTGTTTTTAATCGTGGTCGGCGCATTGTTGACCGTCTACTTCCGTCTCCGAGACGGTGATTGACGCGTTTCGCTCACATGACCACGGCGTTTGTTCTCTCCGGCGGTGCCAGTCACGGCTCAGTCCAAGTCGGGATGGCAATTGCTCTCGAGAAGCGCGGCATCAGGCCCGATCTGATCGTGGGAACCTCGGTCGGAGCGATCAATGGTGCATGGCTTGCCGGTGGCGGTCCGGCAGCAGGGCTTGCGGATCTGTGGCTCGGTCTTCGGCGTGCAGATCTGTTTCCGCTGCATCCGCTGCTGGGGTTGCGTGCATTCGCCGGGAAGTCAACCCATTTTGTCCCTGACGTAGCGCTTCGCGCCACATTGTCGAGACACCTGCCGTTCGAGATGATCGAAGATGCCCTAACACCGCTGATCATTGTTGCCGCCGATGCCCTCTCGGGCGAAGAAGTGCTCCTCACCGCTGGTAACGCTGTCGACGCAGTGACAGCGAGCGCGTCGCTGCCGGCGGTATATCCCCCCGCTTGGGTCAATGTCAGCGGTCGCGACCGACTGCTCGTCGACGGTGCGATCGTGAACAACATCGCAATCACCACTGCGATCAATGCCGGTGCTACCGATATTTGGGTGTTGTCGACTGGCTATTCATGCGACCTCACCGAGCCGCCCGAGACTGCTCTTGCAGCAGCGCTTCACGCAGTGAGCTTGATGGTGCAGCGTCGATTTGCGCTCGAGATGGCTGCCAACACCTACGACGTACCTATTCACCTCATCCCACCACCGTGCCCGGTCCTGGTTTCGCCCATCGATTTCTCGCAATCAGCTGAATTGATCGAACGCGCTGCAGAGAATACATGCACTTGGCTCGACGCAGGCGAACCTCCTGCTCAATCGGTGCCTGCGGTCCATTCGGCTCCCGGCTGAGATTGGGTCCGCATCAGTCAACGAGTGCTTGATAGACGAGTTGCTGCAAGATCGAACGAATCGGGTACGTACTCGACGGGAGAAGTTGGGTGAGGAACAACACGACGAGCTCCTCGGCCGGGTCGACCCAGAAGGCAGTGCTTGCTGCCCCGCCCCACGCGAACGTTCCGGCGGAACCGATCACTTTGTGCTCTGCGCTGTCAAGCTCAATCGAGAATCCGAGGCCGAAGCCCATGCCGGCGAACTGGGTTTCGGCAAACAACGGACGGCCAAACGTTTCGAGTTCGGCTCCACCCGGCAGGTGATTGCGCGTCATGTAGTCGACAGTGCGGCTCCCGAGAATACGGGCACCATCGAGTTCGCCGCGATTCAGCAACATATGGGCAAACCGGACGTAGTCGGCGGCCGTGCCACATAGACCGCCCCCGCCGCCAAGCATCGTCGGTTTGTGGTCGAGGGGAGCAGCAGGCATTACCGAGGCATTGGCAGATGGCCCCTCGCCTCGTGCATTGCCGGTCGGCTTAGGGAAGTACAGCTCGGCAAAGCGATCCCGCTTGTCGCTTTCCACCCAAAAATCAGTGTCGGTCATACCGAGCGGGTCGAGGATTCGCTCACGAAAGAAATTGTCGAGCGACTGGCCCGATACCACTTCAACGACACGGCCGAGTACGTCGGTCGATACGCCGTACAGCCACTCGGTTCCCGGCTGGAAAGCGAGAGGGAGGCTGGCCCACACGTCGCAGCAGGTGGCAAGGTCCATCCCTGTTGGAACGCCCCACTCAAAGCCGGCCCTACGATGCATCGCATCGGTGACGTGGTTGTTGTGAAAGCCATAGGTGAGACCGGAAGTGTGCGTCAGAAGGTGCCAGATTCGCATCGGCTCCGTCAACCGTTCAGTCACAGGTGAAACGAACGAACCGTTGCGATAGACCTCGGACTCCCCGAACGACGGGATGTACTTGGCCACTGGGTCTTTCAGCTGCAGCTTCCCCTCTTCATAGAGAATCATTGCGGCAACCGACGTGATCGGTTTACTCATCGAGAATATTCGACAGATGGTGTCGGACTCCCATGGCAGTCCCTGCTCAATGTTCCGCTGTCCATAGGTCGAGCTGTGGGCGACTTCACCGCCGCGGCTCACAACGACCTGCCACCCTGGCAGTCGACCGTCGTCGACGTACTGTTTGAGGTGGTCATCAATCCTGGCGAGGCGTCCAGCGTCGAAGCCTGCGTCGGCGGGGGTGATCGTTTGCGCGGTCGCTGAAATTGCCATCGTGCAATGATGGCAGGGGGGTACGAGAGAGACCTCAGCGAAGGCGGTTGGTGGATCGAAACGCAAGAGCGCCGGCGACGGCGCGCCAGCCGACGATAAAGGTGCCGAGAAAGATGGAGGCAACAAGGACGAACGATGTCGCAGTGCCATTGTCAAAAACCAGATTGCGGAGCACCATGCCGAGCCCCAACGTCGTCAACCACACACGCACTCCGGTTGTCACAGCGTCGGGCTGCAGCCAAACGCGCCAGATCACCCAGGCAATGGCAAGTGCAATCAGGAATGGAGCAGCCGTCTCGACGAGGCCTGAGATCTCTTCGTCTTGGTCATGGTTACGGCGCCCGATGGCGACGAATGAAATCACAACGGCGGTGTCAAGAGCAGCTGCAAGCGGAGTACGCGGATGCATTGGATCAGTCTGTCGCGAATCTGGAGGCCCAGCTTGTCCATATCCCGATTTCTTCGGACCGGTGTGCAGAAATCGTCACCCAACCACGGGGGAGAGTCTTAGCCAGCGGCTTCGAAACCGCCGAGGCTGCCTTTAAAGAACAACAGCGGGACGGGGGGCTCACCGTCATGGTCGGCATCTGCGTCGAGCGCGCCAACGCGTCCTAGTACAAAAAGGTGGTCGCCCATCGTGTGGATGGCTTCAACTGAGCAGTCGATCCAGGCAACGGCACGATCGAGAATCGGTGAGCCAGAAGGAGCCGCATGCCAGTCGACATCGCTGAAGCGTGTGCCGTCGACACCGCTCTTTGCAAACCTCCAGCAGATATCACTCTGCTGATCGCTCAGTACATTCACACAGAAGCTGCTAGACGCCTCGATTCCGTCCATCGTGGACGAGCCGACTTGGGGAAGGAACCCCACGAGTGGAGGATCGAGCGAGACGGAGGTGAATGAGCCGATGGTAAATCCAACCGGCTGCGGCCCGGTGCCGTCGATGTCGGGTGACATAGCGGTGACAACCGTGACGCCAGTGGGGAAGTGCCCCATGATTGCGCGGAAGTGCCCCGAGTCGAATGCAGTTGAGTCAGTTGTGTCACTCATCGTCACCGATTGTAGGTCCCGCCAGTAATACGATTCGCGCTCATGCCCGACGTCCCGGAGATCAATGTCTCGGCCAACTCGGCGTCTGATGTTGACGCTGCCAAACGGGAGCTGCGACGGCAAATGCGACAACTTCGCAACGGACTCGCTGACCGGCCTGAACGTTCAGCGGCCATGTGGATGGCACTACTTGATCGCGACGATGTGCACACCTCACGTCGAGTTATGGTATTCGCCTCGATTCCTGGCGAGCCAGAAACGGCGTCGCTAATCGATCTGCTCCAGGCAGCAGGAAAGTCGACAGCATTGCCCGAGGACGCCGACCTTGATCCTTCTTGGCCCGACTTGATCGTTGTGCCTGGCCTTGCATTTACTGTCGGCGGTCACCGACTAGGGCAAGGCGGTGGCTGGTACGACCGGTTCCTTCCGGGGCGCAGGGCTGACTGCACGACGATCGGCGTTTGTTTTGCTTGCCAAATCGTTGACCATCTCCCGATGGATGAGCACGACGTCGTGCTTGATGCCGTCGTTACCGACTGAGGTCGTTGTCAGGCCGCTGATTCGAGCGCGTTGCTGCCGCGCTTGCCAGCGGTCATCTCACTGTGGAGTTCACAGATTCGCTTGCTGGCGGTCGTCGTGCACAGCGATGGGATTATGGCGTGAACTGCCGCAGCGCCGGCTGCGATCGACAGACAGCGAGCAAACCGAGCAGCAACCTTGAAGTGCTCCAAGTAGGTCTCATCGACCGATGCCGGATGTTCGGTGAAATGTTGCCTCAAGGTCATGGCACCACGGTAAAGAAGTTGCCAAGTCGATGTATTGCATTTATCGCGTCTACTGTCGATTCTTGTGCAATAAAAATTGATAATAATAGAAAAAAATGCAATAATCATCTATTGTGGATGAACTTGATCGGGAAATTGTGCGTTTACTTCAGAACGACGGAAGCCTTAGTGCCCGCGAGCTTGGTGATGCCGTTGGCTTGACCTCAACGCCGTGTTGGCGCCGAGTCCGTGCGCTTGAAGAAGCCGGTGTAATCATGCGGCGCGTTGCGTTGATTGATCCTGCAGCGGTCAATCTTGGTGTCACCGCACTGGTCAACATTCGTACAAACGATCACGGTCCGGACTGGATCGATCGATTCCAGACTGCTCTCGATGCATTCCCTGAAATTGTCGAGGGCTACCGCACCAGCGGAGACATCGACTACACGCTGAAGGTGATGGTCGCAAGTATCGACGCATACGACGCCTTTTACAAACGGCTGATCGCTGCAGTCGATCTGTATGACGTTCGCACGATTTTTGTGATGGAGGAGATGAAGCGAACCACGGCACTGCCAATACCGGTGTAGTCATCTCGGAGCGTGTCTCTTACTCCTTGCCGGTTGCTGGTTGACGAATGAGTCGTCGGGCGAGCTCGTCGACTGCTGGATCGGTGACAGCACCGGCGCGTTGGGCGACAACCAGTTGGCGTTCCAGGATCTGCTCGCCGACGGACAGATCGCCGCGCTCTGATTCGCCTTGGCTACGCGGGAGTACCGTCCAGCCCAAACCGAGCAGCACCATTTCACGCAGTACGTCGGCTTGGTGTGACTCAGCAGCAACTTCGGTGGAAGCACCCAGTTGGTGGAGACGGTTGATTACCAGATTGCGGCTGTGTGAGTCTGCAGGAAATAACACCCACGGCCCCCAACTCGCTGGTCCATCGATCGGGAGACCTGGGGGCCCGTAGACGATCATCGGCTCAATGAGCAACGGAACGAATTCGATGCCGGTCATTTTTTGGGGTGGTTCGACGCACACGACGAGGTCCAGGGTGCCGTGCTGGAGATCCTCCAGGAGCGATTGCGAGGGCGCCACGGTAAGGCGGAGGTCGACGTCGTTATGTTCGGAGCGAAATCCACGGAGGACGTCGGGGAAGTGAACGACGGCGGCAACGTCGATCATTCCGAGGCTGACATGTCCAGTGTTAGCAAGTCGGAGCCGGTCGGCCCATGACACTACGTCGCAAGTCAGTGCCACTACGTGACGCGCATGGTCTAAGACTGGTGTCATGGTTGTGCGCAACTTGCGTCGACGGCCAACGGACTCGAAGAGTTGGACGCCGAGCCGGCGCTCGAGTTCAGCGAGTCCTTGTGATAGCGCAGACGGAGAGACGCCGACCTCGCTGGCGGCGGCTGCCCACGATGGCGCGTCGGCAACCGCAAGCAGATATTCCAACTGCCGAATAGAAATGTCAGGGAGTGGGCGGCGCGACACCCCAAGCAACTTAGTTCAGACTTACTTAACACTCAAATATTTCGATTCAGGTTTACTTATCATTTCGATATGACTTCGAACACTCGTCAAATTACTCCTGCGCATGGCAAGCTCGGCGTGCTCACGCCCGGGATGGGCGCCGTGGCCACCACATTCATCGCTGGCGTCATCGCTGCTCGGCAAGGCATCTCTCCGCCAATCGGATCGATCGCGCAGATGGCGCACATCCGCCTGGGCACCAAAGAAGAGAACCGCAACCCGCTGATAAAGGAATTTGTGCCACTCGCCGAACTCGACGACATCGTCTTCGGCGGTTGGGATCCGATCTCGCCAAACGCAATGGAAGCGGCCAAGACGGCCGGTGTGCTGCAAGGCAACGACCTCGATGCCATCTCTGCAGAGATGGAAGGCATCGTGCCGATGGAAGCCGTATTCGATCAGCGTTGGGTCAGCCGGCTCGATGGTGTCCGCGTGAAGGACATCGCCAGCAAGTGGGATCAGGCCGAAGCTCTCATCGCCGACATTGCTCGATTCAAGGCAGAAAACGGCTGTGATCGGCTGGTCATGGTGTGGTGCGGTTCGACTGAGGCGTACCAGGAGCCGTCCGAAGTGCACGCTTCGGTCGCTTCCTTTGAGCAAGGGCTACGGGACAACGACGACAACATCTCGCCGTCGCAGATCTACTGCTACGCCGCCCTGCAAAGCGACGTGCCATACGCCAACGGTGCACCGAACCTCACGACCGACCTCGACTGCATTGTCGAACTATCCCAGACCAACCGCGTACCGATCGCAGGCAAGGATTTTAAGACAGGTCAGACCCTCATGAAGACCCTACTTGCACCAGGTTTCAAAGCCCGCATGCTTGGGGTCCGCGGCTGGTTCTCGACCAATATCCTCGGCAACCGCGATGGGGAAGTGCTGGACGATCCGGAGAACTTCAAGTCGAAGGAAGTCTCGAAGCTTGGTGTGCTCGACGGCATTTTGCAGCCTGAGGTGTACCCCGATCTGTACGGCAACATTGACCACGTCGTGCGGATCAACTACTACCCGCCCCGTGGTGACAACAAAGAGGGGTGGGACAACATTGACATTTTTGGGTGGCTCGGCTACCCGATGCAAATCAAAGTTGATTTCCTTTGTCGCGACTCGATCCTTGCTGCACCGATCGTGCTAGACCTCGCACTGTTCATGGACCTTGCTCACCGTGCCGGCGAAAGTGGAGTCCAGGAGTGGCTCAGCTTTTACCTGAAGGCGCCTCAGGCTGCTGGTGACGCCCCGGCCGAGGCTGATCTGTTTATTCAGCAGACCAAGCTCAAGAACACCCTCCGCGAATGGATGGGCGAACAGCCTGTAACTCATTCAGAGGCGGGTTGATTCGATCCGGTTTGCTCGATCCCGGGCTACCCGACCCATTGACGGTCGCTCCGGGTGGATTTTGAGGGGAGTAGCTTCACGGGATGGCTGCGATCTTGATGGATGGAAATGCGCTGCGTGATGAGATCATCGCAGGGCTACGGGTATCGGTTGAGGCAGCTGGCTCGCCGCCGATCTGCCTGGCAACCGTGCTTGTCGGTAACGACGGACCATCTCAGCGGTATGTGGCGAGCAAGCACAAGAAGGCCCTCGAAGCCGGCCTCGTTGCGCGCCACGTCGACCTGCCGGATACCGCAACTCAGGGGGAGGTCGAAGCGGCGGTCCGTGAATTAACTGAAGACGTCTCAGTGCACGGTGTGCTGGTTCAGCTTCCACTGCCTGACGGCCTCGACCCAGAGCCTGTGCTTGATCTCATCCCACCGGAGAAGGACGTTGACGGCCTGACAGAACGCTCGATGGGTCGGCTCTTGCGCAATCGTCCCGGTCTGGTGGGCTGTACGCCGAACGGCGTCATACGGCTGCTTGAAAAATATGAAGTGCCCACCTCCGGTGCTCGCGCCGTCGTGATCGGTCGCTCGACGCTTGTCGGCCTGCCGCTATCATTGCTGCTTAATCGGAAAGGTGCAGACGCCACCGTCACGATGGCGCATTCGCGCACGGCCGACATGAAAGCTGTAGTTCGAGAAGCTGACATTGTCATCGGTGCAGCTGGTCAGGCAGGAATGATTACTGGTGACATGATCAAGCCAGGCGCAGCCGTCGTTGATGTCGGCGTCTCGCGTACCGAGGCAGGCATCGTCGGTGACGTCGATCGATTGTCGGTCGAGCCGGTTGCCGGGTGGCTAACCCCGATGCCTGGCGGTACCGGGCCGATGACGATCGCCTGCCTTATGGAAAATACGCTAATCGCCGCGCAACTGCAGTTCGCGTTCCCCGCCTGACAACCCCGTCTCACTCGGCGGGACGATGTGTTCAAGGTGTGATTTCGGCGCTACAGTACAGAATCATGGAAAGCATGTTCTCAGCGAATTTCGTGCTCGTAGTACTTATTCGGTAACGCACCTAGCTATTGCTAAGTGCGTTCCTCGACCTCCCTCTCGGGAGGTCGTTTGCTTTTTCAGCCCGGTCCCCGAAATACGCCCACCCCACTACTAGACAACACCAGAAGAAAGACCCAGTCACATGACTGAACCAGCAGCACCAGAACGTATTACCGGGGCACAAGCTCTGATCCGCTCACTTGAGTATGAGAACGTCGATGCGATGTTCGGTTACCCCGGCGGGTGCATTTTGCCGGCCTACGACCCACTGATGGACAGCCCGATTAGGCATGTTCTCGTGCGCCACGAACAGGGGGCGGGTCACGCCGCCGAGGGGTACGCTCATGTCTCGGGCAAGCCAGGCGTCGCTATGGTCACCTCCGGGCCAGCAGCTACCAACCTCGTCACGCCCCTGATGGACGCATATATGGATTCGATTCCAATGGTTGCGATCACTGGGCAGGTGCCGACGGCCGCAATTGGCAGCGATGCGTTCCAAGAGTGCGACACGGTCGGGATCACCCGGTCGTGCACCAAGCACAACGAGCTGGTGATGTCCGCTGACGAGATCCCTATGGCCATTCGCCAGGCGTTCCACATCGCAACAACGGGCCGCCCAGGTCCCACTCTTGTTGACATCCCGAAAGACGCGCTCACCGGCGAGATGACGTGGCACTGGCCTACCGATGAAGAGGTCTTTGATTCGCTTCCTGGGTACCGGCCGAACACTAAGGGCCACCCGCGGATGATCAGGGAGGCCGCCAGATTGATCCTCGCTTCGGAGCGGCCGGTTGTCTATGCCGGTGGTGGCATTCTCAAGGCCCGCGCCGCTGAAGTACTGCGCGAGCTCGTGGAGCTGATTGACGGGCACGTCGTCACCACTTTGATGGCCCGCGGTGCTTTTCCCGATGATCATCCGAACTGCCTCGGTATGCCGGGCATGCACGGCAACGCCACTGCAGTCACCGCAATGCAGCAGAGTGACCTCCTCATCACGCTCGGTGCGCGCTTCGATGACCGCATTACCGGCAAGGTTGACGCGTTTGCTCCGGACGCAAAAATCATCCACGTCGACATCGACCCAGCCGAACAGGGCAAAGTGCGGCGGCCCGACGTCCCGATTGTCGGCGATGCCAAATACGTCATCACCGAGATCATCCGTGAGATCAGGGACTTGTTACAGGGTGGCACGCGACAGGCCGACACCTCGGCATGGAAGAGCCAAGTGTCGGGCTGGCAAGAGCAGTTCCCGATGACTTATGAGCGGTCTGCGCCCGGGGATCTGCTGAAGCCGCAGTTCTGTATTGAGCAACTTAACGAGCGCGCTCCGAAGGGCACGATCGTTACCTCTGGCGTCGGCCAGCACCAGATGTACACATCGCAGTACTGGAAATTCAACGATCCATACACCTGGGTCAACTCTGGCGGTCTCGGAACCATGGGGTTCTCGCTTCCCGCAGCAATCGGAGCCAAGGCCGCAATGCCTGATCGGACCGTTTGGGCTATCGATGGGGACGGTTGTTTTCAGATGACTGCTACTGAGTTGGTCACGGCGACGCTCGAGAAACTCCCGATCAAGGTGGCGTTACTGAACAACAACTTTCTCGGCATGGTTCGGCAGTGGCAAGAAATGTTTTACGACGAGCGCTACTCCGAAGTATTTCTCGACAGCTCGAACGTGCCGAACTTCGTGATGATGGCGGAGTCGATGGGCTGCATCGGGATTCTCGTCGAGTCACCTGAGGAAGTCGGCCCGGCCATCGAGAAGGCCAACTCGATCAATGACCGTACGGTCGTGATTGAATTCCGCACCGATGCGACAGAGGGCGTGTTCCCGATGGTGCCGGCGGGTGCGAGTAACTCCGACCTAATCCTGCACCCCACCCAGCAAGACCGGGCCGAGGCGCTCAAACCTGTACCCGATTCGGTCGATAACAAGTTGAAGGACGGCCACTGAGATGCCTCGCACACGTGACTACCCGGGCGCACGAAGTGCCAACACCTATGCCGAGGGGATGAACCACCACATTCTCTCTGTGCTTGTCCAGAACCGCCCGGGTGTGCTCGCCCGTGTCGCCGGTTTGTTCGCCCGGCGCGGCTACAACATCTTCAGTCTCGCTGTCGCCCCGGCCGAGGTCGAGGGCCGCAGCCGCATCACGATCGTGGTCGATCTCGATTCCGCTCCCCTCGAGCAAATTACGAAGCAACTCTTCAAGCTCATCGACGTGATTAAGATCTCGGAGCTCGACCCTGAGCTCAGCGTCGAACGTGAACTGTTGATTGCCACGATCAAGTCCGATGCAACGCAGCGCAGCGAAGTGGTGAGCCTCGTTGACATTTTCGAGGGCAAGATCATCGCTGTCTCCGAGGCGGTGATCACGGTCAGCCTCGAAGGGCATCCGAACAAGCTCAATGATTTTGAGGATTTGCTTGGCGAGTATGGCATTGTTGAGTTGCAAAGGACCGGTCGCGTAGCGCTTCCGAAACTTGACCGTGGCTCGCGTCTGCGGGCTGTGAACTGATTCTGATCTTCCACTTGTTACTCAACCACACATCAACACTGAACACCCGGCTCCGGATCGACTCGTGGCCCGGGTTCCTGAAAGGTAACTCACAGCATGGCTGTCACCGTCTATTACGAAACCGACGCAGATTCTTCGATTATTCGCTCTAAAAAGGTTGCGGTCATCGGTTACGGCTCGCAGGGCCACGCGCATGCCTTGAATATGAAGGAGTCAGGCGTTGATGTGATCGTCGGGTTGCGTGAAGGCTCGTCGTCGAGAGCGAAGGCAGAGGCTGCTGGCCTTACCGTGATGAACGTCGCCGACGCGACTAGGGCGGCCGACGTCATCATGTTGCTCGCCCCCGACACGGAACAGAAGGCGATTTACGACGCTGACATTGCGCCAAACCTCGAAGCCGGAAATGCACTCGCATTCGCTCACGGTTTCAACATTCGCTTCGGTCGGATCACAGCACCCGAAGGCGTCGACGTCATCATGATTGCGCCGAAGGGCCCCGGCCATCTCGTACGCCGTACGTTCACCGAAGGTGGCGGCGTTCCGGCCCTCATCGCTGTCGAGCAAGATGCCACCGGCAACGCCCGTGCAGTCGCTATGTCATACGCTGATGCAGTCGGTGGAACGCGTGCCGGCGTCATCGAGACCACATTCACCGAAGAAACCGAGACTGACCTATTTGGTGAGCAGGCCGTCCTCTGCGGTGGTGTCACCCAACTGGTACGGGCTGGGTTCGAAACCCTCACTGAGGCGGGTTACGCGCCCGAGATGGCCTATTTCGAGTGCCTTCACGAGGTAAAGCTGATCGTGGACCTGATGTATGAAGAGGGCATTGCCGGCATGCGCTACAGCATCTCTGACACCGCCGAGTACGGCGACCTCACTCGGGGCCCGCGTGTTGTCACCGAGGCAACCAAAGCCGAGATGAAAAAGATCCTTACTGAAATCCAGACCGGCCAGTTTGCTGATGAGTGGATTGCAGAGTCCGAATCTGGCCGCGCGAGCTACCACCGCATGCAGGAAGAAGGTAAGCAGCATCCCATTGAAGAGGTAGGCGCAGAGCTCCGCGCAATGATGCCGTTCATTAACGCCGGCAAACAGAAGGTTGCCGAAGCCTCAGGCGGCGATAGCTGAACCGATCGGCATATCTGAATACGCGGGTGGGTTTTGATCCAGGTTCGCCCCGACGTTTTGCGCACAATCCTCCATTCGTTGATCGCTGTGAGCTGATTGCTGGCGGAAGGTTTGATGATTTGGGAGGCGAACTGCCTCGGTTGGAGGCCTAGCGTCGGGTGAGGGAAAGGACTGGTTGGGCGATCCTGGTCCGTTCAAATTGAAAGTGTGGATCATCAGCGCCGCAGGTTTTGATTGATGTTGTGCTCTCCGGTCGTCATTCTGACGTGTGCCGTGAAATCCGACTTGTTTAGTCGGGATTCGGCCGCTATCTTCGTGTCCCATGACTGAGCAAAGCAACTGGGGATTCGAGACCAAACAAATTCACGTCGGCGGTGAGCCTGATCCCACCTCAGGTGCCCGCGCTGTACCGATCTACCAAACAACGTCGTATCAGTTCCGTGACACCGAGCATGCCGCCAACTTGTTTGGCTTGGCTGAGGTTGGGAACATCTACACCCGCATCATGAACCCAACGCAAGCTGCGTTGGAAGAGCGAATCAACGCTCTCGAAGGTGGCTGCACGACAGCAATCGGAATCCCCGGCACGCTCGTTGTCGCATCGGGCCAGTCTGCAGCAACCCTCGCATTGCTCACGCTGTGCGAGTCGGGGGATCATGTTGTCGCCTCGCCTTCGCTTTACGGCGGCACGTACAACCTGCTCCACTACACGATGCCGAAACTTGGAATTGAAGTCACTTTCGTCGACGACCCCGACGACCTTGAGCAGTGGTCCGCACACGTCAAGGACAACACCAAGGCATTCTTCGGGGAAGTGCTAGCGAACCCGCGGAACAATATGTTCGACATCACCGGCGTTGCCGGAGTCGCGCATGAAAACGGCATTCCGCTTATGGTCGATAACACCGTGCCGACGCCGTACCTTGTGCGACCCCTCGAACTCGGTGCAGATATCGTCCTGCACAGCCTCACGAAGTTCTGTGGCGGACACGGCACATCGATCGGTGGTGCCATCGTTGACGGGGGCACCTTCGACTACGCAGCGTCTGGACGCTTCCCAAACTTCACTGAGCCGGACCCGAGTTATCACGGTCTCGCATACTTCCCGGCGCTCGGCCATGGTGCGTTTGCTCTCAAGGCCAGAGTGCAGATGCTGCGTGATCTCGGCATGGCGATTTCTCCGTTCAACGCCTTTCTTATTTTGCAGGGACTCGAGACGCTGTCACTGCGGATGGAACGCCACTTCGCCAACGCCCAGGCTGTTGCGGAGTTTCTCGACGCGCACGACCAGGTCGAGAGCGTGCAGTTCGCCGGCCTTCCAAGCAGCCCGTGGTACGCGCGCACCAAGGAGTACGGTGGTGGGCGCGGAGCTGGATCGATCGTGGCGTTCGATGTCAAGGGTGGCGTTGAGGCCGGCAAGCGGTTCGTTGAGGGTTGCGTGCTGCACAGCCATGTCGCCAACATCGGTGACGTCCGCAGCCTGGTAATCCACCCGGCCAGCACGACCCATAGCCAGTTGTCCCCCGAAGAGCAGGTGCAAAGCGGCGTTGGGCCTGGCCTGATCCGTCTAAGTGTGGGTCTCGAGACTCTCAGCGACATCATCGCCGATCTCGAAACCGCCTTCGCAGCGGTCTGAGCGACGAGTTGCGTCAGTCGTCGCGCTGGTCTTTGAGGAACTCTTCGAACTGATCGCCGAGGTCGTCAGCTGTCGGAATCTGCGCTTCAGAGCGCCGGTCGAACTCAGCTTCGAGCATGCGGACGTACATCCTCAGCTGATCATCGTTTACGGTTATCTCGTCATGAACCTCGCGCCAGCTATCGATTTGATTGCTGATGTCGCCATTCATCCAATTACTCGTCGGAACGTCGAGCACATGGCCGAGGTGGCCGACGAGAGCTGCGGCGGCCATCGGGTGCTCGGCGTTCATTAAATAGTGCGGTATGCCGACACGGAGGGAAATCGATGGAATATCACGGGCTTCGAGTTCTGCATTCAACACGCCGGCAACACCCGTGATCCCTTGATACGACGGTTGGGACAGTCCCAGCCGTGACGCCAGGCCCGCAGTGGCGGTGCTGCCCGTGACCGGAGGTGTCCGAGTATGAGGGAGCGCTTCGGCTGCCGAGCCAACGGTAACGACAGCCTCGCAGCCCATCGCAACCGCCACCGTAATGATCGCGTCGACGTAGGTCCTCCAGTTGAGGTGGGGCTCGACGCCGATCAGGCCTATCACGTCGCGCCGAGCAGAGCCGCCGTCGGGCGTCGGACCACCTCGTTGGAGAACAAACTCATTTGTTGGCCAGACGATTTCTCTGACGTCATCATCGATGGTGACATGCGGTCGCTGCTGCGTGAAGTCGTAGAATGGGTCGGGGTCAATAGTCCCCACGACGACCGCGTGGTCAGCGCACGTGAAGGCGTTGACCGCCTGCGTCGCAGCGCTAGCGACATCAAACCACCCTTCGAGGCCAACCAGCATGACCGGGCGATTGAGCGAGCCGATGTCGCCCATCCCGAAACTCAGCACATCGATTGCCTGCATCCAGGCAATCTATTGGCTTAGCTCAGTTGTTCGACGACGTGATCGACGGACTTCGTGAGCGCCTCGACGTCGGCGGTGTCGATGGCCGGGAACATGCCGACACGGAGCTGGTTGCGACCGAGCTTGCGATAGGCATCGGTGTCGAGGATGCCGTTGGCCCGAAGCACCGCGCAGATCTCGTTGGCGTCAATCGAGTCGTCGATGTCGATGGTGCCGACAACGTTGGAACGATGCGCAGGGTCGGTGACGAACGGGGTCGCCCAGTCCCGCGCCTCGGCCCACGAGTAGAGGATCGACGCTGACGCAGCGCTGCGGGCGGCCATGCCCGCAAGGCTGCCATTTGCCAGCATCCAGTCGAGCTGTGCGTCGAGCATCACCAGCGTGGCCACTGCGGGCGTGTTGTAGGTTTGGTTCTTCGTCGAGTTGTCGAGTGCGATCTGTAGATCGAGCGATGCGGGGCGCCAGCGCTTAGACGATCCGATCTCGTCGATCCGTTCGATCGCGGCGGGCGCGCACGCTGCCAACCAGATGCCACCGTCGGAAGCGAAGCATTTTTGCGGGGCAAAGTAGTAGCAGTCGACCTGGGCAGGGTCCCACAGCAAGCCGCCAGCGGCAGAGGTGGCGTCGACGGCAACGAGCGCGTTACCGGCGCCGGCTGGCCGATGCAGCTGCATGGCCACACCCGTGGACGTCTCGTTGTGGGTCAGGGCGTACAGGTCAATGCCGTCCTCGGCGACCGGCTCGGGATGCGAGCCCGGATCGACCTTGATCACTGACGGTTGGCCCAGGTGCGGGGCAGCTGCGCAGGCGTCGGCGAACTTTGAAGAAAACTCGCCGAAGACCAAGTGTTGGCTGCGATCACGAACAAGCCCGAACGTGGCCACGTCCCAGAAGATGGTGGAGCCTCCATTACCAAGCACCATTTCCCATCCGTCGGGTAACGCGAACAGCTCGGACAGCTTGGAACGCACGTCGCCGACGAGGTTCTTGACCGGCGGCTTGCGGTGAGACGTTCCGAGCAGCGTGTCGCGAGCGGCAACGACGGCATCGATCTGGTCGCGCCGGACTTTGGAGGGGCCACAGCAGAAGCGGCCGTCAACGGGCAACAAGTGAGCAGGAATGGTGATCGCGGGGGTGTCAGTCACTGCAACATGATGGCGTCAAGTCAGAAGAACCGACCGCAGCTTTCCAAAAAGAAAGGGTGCGGGTCAGCCCTGCGTCATTGGAGCAAGATAGGTCGTTGCAAGCTTGTCGTCGTTGCGGTCGCGCATGCCGTCGCGGGCCCGCCGAATCAACTGCCCTGTCTCGGTCTGGTGAAAGAACCAGGTTTCGAGTTGGCGCGCACCCGTGTTGTCCGCGAGCTGGAGGCCAGCTTCTTCGTAGTACGCCCGGATGTCCTGGCTGGCGGCGATGGCCGCCGCCGAATCCCACCCAACGTCGGCAATCGATGCGCCGCTCTCGATTTCGATGATCTTCTCGATCAGGCCGACCACACCGTCCACATCGGCAACGCGTCCGAGCAGCGTGCGCCCGCCGGTCGCTTCGAGGTTGCGGCTGTATGCATTGCGCAGGCCGTTTGCCTCATCGATGGCTGCGTTGAGGTCGGGGTTGTGCCGCGGCGGCATCGGACACGACGACGGCTCGGAGCCCTGTTCTTCGATCGACTCGGGGAAGTCGACGAGCACCGGCACGTCGGTGCGGGGCAGCAGGTCGAACATCGCCATCAGCACGCTGGTCTGGAATTCAGAATCGTCAGGCTTGCCCAGCGGTCGGCCGAGTGGGAAGTTCACGTTCAGGATCCGCGGTGGCTTGACGGTTTCCGCCTGGCCTCGAACGAGTGAGATGCCAACGGTGGCGAGTCCTGCCTTTTCGAACACGTGGGAGAGCACACTCACGGTGCGCGTGCAGAGCGGTCAAACCGGGGTGAAGATGACAACGTCGACACCGTCATCGAGCAGGATCTGTGCCGCAGCAGGTCCGGAGTCGTTGATGATCGTCGAGAACGTTGCGTCCAGCTGTGCGCCCATGAACGACAGGTTGTTGGTGGCGACGGAGCCGATGACGCCGGCCTTGGCAAGATCTGAGAGCCGGTCGGCCGGATACGCCACATTGATGTCGGCGGTGAGGCCGGAGCGATCAAAATTGGGGGAGAAGTGGCTGAGCTGCACGTCGCGAGCAGCGGCAGGCAGCACCGTGAACGAGGCGTCCAGCCAGAGCTTGATGTCGCCGGCGAGGCGGAGCCCGGCGGTGGTGCAGATCGCGACTTTGCACTCGCTCAACGGCTTGTCGAGCACCGTGGCGGTGGGAGTGAGGTCAGGGCCGGGTACGCCGGTCACGTTCGATCGAATAGTTGCGTCTGCTGACATGGACCGGGACCGTAGCGCTTTCGGGCACAAGCGTCGCCACCTTGCGTTTACGTACTCGGGACATGTCGCCGCCGACATGTCCCGAGTACGTAAACGATGGGGGCCGGGGATGGGTCGAGGTCGTAGGATGAGGGACCGTGAACTCCATGCCTCGGACATCTGCTCGTCTTGCCGCCATTGCTCCTTCGGCCACGCTCGCCGTTGACTCCAAGGCCAAAGCCATGAAGGCTGCCGGTGAGAACGTCATTGGCTTTGGTGCCGGCGAGCCTGACTTCCCGACTCCGCAGCACATCGTCGACGCCGCAGCTGCCGCGTGCGCCGACCCGAAGAATCACAAGTACAGCCCGGCCGGCGGCCTGCTCGACCTGAAGCAGGCAATCTGCGACAAGACCATGCGTGACTCAGGCTTTTCGTGTGCGCCGGCCAACGTGTTGGTCACCAACGGCGGAAAGCATGCGGTCTACACGGCCTTTGCAGCGCTATGCGACCCCGGTGACGAGGTCATCTGCCCGGCGCCGTACTGGACCACCTACCCAGAGGCAATCACGCTCGCTGGCGGTGTTCCCGTGGTGATCGACACCGACGCCGAGTCGGGCTTTCAAGTCACCGTCGAGCAGCTCGACGCAGCCAAGACCGACAAGACCAAGGTGCTGCTGTTTGTCAGCCCGGACAACCCGTCTGGTGCGGTCTACCCGCCCGAGTTTGTCAAGGCGATTGGTGAGTGGGCCGTGGCCAACGGTGTGTGGGTGATCACCGACGAAATCTACGAACATCTGACCTACGGCAGCCATGAGTTCTCATCGATGGCGGTGTTGGTGCCCGAACTTGCCGAACAGTGCATCATCGTCAATGGCGTGGCGAAGACCTATGCAATGACGGGGTGGCGTGTCGGTTGGATGATTGGCCCGACCGACGTCATCAAGGCGTCGACCAACTTTCAAAGCCATGCGACCTCGAACGTCTGCAACGTTGCGCAGCGCGCCACGATCGCAGCGGTGTCGGGACCGCTGGACGATGTGGTGATGATGCGCGAAGCGTTCGCCCGGCGTGCGGCAATGATGCACGACATGCTCAATGCCATCGACGGCGTCACCTGCCCCGAGCCGCAGGGCGCCTTCTACTGCTACCCCGACATGACCGGTCTGCTCGGCCGCGACATCCGATCTTCCGATGGAACGGTCAAAACCGCGACGACGACCATCGAGTTGGCTGACATTATCTTGGAAGATGCCAAGGTGGCGTTCGTTCCCGGTGAGGCGTTCGGACTGCCCGGCTATGGCAGATTCAGCTTTGCGCTCGGCGACGACGACTTGGTCGAAGGAATCCGCCGCATCGCCGATCTCGTCGGCTGATCAGGCGCCTTCCTCAGCCGCGCTGAGCTTTGTGCTCAACATTTCGACGGCGATGACCACGACGACGCCGACGGCTGCAAGCAGTAACGGAAAGGCCACGTCGTCTGCCGGGGCGGACAACGTGGTGGTGTTCGTGCCGTTGGGCCAGGGCCATAGGACGCGTGTCGAGCCGAGCATCAGGCCGACCATTGCGGCGATCACCCAGTTGTGAAAGCCGTCGAGCAGCCAATGAAGCAGCGTCGAGAACAGTGCAAGACCGATCACGGCACCGACTACGAATGCGCCGAGTGAGACGACGTCGCGATCGTTGATCGCTCCGAGAACCTCGGTGTACATGCCCATCATCACGAGCAGGAACGACCCGGAAATCCCGGGGAGGATCATTGCGCAGATCGCAATGGCACCAACGAGGAAGAAGATCAGCGGCGAGCGGGTCACCACCTCTGCAGCGTCGTCGGCGACAACGGTGTCCGACTTCAATCCGAGGAGCAGGAACAGGGCAACACCCACACCGAGCATGATGGCGACGGTGGTCGCATCGATCCGGTCGAGCATTCGGATCGCGACGTAGATCGTCCCGACGACAAGGCCAATGAACAACGCAGACATCTTGACCGGCTCATCGTCGAGCAGCTGTTCCAACACCGATGAGAGCGCAGCGACAGCGGCGAGAATCCCGACGAGCAGGGAAATCAGCCAGACCCACTCGATGCGAACCAGCGTCTCTTTGAACGAGGAAATGTCGCCGGTGAGGAGCTGCTTGAGTCCGCGGCCGCCGAGTCGAACGTTGTTGATCAATCGGTCGTAGATGCCAAGAACGAGCGCAACGGTGCCACCAGAGACGCCGGGCACGATGTCGGCCGCGCCCATGGCAAAACCTCGAACAACTTGCGCGACGGGAGCTGGAACGTTCACGCCGAGAGGCTAGCGATGCTGCTCAAGGAAGGTGGGCGACGAGTTACGTCCACCAGAGTGGGTGACGCAGGGTCAGCCCGGTTGCGACGATGAGCACCAGGCACTCGCCGACCTGCTCGACCGCACCGAGGATGTCGCCGCTGACCCCGCCGAACGCTCGGCGCGCCATGATCGCGACTGCAATGGATCCGCACGCAGCAGTGGCCACGAAGGGCGCCACCCACCAACCAACGCTCAGTCCAGCGAGCACCAATGCAGCCGTGACACCCACGGCTGCGCGTCGTGGTGACAGCGCCCGGGAATAGTCAGCGCCGAGTCCTTCTGTGGGAACCGGCGGGGCGACCCCCATGACGGCGACCGCCGCGCCGCGGCCGATGGTGTGCGCTGCGACCAGCGAGGCGAACGAGACTGCTGGTCCGAGCGCAGCGACGCACGCCATCCGCACGACGATGCTGCCGCACATCGCAGCCACGCCGTAGCTGCCGTGGCGCGAGTCCTTGAGAATTTCCCGCCTCTGCTCCGGTGACCATCCGCCCAACGCGTCTGCTGTGTCGGCAAGGCCGTCTTCGTGAAAAGCACCGGTCACAGCCACACCGAACAGCACCGCAACGGCGGCGGCGACGAGTGGCGGCACGAGCTCCATCATCGCCACGGCGACGCCACCGACGGCAGCGCCGACCATCGCTCCCACCACGGGGAACCAGGGCACGGCGCCAGCGAGATCGGGAGCCGACCGCAATCGAAGTGGTATCCGTGTCAAGAATTGGATCGCACCGAGCAGGCCCCACGCCGGCAACCCCGATGTCGGAGTCGGTAGTCGCGGTGCGCTCATATTTTGTTCACGCGAAGAATTCACCGAAGGTTGGCACTTCGGTAATGCCGGCGCATGCCATGCGAATCAATGGCACGGCAGCCATGGCTCCCGAGCCTTCGCCAAGTCGCATATCGAGGTCGAGGAGGGGACGCTTGCCCAGGCGCTCGAGCAGCTTGCGGTGTCCGGGTTCCGCCGAGCAATGCCCGACGATGCAATGGTCGATCGCGGATGGCTCGACCATTACCAGCGGAAGGACTGACGCGGCCGTGATGTATCCGTCGAGTACGACCGGAATGGAACGATTGCGGGCCGCCATGGTTGCTGCGGCAAGCGCGGCAAGTTCGGCACCTCCGACTTCGCGGAGGATCTCAATTGGATCCGTGATGCCGACAATGCGGCGTTGTGTCTGCTGGACGGCCTTGCGTTTCCGAGCCAGACCGGCGTCGTCCACACCTGTTCCTCGTCCAACCCACGATGCGGTCTCGCCACCTGCGAGTGAAGCGGCAATCGCCGCAGCAACCGTCGTGTTGCCGATGCCCATCTCGCCAAGGATGAGGAGGTCGCAGTCGAGGGCGTCGATGGTGTCGATGGCGATTTGGACCACGCTGTCGAATCGCTCCGGTGACATCGCCGACTCCGTGCGGATGTCACCCGTGGGGTGGCCAACGCCGACGTCGACCGCCACCAGGTCCGCCCCAGCGGCTCGGGCAAAGGCGTTGATCGTGGCCTGGCCCTTGCTGTACGCCTGCAACATCGACGCGGTGACGTCAGATGGGTAGGCACTGACATCGGCCTGTGCCACGCCGTGATCAGCAGCGAAAATCACGCCGGCTGGCCGCTCGATCACCGGTCGGTCGGTTCCGTGCCACCCACCAATCCACGCTGCTGTTTCGTCGAGCCAGGCAAGTGCTCCGCTCGGACGAAGGATCTCCGCAGCGCGGGCTGTGATCGCGTCGCGCGCATCGGCATCGCAGCTGGGCAGGCCGATGAGGCAGTCGTGGAGCAGCGTCATGATGAGACTCTTTTCAAGAGGTGGTCGGCAACGGAAGGTTCCATATTCACGCGAGTCCGTCGAGGAGCGTCCAGGGATCGACGAGCGGGGTGGCTCGTCCCGCGACGAGGTATAGAGAGCGATCTGCGCTGGCGACGAACTGTTGGTTGACCTGACCGTGAAGGTCCCGGTAACTCCGGACCATTTCGTTGTCTGGCACGATGCCGAGACCTACCTCGTTCGTGACCACCACGACGTCGCCGGGGTGATCGACTGTTGCTCGCACGGTGCTTGTCGTCCTTTCCTGGACCGCTACTTCGTCGAGATCAGCCCACATCAGGTTCGAAGTCCACAACGTGAGGCAATCGACGATGACAAGGCCCGGAGCGGAGTGTCCGATGGCATTCGCAAGGTCGATCTGTTCTTCTACGGTGACCCAATTGCTCGGTCGCTCGGCTTGGTGCTGATCGATCCGTCGATCCATGTCGTCGTCACTGCGCGGTGCCGTGGCGATGAACGTCACGGTGGCGTCATTATGGTTCTTTTCGAACCGTCGTCCGATCTCAACGGCCAGGGTGCTTTTGCCGCTCCGTGCGCCGCCGACGAGCAGGGTCAGCGACACGGTGCAACTCGCCCGCTCAGGTGCATCAGTAGTCAATGCCGCGCATGGCACGGATACCGCTTGTGTAGGCGTGCTTGATCTCGATCATTTCGGTCACGGTGTCAGCGAGTTCGATCAGTTCGGGCGCTGCGTCGCGGCCAGTGATGATCACGTTGACGTGTCGGGGTCGGTCGGCGATCGGGCTGACGATGTCCGCAATCGGGAGCCAGTTGAATGATGAGAGGTAGGTCAGCTCGTCGAAGATCACCAGTTGGTGCTCGCCAGCCTGCATCAGCTCGACGGCCTTGGCCCAGCCTTCAGCGGCGTGGGCGCGATCGTTCGACAGGTCATTGGAGTCCCAGGTGAAGCCGTCGCCGAAGGAGAACCAATCGACGCCGAGCTGGCGACCCATCTTCTCCTCGCCGACGTTCCAGTTGCCGGATTTGATGAACTGGACGACCGCGACGTTCCAGTCGCGAGCAAGTGCGCGAACCATCATTCCGAAGGCTGATGAGGACTTGCCTTTGCCGTTGCCGGTGTTGACGATGACGAGTGAGTCGGCGCGTTGGAGTCCGTCGGGTCGAGGGTCATCGGTGGGCGCTGCGTCGTGCTCTGTGTCGGCCATGAGATGAGGGAGGCTACGGAGTCCGCACTACGCTGTCGAATTCACAACACAAAACGTCGTTTGTTCAGCGAAGTCCGGTGAGAATCCGGCGCTGTCCCGCAACGGTGGTCTCGAGCCCGCTCCGCATTAGCCAGGGTAGGTAACGAGCCTGTCCGATCGCCTGGGCATTCGATGCGACCATCAACCCTCGAGGCAAGGGAAGGTTCGCACCCGGCGCACCGCGTCGGATGGGCCCAGCTTGTTCTCCAAATACCCCTCATCACGAGGTTGGAGGAACAATGCGTTCACGAGAACGACACACCCGCAAGAAACTCTCCGGCGTCCTTATTACGCTCGGACTCGCTGTTGCCGCATGTGGCGGCGGCTCTGACTCGACGTCGGAACTAACTGACACCGCAGCACCCGCTCCAACCCCGGCGCCAGCTGACACCGAGCCGCCAGCGGACACTGAGGCACCGCCTGAGACTGAGGCACCGGCTGACACCGAGGTCAGTCCAGAGCGCGTCATCTCGTTGAGCCCGACGCATACCGAGATCATGTTTGCCATCGGTGCAGGCGATCGACTCGTCGCGGTGGACCAATTCTCCAACTTTCCAGCCGAAGCGCTTGAGCTGCCCAACGAACTTTCTGGGTTCGAGCCGAACATCGAAGAGATCGCTGCGTTCGAGCCGGACCTCGTGCTCATTGGCGGTGACTTCACCGGTCTCGGCGACCAGCTTGCCGAACTTGGAATTGCTTCTTGGGATGGCCCTGCTGCCGCAACGATCGAAGATACCTATGCCCAGATCGAGCAGCTTGGTGCCGCAACCGGCCGTGTCGGTGATGCTGCAGAGGTCGTGAGTTCAATGCAGACCCAACTCGAAGAGACCCTCGATGCGGCCCCCGCTACTGAGGAGCCGTTGAAGATTTACCACGAAGTGGACAGCACCTATTTCAGTGCTGACAGCACGTCATTCATCGGCGAGGTGTACTCGGCATTCGGTCTCGAGAACATTGCGGATCGTGCTGAAGGTGACAACTTCGGGTTCCCTCAGCTCAACGCCGAGGTGATCATTTCGTCGAACCCGGACCTGATCTTCGTTCCGTGTGGCAACTTCTGTACGACCACGGCTGACGACGTCAGTGCTCGCCCGGGTTGGGATGCCATTGCTGCTGTTCAGAATGGCAACGTAATAGAGGCCGATGAGGACATTGCTTCGCGTTGGGGCCCACGCATTGTCGATTATTACATTGCGGTTGCGGCCGCCATCGAGCAGGCCGCGGTTGCGGCCTGAGAGATAGGAACGATGTGAGTTGATCTGATGTCCGGCGAACAACATGACACCCGCTGGTTTGCCGCGGGCGGGGTGTTCGTGTTGTTCGCTGTCGTCATCGGGGTTTCGATCGGGCCGGCCGGCCCTGACTGGTGGCGTGTCCCGCTCGAACTGGTCAACCGGCTGCCGTTGATTGAGTTCGAGACCGGGGTCAGCGACGCCGACTGGGCAATTGTCTGGAAGGTGCGAATGCCCCGGGTGGTGCTCGGTGGCTTGGTCGGGGGCATGTTGTCCATCGCTGGAGCGTCCTATCAGGGCGTGTTCCGCAACCCGCTGGTCGACCCTTACCTGCTTGGTTCGGCAGCCGGCGCTGGGCTCGGTGCCACGATTGCGTTGACCATCGGTCGTGACGCCACATCAACCTGGCCTTTTGACCCGGTTCCCACCATTGCGTTCATTTTTGCCTTGGCTACGGTGATGGTCACCTACACCGTCGGTGCTGCCTTCGGTGGTTCTCGATCGGGTGTCACGCTGGTGCTCGCTGGTGTTGCGGTCGTGTCGTTTACGTCGGCGATGCAGACGTTCATCTTGCAGCGCAATGTCGAAGTGATCCGTGAGGTCTTTCGCTGGATCCTTGGCAGCCTCTCACGAGCCGACTGGGGCGACGTCTGGTTGGTGATTCCCTACGTGGCCGTGAGCACGGTGGTGCTGCTGCTACATCGGAGACACCTCGACGTGTTCCGCGTGGGCGACGAGGAAGCGGCAACACTCGGCGTCTCGGTGGCACGAACGCGCCTCGTCATCGTCATAGCGGCCACGTTTGGTACCGCCGCGGTGGTGTCGGTGAGCGGCCTGATTGGGTTCGTCGGCCTCGTGGTGCCGCATATCGTCCGCATGGTCGCTGGCGCTGGGTACCGACGGGTGTTGCCGCTCTCGCTGATGGGTGGGGCCGGTTTCTTGATCCTTGCCGATGTGCCCGGTCGCATGATCGCTCGTCCCGCCGAGACACCAATCGGGGTCGTGACCGCCTTTATTGGGGCACCTTTCTTTCTGTATCTGCTGCGGACGCGGAGGATCGGAGCATGAGTACGCTCACCCTGGTCGATGTGAGTGTGAAGTACTCGCGCCGTTCGGCATCCGCTTTAACAGGTCACTTTGACACTGTGGTGTCGGGTGAATGGCTTGGGTTGATCGGCCCCAACGGTGCTGGCAAGTCGTCGCTGCTGAAGGCAATTGTCGGACTCGTCGGCCACACGGGCGAGATCCTGATGGACGGCGTCGCCCTGAGCTCGATGAGTGACCGAGAGCGTGCTGGTCGCGTTGCGTATGTATCGCAAGATCCACTGATTCCCGATGACATGACGGCTCGCGAGTACGCGCTGCTCGGGAGGACGCCCTACATCGGATACTTCGGTTCGCCCTCGCGTCGTGACCGAATGGTCGTCGACGACGTGCTCGAACGGCTCTGCCTCGGAGAATTCGCGCATCGCATGATGGGAGAGCTGAGTGGTGGCGAGCGCCAGCGGATTGTGCTTGCTCGTGCACTTGCGCAGCAGGCGCCAATCCTGCTGCTCGACGAGCCCACCTCGGCACTTGACATTGGTCATCAGCAGCAAGCGCTGGAGCTGGTCACCGAACTCCGTCAGACCGAACAACTCACCATCATTTCAGCAGTGCACGACCTTACTCTCGCTGGCACCTACACCGATCGACTGACGATGCTGAATCAAGGCTCCGTCGTGGTGTCTGGCAGCGCAGAGGACGTGCTGACTGCCGAACGACTCGGCGAAATTTATCACGTCTGTGTCACCGTTGAGCATGATGAAGGTCAAGTGATCGTGGTCCCGCGACGCGGCTTCCCGGCCTAAGTGCGAGCGCGCCATGGTGGATGGAGGATGATGTTTCCGCTGGTGGTCGCCGGATGCACATCTGATGCCGTCAAGGCGCCGCTTGTGTCAACGCTGCGCGTCTGGATCCGGCGTAAAGGAGTCGGGGTTGGTTCATTCAAGACGCAGAACATTTTGAACAATGAGAGCGTCGTGGCAACTGATCACGGCTCTGGCCAGATCAGCGTGGTGCAATGCCCGTAAGTGCTCGCTACGGGCATCGAGCCAGACATCCGGATGAATTTTGTTTTCTTTGGACTGAAGCTGACCTGCAGAGCTGAGTAACGGTTCGTGGTTGAGCCAATCGAGCGCTAACCAACACGCCGTGGCAGGCACTCCACGATGCTCTGTGGGTCGAGAAGGCATCAGTAATTGATGAGCTGAGAGTGGACTTCGGCGACGTGTTCGTTTAGCGGCCGGTGGCCTCGTCAGCGATTGAGCTCATGGCTGGCGACTCAGACCTTTTGCATCGGTGTGAGCACACCGGCGGGGTAGCGCACTTTGACTGGGTCGCCTGACCGAACGACGCCACCGGCGACGACGACGCCCATCACGCCCGTCCGTCCGACTTGCTCGCCTGGCCGGCCATAGCGTCCGCCGTCGACGAACATCATCTTCAACACGCCGTCTCCGATGCTACGAATTTGCTTGCACGGGTTGCGAAGGCCAGTGAGCGCGACCAATGCGGTGTCACCGAGACGCAGCATTGAGCCGACCGGTAACCCGATCAGATCCAGTCCCGTCGTCGTCACATTTTCGCCCAGCTGACCAGGCGCGACTTGATGGCCTGCCGCGACTACCTCGTCGAGCAATTCGGACATGACGAGATGTATCTGCCTGAGATTCGGTTGGTTGGGATCTGCGGCGACGCGTGAGCGGTGCTTGACCCGTGGGCCGAGATGGGCGTCGCCCTGAACGCCGAGTCCTGGGAGCAGCGTGACCGTATCGACGGTCTGCTTGGAGAACGAGTGCTCGCCGCTGCAATGCACGGCGAGAACAGATCCGGAAAGGTCAGACGATGCGGCAGGCATTGGCTCATCGTAGAAGTTCTACGCTGTCAACATGACGCAGATCTCGGCGCAGGAGCACAACAACTATCCAGACTTTCCGGGTGTTGAGCGATACGGCGCTGAGCGTTCACTCGCGGACGAACGGGCCCACCGCAAAGAAATGTGTGCGCTGGGATACCGGATCTTTGGTGCCCAACGATGGGGTCAACTCGGTGACGGCCACGTCTCGGCACGCGATCCGATCCTCACTGATCATTTTTGGCTCCTTGACTGGGGTGTGGCGTTCAGCGCGGCGACCCCCGATCGGTTGGTGCTAGTCGGTCCCAATGGCGGTGTCATGGGCGAAGACGGCAACCCGACCGGTGCGGTGAATACGGCCGGATACAACATCCACGCTCCTTTGCTAGCGGCGCGACCCGATGTCGTGAGTGCCTGTCATACCCATACCGCGTATGGCACGCCATGGTCCGCCAATGTCGAGCCGTTCCGGGCGCTTAGCCAGGAATCGACTGCGTTCGTCTTCGACCAGGCGCTGTTCGACGATGAAGAAGTCGAGGTGCTCTCGATCGAGGGCGGCAAGCGCATTGCTGCTGCGATGGGCGATGCGAAGTTCTGCATCCTCCGCAACCATGGGTCCTTGACGGTCGGCCGCACGGTCG
This sequence comes from Ilumatobacter sp., assembly GCA_002711735.1. Lineage (GTDB taxonomy): Bacteria > Actinomycetota > Acidimicrobiia > Acidimicrobiales > Ilumatobacteraceae > Ilumatobacter_A. The sequence goes on from PASB01000022.1 coordinate 41,982, forward strand.
AAGAAGCGATCGGATGGTTTGTGATGGCAGAGCGGGTTGCCGAAGTGCACGTGAAGGCTCCCAACGGCAAGGCGATCTCCGACGCCGCTGCCGCCGTTGCCGCGACCACGATGTCCACCGATCTCACCGGGTGGCGGGTCTTCCAGTGGCTCCGCCGGAGTGTGCTCGACGGCTGACGCGGCGGGGCCGCTCGGTCATGGCTGTGGTGGATGACTGATTTGCTCGGCGCTTCTTGAGGCGATGCGCCGACCGCAAAGAGCCTCAGTCGGCCGGCTTCGGTCTTCCAGGTGCAACACTTTTCATGACGCCGCGACTCCTAGCGCTTTACAGCGCCTTGCTCAGTAGTCGATTGCTGCGAACTCGCGTAGCTTGCTCATACGATGCCGCGCATCGATCATTCGGACCGTGCCGCTGCGTGAGCGCATTACGAGGCTTTGTGTGCGGGCGCCGAGATTGTCGAAACGTACGCCGCGGAGCAATGCCCCGTCGGTAAGCCCGGTGGCAGCAAAGAAGCAGTTGTCGCTCGTAATGAGGTCGTCTTGCATCAGAATTCGATTGAGGTCGAAGCCTGCATCGAGCATCGCGGTGCGCTCGTCGTCGCTTTGAGGCAGAAATTGACACTGAATCTCGCCGTCCATCGCTTTCATCGCCGCTGCGGAGACAACTGCCTCAGGTGTGCCGCCGATGCCCATGAGTACATCGACGCCTGCGTCAGGCCAACACGTCGCCACGGAGCCGTAGACGTCACCGTCGGTGATCAATCGGATTCGACAGCCGCTAGCACGGACTTCGTCGATTAACTCGGCGTGTCGCGGGCGGTCAAGGATGACGCACGTGAGGTCGCCGATGGCCTTGCCGGACGACTTGGCAATCCACTGCAGGTTCTGCGTGGGGCTGGCCGTGATGTCGATGGTCCCAACGGCGTCCGGACCGACGGCGATCTTGTTCATGTAATACGAGGGCCCGGGATCAAGCATTGAGCCACGATCCGCCACGGCAATTACGGACAAGGCGTTGGTCTTGCCGAGCGCAGTGAGTGTCGTGCCATCGATTGGATCGACGGCAACATCGACTTCCGGTTGGCTGCCGTCGCCAACTTCCTCACCGTTGTACAACATTGGGGCATCGTCCTTCTCACCTTCGCCGATGACGACGGTGCCGGCCATCGCGACCGTGGAAAGTGACAGTCGCATCGCTTCGACGGCGGCGCCGTCGGCAGCATTCTTGTCTCCACGGCCGACCCAACGGGCAGCAGCAAGACAGGCAGATTCGGTGGCTCGTACGAGCTCCATGGCCAGGTTGCGGTCAGGGTTTTCGCGTTCGGACATTTCCGCACAGTAGCGAGCTTGGCGGTTCCGACCCAGCCGGTCGGCTGCCTGGGGTATCGACTGACGTCGGTTGGTAACGAGGATTCAGGCTGGTTGGGGATGTGCCAGCGGCGTAGATTCGCACATGTGCATGTGCCGATCGAACTGCTCACCGCTGGTCGGGATCTGACTGAGCCGACATTGTCGCCAGATGGCAGCATGGTGGCGTTCGTACAGCGGTGGCGCGGCGCTACCGCAATCATGGTGATCTCGCCGGATGGCGGCGCAGAGCGTCTCTTTTCCACGGGCCCTGACCCGTCAGCTGGCCGGGGAATGAGCGGGGGGTGCTTCTGCTGGCATCCCAGCGGGCTGGGAGCCGTCTATGCCGCGGTCGATGGTGAGATCTGGTGGCAGCCGATCGGTGGCGCAGCGGTGCAGTTGACTGCGCTCGGTCGTGAGTGCCGGGCGCCGAATGTGGCGCCAAATGGCGAGTACTTCGTGTTTGCCGTCGATGATGCAGAGGTCTGGAAACAGGAAATGGATGTTCAACCGAGCGCGGTTGCGCCGGTGCGTCTCGACAGCGGTTCTGACTCGTTCTGTTTCGACCCGGCCGTTTCACCGTGCTCGTCCACAGTGGTGTGGCAGGGGTGGAGCCCACCGGACATGCCATGGGACGGGGCTGGTGTAGTGACCTGCGCGGTGCACTCGGGTGAATTGTCCAGGTGGCAACCACACGAGGCCGCAGCACAGCAGCCGCGATTTGTGCCTGATGGGTCCCGAGTATGGGTCGACGACGCTAACGGCTGGCTAAATGTCCGCGTTGACGGTGAGTTGGTTCTCGCCGAGTCAGCAGAACAAGCCGGCCCGACGTGGGGAATGGGGCAGCGCAGTTTCGCGGTCAGTCCGGATTCTTCGCATGTGGCGTTTTGTCGCAATGAGGGCGGCTTTGGACGCCTCGTGGTCGTCGAACGCTCATCCGGCCGAGTGACAAACGTCGGTAAGGGTGGGCACGGTCAACTCACTTGGGTCGGTGACCGACTCGTCGCCCTTCGAACGGGTGCGGTGACACCTACTCAAATCGTGGCCTATGACCTGAGCGATCTGACGGTCAAACCGACGCGAACGGTGCTCGCCGTCGGCCCGGCCGCAGGGTGGGACAAATTCGACCTGCCTGAGCCCTCAGTGATCGAGATCGACGGCTTGCACGCCCGTCGGTACGCAGCTGGAGCGGGACGGACGCTCGTATGGGTGCACGGGGGCCCGACCGACCAGTGGCAGGCTGATTTCCGTCCGCGCATCTCGTATTGGTGGAGTCGCGGATGGGACGTCCTAGTGGTCGATCCACACGGCACGACCGGCCACGGCCGGGACTACCAGCGTGCGCTCAACGGACAATGGGGTCGCCTCGACGTCGACGACACAGCTGCGCTGATCCGCTACGCGCACGCTGAGGGATGGGCGACGCCCGAGACAACTGTGATCATCGGCGCCTCGTCGGGCGGTCTCACGGTGGTCGCAATGCTTGCTGATTACTGCGAACTCGTCGCCGCCGGGGTGACGTCCTACCCCGTCAGTGATGTGCGTGCGCTCGCCGATGTGACTCACCGTTTCGAAGCGCACTACACCGACACCCTGGTCGGCGATAAGGCGGACCAGAAACTTTTCTTTGAACTCTCGCCCATCAACCGTGCCGAACAGATCACCAAGCCACTGCTGGTCTTTCACGGCAGCGACGATCCGGTGGTGCCGCTCGAACAGAGCAAACGACTTGTCGAGCGCGCAAGTGATGTTGTGACGCTCGTGGTCTATGAGGGCGAAGGACATGGATTCCGCGACTCGGCCAACGCGCGAGATGAGCTCAAGCGGACAGCAGCGTTCCTGAGAGATAGCGTGCCATCGTGGCATTTGTGAGCAAAGGCGGGGGTGCAGAGCAGCAGAACGAGACGGCAGGTATCGGTGATCCGATCGACTTCGACCCGTTCGATGACGCGTTGGTCAAAGTGCACTACGACGTCACTGTTTGGAACTTCGACCAGCAGGCTGAGCTGTCTGAAGCAATGGCCGAGGCATTCATCCCGCATGGATGGGATGGCACCGAGCTTGTGGTGCCTGAGACGCATGAAGAACGCGTCGACATTATTTTCGAGCGGCTTGAGCAGGAAATCGGCCCGTTCCCTATCTGCCTCGAAGATAATGCCGAGTCGACCGAGTTTAATCTCGATGAATGGACGGACGCCGACCGCAAGGTCCTGACTGAATCACTCATCGAATCTGAGGTGCCGTTCCGATGGGAAGGTGCGACTATCGTGGTGGCTGCTGATGCCGAGGATGTTGTCGACGATCTACTTGACGCAATCGAAGCGGGTGAGCTGATGACGCCGGACGAATCAGGTGCCAACGAACCGCCGCAGGGAACGTTGAGTAGCGTCTTCCTTGCCGCTGACAAGCTTGCCAAGGACCCGATCGACGCAAAGTCGCGTAAGAAGCTCATCGAGCTAAACGCCACCCTCGACAAGAAGCATCCGCCATACGCTCTGGCACCGCGTACCTGGATTGGTGTGGTTACGGGGGTCGATGGCATTGTGAAGAGGTTCATGTTTGAGCCTGACGGGCACGGCGATATCGACTCTGATGTTATTGAGTTGGCACAAGATCTCCGTTCGTTGCTCCGCCCGTACGTCTGAGCGAACTCCCATGCTCCTTGCCGAACTCGAGATCTGGCACACACGGCCGACTGTTCCGACACGTCGCGTTGCGCTCGGCCATATGGTGCTTCCGGTCGACCCTGCTCCAGGGTTTGGGGGCCTGCTCATTGGTGCGGTGATTGCAGCGCATCTCGGTGGCATCAATGACGATCAGATTGGTGATGTTCACCGGCTGATTAACGAAGTGGGCGACGGCCAACGTGTGGTCCAACCGCGGCTTCGGCATCGATTCCAGGTCGATCGGCACGGCCTTGCCGTGAGTCACCACCGCTTGGTTGGCAACGGCGATGAAATCCACTTTGATTTCAACACCATCGGTACGGATCTCAGTCAAGTTCTCGGTGCAGTTTATGCCGCCGAGCGCCTAGCGCCGGAGCACCGACGCGGTGTGTTGGACGTGCTGCAGAAGTCTGCGCGTTGGCGCGGGCCAATCGGCGCCTCCTTTATTGCCCACCTCGCCGGGTCGCAGACCACCACACTGGAAGCAATGGCTGATCCGCTCGGCTGGGCACTGGGCGTTCTCGGATTTGAACTCGGGAGTAAGAAGCCGTCGAACCGTGAGGTCACCCGAGCATTTCGGGTCCAGATGCGCGAGGTGCATCCTGACCACGGTGGCGCAGATATCAATGCAGCCAAAGCCATGAGTGATCTTGCTGAAGCTCGCCGGATTCTGTCCGCGAAAGACTGACAGAGATCGACGGGGTGCATGATGGCTGCGCCGAGTGTGCTGCTGTATCCCGGTGCAGGGTCGGACAGCGATCATCCCAGACTTGTGGAAATCGAAGAGGAGCTAGGTCAATCCGCCCGGGTTGCTCGTCACGATTTTCCGTATCGAAAAGAAGGCCGTAAGGGTCCGCCAGACCGAGCCTCAAAATTGATGGCGTCGATTCGTGACGACCTTGCGAAGGTTGCTCGCCGCCGGAGTCCCCTAGTGTTGGGGGGCCACTCAATGGGCGGACGGCTGGCATCGATGGTTGCCGCCGATGTCGACGGTGAAGGCAGAGTGAAGAATCTCGCGGGACTGGTGCTCCTCGCTTATCCGCTCCACCCTCCGAGAAAGCTTGGCAAGCTCCGCGTGGAACATTTTCCTGACGTCACGGTTCCTTGTCTGTTCATCTCCGGAACTCGTGACGACTTCGGAACCCCCGACGAGCTCGAACATTGGACGACAACAATTAAGGGGCCAGTGGAGCACGTCTGGCTGGATGCTGCCCGCCATGACTTGAAAGGTTGCAACGCTGAAATTGCGACACAGGTGGCCGCTTTCGTAGCCCGCGTCACGGCGTCACGAGGGCGCGAAGATTTTTAACAGTATGCGCTAGGAGGTGATGATCAAGGTTGCGTCCTCGGGATTCATTTCTTCAAGTTCGCGATGTGCGGTTTCGGGATACGAGGTGAGGACGATGATTGTGACGACGACTTGTGCAAGCGCCATCATGCCGATCACCGAGCTGTATGACCACCCTCGGTCAACGAGTTGACCAGTGCCGAGGAGCCCACCTATCCCGCCGATCAATGCGAGTGCCGTGATGATGCCTGCTGCGCGGGTGCGGTTGCCGGTCGGAAACAGCTCGCTTCGGTACACAGCCATTGCAGGGAACGCCATGCTTCCTGTGATCCCAGCCAAGAAAGAAAACAGCCACAGCACCGGGCCGCCGAAGGTGAAGGCGAGGACAACCATCAGCGTCGAAAACGGCAGAACGACCGCGATCAAAGGTCTTCGGCCGCGCGTGTCTGCAAAGCGTCCGCCAATGAGGAGTCCGATAGCTGCCGGAGTGCCTACGACTAGGGAGAAGACGCCGATCGTTGTGGCATCCCAACCTCGCACGTCACTCAAGTAGCTGTTCTGAAAGAAACTTGCAGGTGAAATGAAGATGTTTCCGATGAACGCCACGGCGCCAAGCAGTGCCAAGCGCCTACGATCAAGACGTGGCGAATGTGCGTGGGGATCGCGTCCGGTCGCTGCAAACCGGCGTGTCTCGGGGAGCCGTCGGGCGAGGTCAAGAGCGACAACGCACCAGATTGCCGATACGACGTACACGTATCGCCAGCCACTCGGACCGAGATCGGCGAGGGTCAGCGACGAGACAGCGATGCCGGCGCCAAAACCGCTTGCCATTGCCAACACACTGATTGCGAATGCCCTCGAGTTTTTTGGCATTTCTTCTGCGGCAATCACGCCGATAAGGAATGACAGGGCGATGCCCATCGGGCGGCCGAGCGTCTGTGATGCGACGAGCACCGGAAAGCTTGGTGCTAGTGCTCCCATCAACGACAAGATAGGAGCGATCCATGCGACGGCGACGACCACGCGGCGACGCCCCATGCGGTCGGCGAGTATCGCGGCGGGGAGCGCGAAGATGATGCCTGCGCGTACGATTGCCCCGGCGTAACCGACACCTGCATCGCCGACCCCGAAGTCGTCTGCGGCGAACTCTGCGGTCTGGGTGAAGAGCGTATTTATAAATGCGGCACTCATAGACGCAGCGGCGAGCAGCCCTATGACCAGCACCTGTGTGGTGTCGAGGCGGTCCGGCGGTGACCAGAAGCCACGATGGGAAATCCGACGACGTATCACCTGTCCGACCGGCAGCTTAAACAGCCACCCAAACCAGGGGATTGTGAGTTGATAGGTGGTCGTCTCAGTGATTGTTCTCTCGGCTCGCTTGATGACACGCTGATAGCTCGAAAAAGGACCGTGTTTTTGAACGTAGACGGCATCATCGTCGGCTGAGCGCATTTCAAGGACGAGGTCATCGCGTGGTTGCTCAACCTTTGCGATGTGTTCTGCATCGTTGGGCCAGGTTTGGGTCACCATGGTCCCGCCTGGTCTCACAGGAGGAGCATACTGGTGCGTGTGAATCCTGATCTGGCGGGTGAGAATTTCGTGGTGCGCGGCAGCGGACCGATTAGCGGATCGGTCTATGTGCCTGGCGCTAAGAACTCGGTTCTCAAGTTGATGGCGGCCACGCTTCTCACCGATGGCACTTTCGAACTGACAAACGTGCCCGACATCGTTGACGTCACAATCATGGGAGAGTTGCTCGCCGAACTCGGCGTCGAGATGCGGCGCCCGGCGACTGGCAAACTCCTTCTCACGGATACCGGTGACATCAACCCCGTTGCACCGTATGAACTCGTCGAGAAGATCCGGGCTTCGATTAACGTCCTTGGCCCGCTGCTTACCCGGTGCGGAGAGGTTCGGTTGTCGATGCCAGGTGGCGACGACTTCGGGGCACGACCCATCGACATGCACGTAAGTGGCCTCGAAGCGATGGGTGCAGAGTTTAAGTTCAGCCACGGCTACCTTGAGGCGCGTTGTGAGCGTTTGCGTGGTGCCGACATCACTTTCGACTTTCCGTCGGTCGGCGCCACTGAGAACCTGATGACCGCAGCCGTCTTCGCCAAGGGGCGGACCACGATCGACAACTGTGCCCGTGAACCAGAGATCACCGACCTCTGCAACTTTCTGGTAGCGATGGGAGCCAACATCTCAGGCATTGGTACATCGACGCTGGTTATCGAGGGTGTCGAACGCGATGAGCTGAATCCGATCAGTCATCACACTGTGCCGGACCGCATACAAGCGGCTACCTATCTTGCCGCCGCTGCCGTGTCGAACGGTGAACTCGATGTGCTGGGTATCCGGCCGGACGACATGACAATGCTGCTTGAACGCTTTGCTGACATGGGATTGCACATGAGCCCCGTCGAAATCGCCGGTCGCACGGGACTCCACGTCGCTGCCCCAGATCGGCTCCGGTCGATTGATGTCGCCACGCTGCCGTATCCCGGCATCGCCACTGACTACAAGCCGCTAATCATCACGATGCTGTCGGTTGCCGACGGTGTCGGGATCGTCACGGAAAACCTGTATCCCGGGCGCTTCCGCTATGTCGAAGAACTCCAGCGCCTCGGCGCCGATGTGAGCACGACCGGCCATCATGCGGTGATTCGTGGCGTACCGCGTCTGTCGGGAGCCGAGGTGAAGGCGCACGACATCCGAGCCGGTGCCGCGATGGTTGTCGCTGGACTCGCTGCCGAAGGTGAGACAATCATCTCTGGCGTGCACCACATCGACCGAGGCTACGATGACCTCGTTGGTCGGTTGAGTGCCGTTGGCGCCAGCATCGAGCGAACCTCGGGCTGAGTTAGATCACACATCGCAACCCTGAGGGGCGGCTACTGACAGCGACGTGAGCTGTGGATCGGGATCCGAGCTTGAGCGATTCGGCCCGGCTTGCCTTCTGGGCGGGAGTATCGAATTGGACAACGCTGCCGTGGGCCAGGACGACTACAAAGCTGTGAGCACCGATACCAGAGCAGCAGCCATCCTGCTTCTCGTAGTACTCGCCCATGGTGACAAAAGCCTTAAAGGTGGTAGGGAGACCGATTTCGGGTGTTGGACAGGTCTGCTGACTGAGCGTCTGGCACCTATGAGTCAGCGCAACGACGAACTCCAGGCCATGCGTACCGCCAAGTACCTGTTGAGTTGCTGAGATTACTAAGCATCTAGGTAGGGGTTCCCTGCCTGCAATCGGCCGGGCGATCTACCGCATTTTGATGATATTGGGTTGCGGAAAAGTTTCTGGCGATCAGCACAGGCAGCTATCGCAACAACTGCCACGTGACTCCTCGTGACAGCGTCCAGCAAAGCGGTGTAACCAGAACACAGGGGCCGTCTTCCTCAAAGCAACGACTTCTGTTCTCACCTTCCGCTTAAAGCGGGTGAAGACCGAACCGGGAAACCGTGGCGAATGGTGGGACAGTTTGTGAATGGCTGGCGGTTGGGGCCGTGGCCGCACGTGAGAGGGCTGGTTGTTACAAAGGGGATGTAGATTCTGTTTGTGGATGAGATCAGGACTATGAGGAATAGTGATGCCGACGCCTCGGCGCGATCGCTGGCTGACGCATTCGGCGATGATCCCGTGATGGGTTGGGCGGGCAAGTTCAATGACAATCGGGAGCGACTAGTTCCCCTTTGGAGGCTGATTATCAACTTCCGGATAGGCAAGTTAGATCCACTGCTTTTCACTACAGAAGACAACGAGGCCAACGCTGTTTGGGACGCTCCCGGCGATACCGACATCGCAACGATTGACTTGGTTAAAGGGCTCCCGTCGATGTTGCGTTCATTCCGAACTGGGGTCCCTCGGCTTCTTCGGATGATCCACGCCATGGACGAAGCACACCCTAAAGAACCCCACTACTACCTGCTCGCAATTGGCGTCAGCCACGCACACCAGGGTAGGGGCCTTGGTTCTGCAGTGATCCAACCGATGCTGGATCGCTGTGATCAAGAGGGCCTGCCTGCGTATTTGGAAAACACTAAGCCAAAGAACGAAGCGTTCTACGCAAGACACGGATTCGAGCGCCGAGGAACTCTCGACCTCCCGGCAGGGTGCCCGTCGGTGATGCCGATGTGGCGCACACCACGCTGACGGAACGGTAGCCCGGCACTCCCATGAAGCCGGCAAACCTGCAGCTGGACCCCTATACCGATGGCAGGGTAATCCGCCCGGAGGAGTTCCGATGGTACGTCGCCACCGAACGTGTCTGATCGAAGGTGATCAGACTGGTTGCGATCAGAAAAAGTTTTCCGCAAGTGAGGGAAAGGGCAGGTTCTGGTTTTGGACATACTTGAGCGCCGGTGGTCCCTCAGGGGAAACAAAAATTTTCTGCCTGAATACCACTTGCCGGTTAGCGTTCCTCGTTGCTCTTCGATGGAGTCTCGGTCTTTGCGTCGACGCGGCGCTTTGCCAGCACCAAGAGGCTGGCGATCACAAGCATGGGTCCGCCAACTAGCAGAACCTCGTCCCATCCCCCCTGGTGCGCCAAAATTGTAAGACTTCCCACAGCTGGGGATCGTACGCCCCGGCTTGATTGAATGGAGGGCAAGATGCGTGACAAAGTCGAAGCGACCATCGAAGTGATTCGCCCTGCGCTGCAAGCAGATGGTGGCGATATTGTTCTGCGCAAGGTGCATGAAGATACCGGCCTGGTTGAAGTCGAATTGACCGGTGCATGCATTGGCTGTCCGTCGTCGACTCAGACGCTGAAAGCCGGCGTCGAACGAATCATGCGCGACCGAGTTGATGGCGTCACTGAAGTGATTAACGTCGCTGAGAAAGTTCTGGCCTGAGCTACCTGGCTCGGCCACGCTTCGATCCTATGGCTCGTCAACGCAAACCTGCTTCCGAACTTTTTGCCGACGCACTCGATGGTGATCGCAGTGCCTTGGCCCGACTTCTTTCCTTGATCGAACGTGGCGACGACGAAGCGCGCGAGGTTGGTCGACTCGCTTATTCGCGTAGCGGTGACGGATACACCATTGGTCTCACCGGGGCGCCCGGCGCAGGCAAGAGCACGCTGACGAGTGCCATCATCGGGCATCTTCGGAGCCTCGAACTTGAGATTGCTGTGCTTGCCATTGATCCGTCGTCCCCGTTCACGGGTGGGGCAATTCTTGGGGATCGCGTGCGAATGCAGGATCACGCAACCGATCCGGGCGTATTCATTCGGTCGATGGCCACACGTGGACACCTGGGCGGCCTCTCGCTTGCCACACCAGAAGCCGTCCGTCTGCTCGACGCAATTGGGCGGCGCTGGATTGTTGTTGAGACAGTTGGTGTCGGTCAGGTTGAAGTCGAAGTTGCGGGCAAAGCTGACACGACCGTTGTGGTCGTCAACCCTGGGTGGGGCGACAGTGTGCAAGCCAATAAGGCTGGCCTGATGGAGATCGCTGACATTTTCGTGATCAACAAGGCTGATCGCAAGGGTGTTGATGAGACTTCCCGTGACCTGATGCAGATGCTTGACCTCAGCGACATGCCACATGAAGCGTGGCGTCCGCCGATCATTTCTGCGGTCGGCACAACGGGGCAGGGGGTCCCAGAAATCTGGGAAGCTGTGCGTGAACACCGTGCTGCGTTCGAGGTATCCGGCGAGCTGGATCGGCGACGGACTTTCCGTCTGCGCGAGGAATTGCGCGAGATCATCGCCCAGCGGCTCGGTCGCCGTGCTCGCGAGATTTGCACGGGCGATCGTTGGGACGAGCTGACAGATCAGGTTGTCGCTCGCGCAACCGACCCGTGGACCGCTGCTGACGAGATGCTCGCTGCGATCGACGCCTGACCAGTGGCTCCGGCGACGCAGGCACCGAATCGTCTGTGAGCCATGTAGATGATATCGCGGTCGTCGAGCTCAGTGTTCTCGCAAGCCGACTGCTGTATGCCGGTCGCTGATCTTCTAGCTTGGCCGACATGGCCTACGAACTACTGACTCTCGAACGTCACGACAACGGTGTTGCTGTCCTCACTCTTGCCAACGGGAAGGTCAACGCACTTTCCGGGGCGCTGGTTGCTGAGATCGACGCAGCGGCACAAGAGCTCACTGCCTCGCCGCCTCCCGCGCTCATCATAAGCGGCGGTGACAGGATCTTTGCCGCCGGCGCCGAGATCTCTGAGTTCGGTGGCCCTGTTGAGGCCAAAGTAATTGGACCTGAAATTCACGCTGCATTCGATCGACTCGCAGCTCTGCCGTGCCTCGTCATCGCTGCGGTTAGCGGGTATGCACTCGGCGGTGGCTGCGAGCTCTCGTTGGCTTGCGACTACCGCATCGCATCCGAGCGGGCGGTCTTTGGTCAACCTGAAATTCTCCTTGGCATCATTCCCGGAGGTGGTGGAACGCAGCGTCTCGCCCGCGTTGTCGGTCCGAGTAAGGCGAAAGAGATGTGTCTCACAGGCCGGCAGGTGAAGGCCGATGAAGCCCTCCGGATAGGCCTCGCCGACGAAGTAGTTTCGCCCGAAGAGCTGATGGGCCGTGCGCTTGACCTTGGTGCGACCCTCGCAAATGGCGCGACCGTCGGCCAGGGTATCTGCAAGCGCGCGATTGACGAAGGCCTCTCGACGTCACTAGCGGCAGGACTCCGAATCGAACTTGATGCTTTTGTCGAGGTATTCGGCACCGAGGACAGTCAGATCGGCGTCAAGAGCTTTCTCGAGAACGGTCCCGGCAAAGCCGAGTTCGTTGGACGTTGAATCGTCAGGGCCGGTTGCTTGCGCCGTTGAGATCCCAGGCAGAGCGGGCAAGCCAGACGCCGACAGTGGTCAGCACAATCATCACAACGCCCGCCACGGTATACGCTGCAGCCTGCCCAAAAATGCCGTAGATCGCGCCGGTTACTGACGCCATAATGCCCGCTGAGATTGCTTGGGCGGCACCGATGACACCGTGGGCGCCGGCCTGACGGTCGGCCGGAACAACCATGCTGACGGCAACTCCTGCGCTCGAGATCGTTAGCCCGTCGGAGACCGCGTGCACCATGGCCACAGCGAAAATGAGGCCACCAGCGGGCAGAAGTCCGTAGACGATCATCAGTCCAGCTGCAAAGAAGAGACCGATCGATCCGAGTTTGAACGGCCCCCAAGTCTGTGCGAGTCTGCCACCGATCGGGCCGAGAAAAATGAGCGGCAAACCAAACAGAGTGATGCCGAGATTGGCGATCCAATCAGTGGTACCGAGATCTTTGTGTACTACGTCCCAGAGCGCATCGAATGACCCGATCATGATGAATGCCACCGCACCCAGCATTACCGCCCCGGCGAAGGGTCGGCTCGCAAGCATGTCGATCGCGAATCGCCGAGCTGGCGGTTCAGCGGTTTCCACAACGTCGACACGAGCGACTAGCGGAAGTAGTACAAGAGTGACAGCAGCGACGACCAGAAACGGCGACGGAATACCGAACGAGCCGACGAGGACAGCAGAGATCGCCGGCCCAATCGCGAAGCCGAACACGTCGGCAGCCAGTAGGCGTCCCATATTTTGCCCCAGGTTCGCCGGATCAGCCAGCACCACGATGCGTTTGATTGAAGGAGTCGCAGCACCGATTCCCAGCCCGGAGATGAAGCGACCGATCAGAATTGGTACGAGCGAGGCTCCCAAAGCCATCAAGACGAGGCCGAGGACATTGACGAACACTCCACCAAGCACCAGTTTTCGGGCATGTCCGCGGTCAGCAAGCGGGGCAATAGTGATCTGAGACAGGAAGCCGGCGATGAAGCCGATTCCGATGATCATTCCGATCCAGTTCTCCGAGATGTCGTATTCATCTCGGTAGTCGGCAGCGATGGTGAAGAGGACACCGTACCCGGCAGCCAGCGCAGCACTTAGCCCGCCAAATGCAACCAGTAACACCATCGGCGACGGTGGTTGGGCAGCGTCGATCTGACTATTTTCGGAGACGCCATCTGACGTCCCGGACCCCATACCCCAAGGCTATTGAGATCTCATGGTTTCGGCGAGGTCAGACAGCGCAGTAAGCGATTCAGTAATTTGGCTAACGACGTTGAACGAATGGATCGCACGCTTACGCCAGAATGGACGGACTTCGTCGGGAGATCGGCGTCAGCCTGGATGGGCTGCAACGGAGGTGGCGTAGGCGCGTGCAGTAGTGCGAGCGATGGCCTTCCATGAGTACTTCCGCTCGATTAGATCGCGGGCGTTCCGCGTGAGCTCATCGGCGAGGAACTGGTCAGTCAAGATGCGTTCGATGCAGTTGGCTAGGTCGTCTGGCCGGCCCGGTTCGAAAGTCAGTCCGGCATCTGTTCCTTCGATTAATTCGGCGAGCCCGCCTGTTCTGGCAACGACGAGTGGAGCGCCCGCTGCGAGCGCTTCCAACGCGACTAACCCGAAAGGTTCATAGAGCCACGGGATTACGACGCACCCGGCTCGCTGAGTTAGCAGGCGGAGTTCGCTGTCGTTGACGAACCCAGCGATATGGACGATGTCGCTAACGCCTTCAACATCGATCTGCGCCTGGAGTTCGGGTTGGTAGCTGCCGCGACCGGCAATCGTGCACTCGACTCCGGGCACGCGTGCCCGAACCGTTGCCATTGAACGTGCGAGCACCTGGAAACCTTTCTCAAACTGAACGCGGCCCCAAGAAAGCACAAGTTGTTCACGCTCGACCGAGGCGTCGGCGTCGACCAGATTGGGGCTGGGCTTCCACCGGTCAGGGTCGATGCCGTTGGGAATCCGTGCGACGAGTTCTGGTGGGAGTTCAAAACCGGTCACCAATTGGTCGACCATGAACTTGGTTGGAGCGATCAAGCGGTTCGCCTGGAAGGCAAGCCACCACTCGATGGAGTTGACATCTGATGGCGTTCCCGTCGGCAGCTGCCCTCCGTGGCGAACGCGTTCGGTGCCGTGCATCGTGAGAATAAACGGCACCCTAAAAATCGACGACAGGGCGTCGGCTGCCCAGCCCATTCGCCAGTCATGTCCGTGCACGACATCGGGCCGCCAACCGTCGAGGGTGTCGGGCAAATGGGCGCCTAGTTTGACCATCGCGTGGTTTGCTGACGCCGTTCTTGAGATGAGCTCGGTTTTCGGGAGCCACGGAAGGTCGACTACTCCGCGCACAACCCGAACTGATTCGACACGTTCTGCCTCGGTGTCGGCGCGGGGATGAGCCGTGGTGAGGACCACAACGTCATGGCCGTCGAGTGCCAGTGCTCGGCTAAGTCCGGCGACGTGTGCTGCGCTGCCTCCGGTCTCCCGAGGGGGAAAGTCCCATGACAACATCAACACTCGCACGGTCGCGCACCCTACTCTGAGGGGCAATGTCACTGGCTGACGCTGTCACTCAGGCGAATTGACGAACTTGACCTGCATCTGCCTAACGAGGGGCATCAACGTCGTTTTTGGGAGGTCCTCGGCCCGCAACTCGTCAGGCCCAGGTCGACTGGCGTCATCTCAGTGCAATTCGCGCTGTGAGCGTCTATTGCAGGAAAGTGTCAATTGTTGACGATTGGTGCGACTGGCAACCTGAGCCCCTGTCGATGGTCGATGACGACGGCCAATGGGCATTTAGTTGGCGGTGTGTCTAGTGGCCCGTGCCGGGTGCGGCTATAAGTTTACAACGGTCACCACTGACGACCAGACACTGCGCAAAGCAGATCCGATGGTGCCCCAGGCCGAAGAACCTCCCAGTGATGTCAGCGTCATTGCGACGCTGCTGACGACGACCTGGGGTAGGCCGATCAGTGCCGCCGGCCTGAGAGGTCCTCCACCATCGGCGGTGGGGTCACCACCCTGGCCGGCGCCGACATCCACAAACGGTCGACTTCGGCGCCGAGCCACGAAGCGCGGTACTCAGCGAGCGTCGACGAGTTGCGCGAGTGATTTCAGATTCCGCTTCCAGATGAATCCAAGAACGAATCGGCCGCCAATGATCTCACCGAGACGCCCTCCGAGGTACCAGGGGAAGTCAAGATTTTCTGACCACGTGAACTTCGTCCGTCGACCGCCTGCCAGCGGCTCGAGTGTGAAGACACCACTTCCAGTAACGATCCCTGTGTGCCTGACTCCCATCTTGCCGTCCTGGCTAGCGCTAGCTGGCGCCCATTCGGTGATTTCCATCTGGTCGACCAGCCTGATTGGGCCCACTTTGGTGTCGCAGAGAAACTTGGTGCCAACGCCGCGTGTCTGCTCGGTTTCAAAACGGATTGCGATTGCGTCAGCCATCCAATCGACGTGCTTCTCAACTGGTTCAACGATCGCCCAGACCTCTGCCGGAGTGGCATTGAGATCGATGGAAACGGTGACGTCGCTCATTTAAAGATCATGTCGTGAAAATTGGCCGATGGGCGAGTCCACCGCCGTGACTTCGGAAACCGCCTGTTCAGGCATTCGCTACGACGGATTTCAGGGTGGCGCATGCGTCCTCTGGGGGAAGAACGTTGATCATGACGCCGGTACCGCGCTCAAAACCGGCTTGGGTGATCAGATTCGGCCACACGTGCACGTGCCAGTGGTACTCGCCTGTGTGTTGATGGGGGGCGGTATGGAAGCAAAGGTTGAACGCCACATCGCCGAGCACGGCATTGAGTTGTTCAAGAGCGTTGCGCAGTGCGACGCCGATCGCGATGAGGCTGTCGTCGTCTGCGTCTTGCAGATGCGCCTCATGTCGGCGCGGGACGATGAGGAGCTCGTACGGTGAGCCGCTCCAGAATGGGGTGATCACAACGACTTCGTCAGTGGCGAAGACGACCCGAGCGTCAGCAGCGATCTCGGCTTCGATGGTGGTGCACAGTAGGCAGCCGCCAGCAAAGCGAGCAAACGCACGTTCTTCGTCGAGGACTTCGCCAGGAACGAAAGGCAGACCGAGGATCTGTCCGTGGGGATGGGCAATGGAAGCTCCGGCTTCGCGGCCGTGGTTGACGATCGCCTGGGTGTATCGAACCTGTTCGTTGTCAGCGTGTTCTCTAAGCCGGCGCTTCAGAGCGAACATCATGTCGGCAGCATGCTGGTCGTCCAGCTGGTGCAGACCACTGTCGTGGTCAGGGGTGTACACGAATACCTCGTGGATTCCGCTGGCCTCGGCTTGAACGAAGACGGGACCGAGGTTGTGTACAGCGAAACCTTCGTCGCCGTCGAATGCCGGGTACTTGTTGGGGATTACCCGCATTGACCAACTACCGTCGGCTTCAACTGTTTCGAGCGCCGGCGGCGTTGCTTCCTCGTTACCCGGACAAAAAGGGCAAGCGCGTCCGCTGTCGGGATCGCCGAGGCCATTGCGTGGCGCGAAGTCGCTCGGTCGCTTGGCTCGTTCGGCCACGATTGTAACCCACCGCCCATTGAGAAGATTGAGACGCATCTGGCTCATCGTTCAACCATGCTACGACTGATTTTGGTGGTGAAGGCGATCCTGGGGTTGCGACGTCGCCACTGGATCGAGTTAGGCCGATGCATCGGCGTACTTGCGGTCAAGCCGATCCTGGTTCCAGCGGTGAGAACCCCACCCGAGTAGCGAGCCGAAACCAAACACAAAGAGTCCCCCGACTCCGTCCAGCCAGTAGTGGTTGGCAGTGACGACAATGCAGAACAAAGTGGCCGCCGGATACAGCAGTAGGACCGCTTTGGTTCGACGTCGGCTCAGAAGCGGCCAGACTGCGATGGCGCACCACGTCGACCAACCGATGTGCAGGCTCGGCATCGCGGCGTATTGATTTGAGATTGACGCCATCGCCTCGGAGTCGAACGACCACGGCCCGCCATACTCTGCGAGAGTATCGACGAAGCCGAATCCACCGGTACCTCGAAAGCGGCTGGGAATGCACGCGCCGCCGTACTGCGACGGATCGGCCGCAGGGCAGGGTTTGTCGAGCAAGCGCGGTGGCATGAGTGGAAACCATGCGAAACCGACTATGGCGAGAGAGGTCATCGCTGCGAGCGTGTTACGCCATTGTGGAAAGACGTCGGCGCGCTTGACGTAGAGCAGGATGAACACCCCGAGTGTGACAGCGAAGTGGAGCACCCCGTAGAAAGTGTTCCAGAACTGGATGAACGTGCGGTATGGCAGGAACCAGTCCTGAATTGTCTCTTCGTGGAAAAGTCCGAGCCACCGTTCGAGCTGAATCACTCGCTCGGCGTTTGTGAAGGCTTGATCGGGGATGCCGTCGGCAGCGATCTTGTTCGATCCGAAGAGGTTCCGAGTCCAGGTATAAACGGCGTAGAAGGCAGCGACGATGAGCGCTTCCTTCCACCAAAGAAGGCGATGTTGCCGACCGGCCGCCTCAGCGGGCTGCTCGGCGGATGGCGATGACTGACTTGGCGCAACATCTGGCTTGGAGCCCTCCATCGGATTCATCGTAGAGCAACGTTTCGGTCTGTTTGAATCCAAGCTCGGCGGCTGGTCAAATTGGACTGACGGGTTCCGGTGGCCAAGAAAATCAGCTGCTTGCCGAGCAGCATTTGCTCATGAAATCTTCGATCCCGACAACGACGCGGGTGAACTTGCCAGCAGCAACCAGGCCGCCGGCGTCGGTGGCCGAAACCTCGAACCGAAGTCGTCGTCCGTCGACCTTCTTAAGTACTGCTTCGGCGGATACTTCGGCGCCAACAGGAGTTGGGTGGAGATGGTCGAACTGCACACGCATGCCGACGGTCGTCGTGCCTGGTTCGAGGTGGTCGGTCATGGCGTTTTGGCAAGCCTCTTCACATAGCGCGATGAGACGAGGAGAGCCGAGGACATCGACGGTGCCGGAACCGAGCGCCGTTGCGGTATCGCTTGCAGAAACCATTAATTTGGCGACGCCTCGCAGTCCGGTCTCGATTACCACAGAAGAAACGCTAACGCGATGCCTGCCACCACAACACGATTTGACAGAAACTGTCATGTTTCTGAACGCGTCGTATCCTGATCTAGGTGATCGACGTTGATGTCCTTGAACGAGTCCTCGCTGGAGCGTTACGCACTGGCGCTGAATTCGCTGAGTTATACGCTGAAGACAAATCTTCGACCTCTGCTGGTCTCGATGACGGTCGGGTCGAGCAAGTCACCAGTGGACGCGATCGCGGCGCGGGCATCCGCGTCATCGCGGGCGAAACCACAGGGTTTGCGCACACTTCAGACCTGACTGAGGCTGGGCTAGCGACGGCAGCAGCTGCGGCTGCAGCAGCCGCAGCGCAAGGCGGAAGCGGCGTTCGGACCGTATCGCTCGCGCAGTCGCCGAACCACCGACCGAACAAGGTCGTGCATCAGCCCGACAACATCGCAAAGTCGCACAAGGTCGAACTCTTGCAGCGCGTGAACGACGCCGCCCGAACCTATGGTCCGGAGATTGCGCAGGTTTCCGCCGGCTACGGCGACAGCTCAAAGCGCACGTTGATTGCAAACACCGATGGTGTGCTCGCTGACGATGAAATTGTTCGCACCCTGCTTCGCATCAGCGCAGTCGCCGACGGTGACACCGGCATGCAGACCGGTTACCAGTCGATGGGACACACCGTTGGATTCGAAATTTTTGACACCGTTGATGTCGAAGAACTCGCCCGAGATGCGGCGCGCCAAGCGATTACTAAGCTGCGAGCCCGACCTGCACCATCCGGTGCAATGCCAGTTGTCATCAAGAACGGCTCAGGTGGGGTGCTCTTCCACGAAGCTTGCGGGCATGGTCTCGAGGCGGACCTCGTGGCGAAGGAGTCGAGTGTCTATGCTGGCAAAGTTGGCGAACTTGTTGCGAACCCGCTCGTCACCCTCGTTGACGACGGGACCATGGAGGGCGAATGGGGCACGCTCGGTTACGACGATGAGGGGCATATCACCCAACGCAACACGCTGATCGAAAACGGGATCCTCACCGACTACATGTGGGATTTTCTCCGTGCGCGTAAGGAAGGTCGCGTTGGATCGGGTAACGGGCGTCGCCAGAGCTACCAGCACCTCCCGATGGTGCGCATGACTAACACGTTCGTGCTTGATGGGCCCGATACGCCTGATGACGTCATCGCGTCGACTCCAAACGGGATTTACGTCGCGAAACTCGGTGGCGGCAGCGTCAACACTGCGACGGGAGATTTTGTGTTCGGCATGACCGAGGCCTACCTCATTGAGGATGGCAAGATAACCGAACCTCTGCGCGAGGGTAATCTCATCGGTAACGGCCCCAAGGTTCTGCAAGATATAGACATGCTTGCCAATGATTTTGCCATGGGGAATCCCGGGACCTGTGGTAAGGACGGACAGGGCGTTCCTGTGGGCGACGGCCAGCCGACCTTGCGCGTGAAAGAACTCACCATCGGTGGCACAGCAGCATGAGCGCCTTTGAATCTGAGCTGCAGGCCGTAGCTGACCGGATCGTTGAGCAAGCAAAGTCGAGCGAACAGGTTGAAGCGTTCGTAGCTCGCGGTGGTGAGACCGACGTGCGGATTTATCAAGGCGCCGTTGAGCACTTCGTGTCCGCTCAGAGTGAAGGCGTTGGTATCCGTGTGATTTCCGGTGGCCGAACCGGCTTCGCGTACGCCGGAACACTCGGCGAATCGGCGATTGCCGAGGTGCTTGCTGAAGCTCGCGACAACGTCCAGTTCGGCGAACCTGACGAGTACGCAGCGCTGGCTGAGCCAGATGGCGTAGCTGTCACTGAGCAGTCGTTGTGGAACGACGAACTCGCCGACTACCCAACAGACGACAAGATCAATCTTGCCAAGCAGCTCGAGCAGTTGGCGTCAGGACGAGACGACCGTGTTCGTGTCGACGACTCGAATTACGCCGATGCGCACGGTGAGTCCGCAGTGGCGTCGACGACCGGTATCCGCATGTCGGGTCGCGAAAACGGGTGCTACGTGTCGGTGTCGACACTGGCCGACGATGGTGAGGGTGATGACGCCGAGACGCAGACTGGATTCGGATTCTCCGTGGGCCGGAGCCCGCTCGAGTTTGACCTCGACAAGGCCGCCCGTGAAGCTTCCGAACGGGCGACCCGCCTCCTTGGTGCAACGAAGCCGGCGAGCAAGCGCACAACGGTCGTGCTTGACCCGATGGTCACGGCCCAATTCCTCGGTGTCATTTCCTCGACATTAAATGGCGAAGCAGTAGTCAAAGGTCGATCACTGTTCGCCGAACGCCTGGGCGACGAGGTGGCGGCACCACTCGTGACATTGATCGACGACCCGACCAACCCCAGGGCATACAGCTCGACCGATGTTGACGGTGAGGGCCTGGCGGCGCGCCGCAACGTGCTGATTCAAGACGGTGTGCTCAAGCAGTTTGTGCACAATACCTATAGCGCTCGTCGTGCAGGAACGGTTTCAACGGGGAACGCAACTCGTGGAGGATTTGCCGGTACACCCGGTGTCGGCTGCCTTGCGATGTCGCTGGTGCCGGGCACCCGCTCGCAAGCTGAGTTGGTTTCCGACATTGATGACGGCCTATTGGTGCAATCTGTGCAGGGTCTACATTCGGGCGTCAATCCAGTCAGCGGTGACTTTTCGACTGGGGCTGCGGGCCTGCTCATCGTCAACGGTGATGTGGGGGCACCGGTCCGCGAGTTCACGATTGCGTCGACACTGCAGCGCATGCTTTTGGACATCGTCGAGATCGGTGGAGACCTCGACTGGCTCCCCATGCGCTCGAGCGGTATGTCGCTCGTGATCCGCGACATCACTCTTTCCGGCACCTGAGCGACAGTCACCTGTGTTTTTGGGGTCGCCGCCGGAGTGGTTGTAGCGCGGATAGAACATCGGGGTGCCGATTATCCACGCCATCGTTCTCGGAATCGTGCAGGGGTTCTCTGAGTTCCTGCCGATCTCGTCCAGCGGCCACCTGCTGCTGGTGCCGTGGCTTTTAGGATGGGACGACTTCAGTAGCCCTGGCGGCGAATCACTGAAAAAGTCGTTTGACGTGGCGTTGCATCTTGGAACCTTCTTTGCCGTGCTTGTTTACTTCCGTGAAGACGTCAAGATCTACGTAGTCGAAGGCACCAAGTTGATCTTTACCCGCTCCAAGCCAACGAACACCGAGGGGCGCCTAGCGTGGCTCTTTGTGCTCGCCACGGTACCCGCAGCCGCAGTGGGCGCTCTGTTCGAGGAGAAAATCGACACGGTGCTGGGTACGCCTCTCATCATCGCGCTATCACTCATTGGATTTGGTCTGTTGCTTGGCTGGGCGGACCGTCAGTCCGGTTCCCGCAAGCTGGATGATTTTCGTACCTCCGACGCCCTCAAGGTTGGCGTTGCACAGGCGCTTGCGCTCAATCCTGGAACGAGCCGCTCAGGCATAACGATGACCGCCGCTCGCTGGGTCGGGTTTGACCGTGATGCGGCTGTGCGAATTAGCTTCATCATGTCGTTGCCGGTAATTTTCGGAGCGGTTGTATTCAAGATGCTGTCCATGGTGGGCGATGGTGGCTATGAGACGCTCCTGATTCCGATGGCGGTAGGTATCGTCACGTCGTTTGCTGCTGGACTGATCGCCGTCTGGGGCACGATCAAGCTCGTCAGCACCCATAGCTTGATGCCGTTTGTGATTTATCGCGTCACCGTTGGCGTGCTGATGTTGGTCATTCTCGCCCTCGGCTGGCGCGACAACATCGCTTTTTGACGGTTTTGCCCCCGTCGCAGAAACAGTAAAACCGCCTCCTGGCTCTCGGAGCTACCGCCACCATGGGCGCTTCGAATGTCGGCACGGAGTTCCAACGCCCGACCGCCGAGCGAGACCAACATCGACGGTGGCAGATCAGTCGGCGGTGTTGGACGACGTGCTCGACGAGCTAGGGGAAGCTGTCGACGAGTCAGTTTTCGTTGCGGTCGAAGAAACCGAACTCGAATCGGATGAGTCCTTGGAGTTGCTCGAGCCGGAGGAACTATTGCCTGACGAGTCGCCGCTCGAAGAGTCGCTGGTTGAGCCGGCGGGTGTTGTCGTCGAGGTCTTGCCGCGATTGTCGTTTTTGAAGAAACCGCTGCCTTTAAACGTTACGCCGACCGGTTGGAATACCTTCTTGACGGCCATCACATCGCCTGTGGCAGGGTGTGTGAGTTCGGTCAACGAGTTGTCTTGGAACGACTGCTGGACCTCAATGGTCTCGCCGGTGTCGGTGAATTTGTAGACGTAGGTGGGCATAGCACGGGAAAGATTACCGAGGGCGAGGCTCGCTGCCACGTTCGCACCCGTAACGTTCGATCTGAGCTAACGCTCGTTGGGGGCCGATTGAACAAAGTCCGGCCGTGCTCGGTGAGTGATGGTTATGGTGCCCTTATGCAGGTGCGTAGTGCTGTTATTCCCGCGGCTGGAATGGGAACTCGATTCCTCCCGGCTACCAAGGCCGTGCCTAAAGAGCTGTTCCCAATTGGAGATCAACCAGCGTTGCAGCTCGTCATTGACGAAGCGCTTGGAGCCGGCATTGATCACATCGTGGTCGTCAGTAGCCGAGATAAGCCAGCAGTTGCGCAGTATTTTGAGCCGAACGAGGCGCTTCTCAACAAACTCGATGACTCAGGCAAGACCGCTCTCGCAGAGCGCCTGCGCTCGATCGGGCGAGACTGGCGAGTCAGCATCGTCTATCAAGACAGTCCCAAAGGTTTAGGGCACGCGGTGGGCTGTGCCCGTGAGGCAATCGGCGAGGAGCCCTTCGCCGTCATGTTGCCCGACGAGCTGATGGGCTCATCTGCACTCCTCGCGCAGATGAACGGCGTGTGCTTATCAACCGGGGGCAGCGTGGTTGCTGTAGCGAACGTGTCGCGCGAGCTGGTGTGCTCCTATGGCGTCATCGATCCTGCGGGCGAGCTATCAGCTGACGGGGTCATCCCGGTGCGAGATCTTGTTGAGAAGCCGTCCGTTGAGGATGCTCCGAGCAACTTCATTATTGCCGGTCGTTATGTCCTCACGGCAGACGCGTGGGCTGAGATCGATGCCTTGCAGCCGGGCCGCGGTGGCGAACTCCAGCTGACTGATGCGCTAAGGGCGCAAGCTGCGCGATCAGCGTTCCACGCCGTGGTATCCAATGTGAGCCGTTACGACACCGGAAACCCCCTCGGTTTCCTGACTGCGTCAATTGAGCTCGGCCTCGCTAATCCTGAGTTGGGCGAGGATCTTCGGACCTTCCTTGCGAACTTGCAGGTCTGACTGTTAGGACCGGGTGAAGAGTTCGGGGTAGTCCTGGACGAGCCCATACGGGTCAATGTCAAACTCAACCTCGGACCCAGTAAGGGGGTCGGTGCGAGCAAAGCGATGCAGAGCGATCCGGTGGTACCGCTGACGGAGGGGTACGACCCCGAGCGTCTCGACATCAAGCACCGCTACTTTGAGATCGGCAGCATCGCCGACCTCAAGCGCAAGTCGTCGGATTGGCAGGGTGCAGGTGAACGGCGTGATCGGCAGGTCGATGTCGTGGCAGCCGTCTAGATCTGGACGGTGCGCTCCATTGATTTCACCCCATCGACCACTCCCGTCGGTACCGAGCCAGAGATCTGGATCGTCGAGGTCGCGGAACAGTAGAAATTGCCGGACAGCCCAGGTCGCCGAGAGGCGCAACACGTACGAGATGTTTGGGCCGCTGACTTCGCTGGTGACCGTCCATCCCTCGTTTTCCCACCGGAGGTCGACCTGTTCGGAGCCCCCGCCGCCGACCCGATTCCACCGCGCAGTAAACCCATCGGCAGGGAACGCAGTCAGTGCGATCGTCACTTAGCCGAGCTTACGGCTAATCGTTCGTACGTCCATCAGGGGGTGCTGACGACATGCGATGGGTGTGCAAACGCCGAAGTCCGTACGATTAACGACATGACGCCGTTGGAAGATGCCCAGGCCTTCGTCCTCGAATCGTGCCCGCCAGGTGAGCCAATAACGATGCGGCGTGAGCAAGCTAGCGGGCTTGTGCTCGCTGACATGGTCGTGTCGACGGAGATCGTGCCGCCGTTCGACAACACTGCCGTTGACGGATATGCCGTGCGTTCCGTCGACGTTGCCATTGTTCCAACTGAACTAACTGTTGTCGGAGAAATCGCCGCTGGTGCTGCGCCGGACGGCAATGTTGGTCCTGGCGAGACGATCCGGATCATGACCGGCGCACCGATGCCACCAGGAGCTGATGCTGTGGTGATGGTCGAATATTCTGATCGGCTTGGTGAGGACGATGTCGGCAATGAACGGGTCCGACTGACCGAGTCGGTCGCAGCGGGAACAGCGATCCGGGGAGCAGGCGACGACGTCGTCGTGGGCGAGGAGCTCTTTTTCAAAGGAACGCAGATCACTCCAGCAATCGAAGGTGTTCTGGCCAGTATCAACGCTCAGGAAGTCAGGGTGCATCCCCGGCTCAAAGTGGCCGTGCTCTCGACCGGCGATGAATTGATCACCGACGGCTCGACGCTCGCACCGGGTCAGATTCGCGAGAGCAACAAGATCATGCTCGCCGGAATGCTTGCCGAAGCTGGGTGCCAGGTTCTCGACCTCGGTGTGGTCCGCGACAACGAGGCCGAACTCGAACGAGTCCTCCGCGCAGCAGCGGTCGAATGTGACGCAATCGTGTCGAGTGGGGGCGTCTCAATGGGCGACTACGACGTTGTAAAGGCAGTGCTCGGAAGGATCGCTGACATGACCTGGATGCAGATGGCAATTAAGCCGGCCAAGCCTTTTGCGTTCGGCAAGCTCGACGGCGTGCCCGTGTTCGGACTCCCCGGCAATCCGGTCAGCTCGATGGTCAGTTTCGAACTGATGGCTCGACCGGCGTTGCGCCGGATGATGGGGTTCACGCAGCTTGCACGAACCAGTGTGGTTGCAATCGCTGACCAAGACCTCCGTCGTAGTGCCGATGGCAAGGTGCACTTCATGCGAGTCAATGGAAGGTTTGCTGGCGACGGGCGATACCACGTCGTACCGGTCAACGCTCAGGGTAGCCACCAGCTTGCGGCTACGGCGAGTGCCGAGGCGATGGCTGTCGTACCCGATGGCGGCGGCGTGGATGCTGGCTCAGAAGTCGCTGTGCTTCTACTGCAGTCGTAGGCTGCAAGTATGGCGGGATCATTCGAACAGCTGATCGATCCGCTCGGCCGTCACATCGAAGACCTCCGCATCTCCGTCACCGATCGCTGCAACTTCCGCTGCACGTACTGCATGCCCGAAGAAGGCATGCAGTGGCTTAATCGGAGCGACGTAATGTCGTTTGAGGAGATTGAGCGACTCGCCCGGATCTTCGTTGAGCGCTACGGCGTCAAGGGCATCCGATTGACCGGCGGCGAGCCAACCGTCCGAGCTCACCTGCCAGTGTTGATCTCAAAACTCTCGAAGCTCGTTGGTCCGGACGGACCCGTTAACTTGGCGATGACTACCAACGGCGCAACGATGCGACTGCTTGCTGACCCGTTGAAGCAGGCTGGGCTCCAGCGCGTCAACATCAGCCTTGACACACTCGACCGCGCGAAATTTCATCAGATGACTCGTCGTGATGAGCTCAACAACGTGCTCGATGGAATTTGCGCTGCCCAAGAAGTGGGTTTCGATCCAGTCAAGATCAACGCCGTCATTGAGCGCGGCATAAACGACAGCGAACTCCTCGATCTTGCCACTTTCGGACGGGAACAGAACGTTGAGGTGCGATTCATTGAGTTCATGCCGCTTGATGCTGAGGGTCATTGGATGAACGACAAGGTAGTCGGCCAGGCCGAAATCCTTGAGAAAATTAGCTCAAAGTACCCTTTGGAAGTCCTACCCGCCCGAGGCGCTGCGCCGGCCGACCGATTCCGATTCCTCGACGGAGGTCTTTACGGCGAGGGGAGTCCCGGGAGCATGATCGGTGTGATTCCAACTATTACAAAGCCTTTCTGCGGTGACTGCGACCGAGTGCGCCTTACCGCCGAAGGCGACTTTCGGACGTGCTTGTTTGCGAACAAGGAGTTTGATCTCCTTACGGCGTTGCGATCAGGAGAAAGCGACGACCAGGTCGCTGACCGGATCGAAGCAGCCGTCGCAACGAAGTGGGCCGGCCACCAGATTCACCAGGTCAACTTTACCCGGCCTGCAAAATCAATGTCGCAGTTGGGGGGCTGATGCCAGCTGCCGCTTTGCCGGAAGACCGACCGCGTCGTCAAGTCGAAGTCGTTGATCTGCGGGTCTGACTAACTTATTCGCGGCGCGACTTGCGTCACGTGAGATCGGTGAAGGCTTGAAATCTTCGTGCGACCACTTCGTCGCCGGTGATCTCGATGTTGCTGCTACGTCGCCACAGCCACATCAAAATATCTTGTGCCGTGCCCCGAATAGCTGCGTCACCCTTGCGGTTTGCGCGGATGAAGGTGGCCTTAGGTTCTTTCATTGCTGAGACAAACCACTCGCCGTGCCCTGGCAGGAGTTCGGCGTCGGTGCAACTAAAATTGATGGTACCGCCAACCTTCTTTTCGCCCTCGGCGCGTTCCCCTGCCGCAAACCAGGTCAGCCATTCGTCGATGCCGTCGGCAGCAACCTCAGCTGCAAATTCGAAGTCGAGGCCGATCGCCTGGCCTGCGTCCCACAGGTGAACCATTGTTTCGTGCGTCATTCGGCGGGCAACCCACGGCACCCTTTGCGTTGAGCCGGTCCAGGTCCACACCTGCATTGAGGCATCGGTTGCGTGCAGGGCGTCGCACAACCGAACGTGCGCATCGAAAAGCGCATCGACTAGGCGAGCGTGGTCTGGTGAGCGCTCGATTTTGGGAATCTCACGGACATTATTTCGGCTCGTGATACCCGCCGAAAGAACGCCCGCCCAGAAGTTCCACCCGCGAGCGACGTGGAATGTGAGTTCTCTGAGGCTCCAACCGGGACAGTGCGGCACGGAAAGCGTTGGGTCAGCGTCGCTGACGAGCCGGATGAGTTCAGTGCCGTCGAGGCGGATGTGCTCGATGGCGTCGTAGGGGAGCGCCGCCGAAACCGTCATAGACCACACGGTACCGAGTAGCGCTTGAAGCAGACGGTAGCCCAAAGCGCAATAGTGGGAGGCTCAGATCGGAATGCGAGTACGGTTCGCAGTTGATGAGCGACCTCGAATTCACCCATCTCGATGAGTCGGGCCGTGCCCGGATGGTCGACGTCACAACAAAGGACCCAACGCATCGGCGCGCAGTCGCCAGATGCAAGGTGATGATGCAGCCCGAGACAGCTTCGGCGATCGTCAATCGCGAGCTGAAAAAGGGAGATGTCCTGTCGGTAGCACGAGTCGCCGCAATCATGGCGGCCAAACGCACGTCCGACACAATTCCGCTATGTCACCCCTTGATGATTGCGAGTGTGTCGATCAGCTTCGAGGTTGGTGACGACCATGTCGCCGTTGAGGCGCAGGTGGACTGCGTCGAGCGGACAGGTGTGGAGATGGAAGCCCTTCACTCGTGCAGCGTCGCTGCATTGACGATTTACGACATGTGCAAGTCAGCAGATCGAGGGATGGCGATCACGGATTTGGCGCTGTGGGAGAAGACAGGTGGCCGTTCCGGAACGTACCGGCGGGCCTCCGAAACGTGACGATGTGTCAGATTGAAGCCTGGTTGTCCACCTTTCGCCACGGCCGATGTGCAACGATTGCGTGACGAGCGACACGCTCGTTGTTGTCCGGATCGTTACAAATGTCGTAGAATCTTCATAATTGTCAGGGGTGTCGGATTGAGTCCGTCACAATCTGTCTAAAAAGGAATCTTTCTTCACCATGGCAAAACTTGTCCTCCTTGTTGTCGCTGCTGCATGGGCCGCTGTGCTCATTCCTCCGATGCTTCGTTCGAGGGTGGACAACCGTCCGAATTCATCTGTCATGGACTTCCGCCGTCAGCTGAACCGCCTACAGAACACGGCCACACCGCCCCGAGGCTCGGTTCGTGGTGCGATGGGGCGCCCGTTGACTCAGTCGACGTCACCATTGCAGCGCCAAGTAGCCAACGGCCGCCCAAGGCAGCCGGCAATCGCCCGCCAGGCATCGATTCGCGGCGGGGGAACGGCGACAAGTGATCGCACCAGTGAGACCACCCGCTATCGCTCGCATGGTGATCTGTCTGGTGGTCAATATCGCCCAGATCAGACGCAACCCCGCCGCAGCGCACCGGATCTCCAAAATGATGGTGCTCGGCAAGAACGGTCCGAATCCCAGTCGCTGCGGCGGCATCCGGTGCGCACTGGCCCGCAGAGCCGCCAGAGGCCAGCGGAGTCGCTCGACCCAGCGGCGTTGGCGCGCCGCCGTCGGACCAACGTGCTTTTCGTCCTAGTCGTGACGTCGGCCTGCTCGATGTTTCTTGCAGCGACTACAGATTCGGTTGCGATGCTGTGGGTCTTCGGTTTCTCCTTCGTTGCGACTTGCGGCTACCTCTATGTGCTTGCTCAGTTGCGCGAGCGCGAACAGGTCGGCTGGCTCGAGCAGCGCTGAGTGCGGCAGTGCCTGTCCCGTTGTACGGTTAGCCGGAGCGATACACTCGCCTTCGATAATTAGGGGCTATAGCTCAGTTGGTAGAGCGCGTCGTTCGCAATGACGAGGTCAGGGGTTCGATTCCCCTTAGCTCCACGAGCCCGTTTCACGAAGTTCTCTGGAATCCACGAAGGTTCAGGATTCAGGCCCCTGACCAGGAGAAAAGTCCACAGAAGTGCGTCGACGTCACGTCGCTAGAGATTGACCAAAGACAACGCCATCGCGGGCGAGGAACGCAGCGTTGATCCGTTGCCGCTCGAGGATCTGATCGAGCGTCTTTGTTGCCTGCGGAATCGGATGCTCAGCAAAGAATGCTGCAGCATCGGCAACCAACTCAGGTGCCGCAAGCTGCTTGACCGGATCGACCATGCGCACGATGGTATTGGTCGGGAATTCGGCGTTGGCCTGATCCCAGTGGTCTTTTACGAACTCCCACGCTGCAGCCCCGTGTCGACGGTTTCCCATGGCCAGACGCAGCAAGAATGGTGCGTTCTGTGTCTTCACTTTCCCGCTGAGAGCGAACTCACAGGCACGCAGGAGGAGATCTTCGTCGTCGAACTCGGCAAGTGCATACAACTGACGCAGTTGCTCCTGAGGAGTAGACGAGGCGAGGAATCCGTTCTGCAGCCGTTCGAAGTCCTCCACACAGCCGTGCGCAGCAACCACCGATGTCGCTGCTGCGACCAACTCTGGGTCGACATGGTCCGCAGGCTGTTTCAGCAAGTCTCGACACAGACCGATCACCAATCCGTCGTTGCCGAGCGTGCCGGCGGTTTTCATGAGCAGCCCTCGCAACTTGGCAGTGAGGTCGCTCTGATCAGCTTGAGGCTCATCGAGTTCGTCGAGGGCAGGTTGGACTAGGTTGCGAATTCTCGATTCGAACATTTGCCGTGCCTCATCGCCTACCAACCGGCTGAGACCATTGAGAGCACTGACCACTGCCTGCCAGACTGCATGTTCACGCTCAGCGGAGAAGCCTTCGAGAAACTGCAGGAGGTCCGGAGCAGTAATTGATCCAGCAACGGTTGCAGCCCAGGCATCGTCAACAAGGCTGTAGCGCTCAAGGGTACTCATTTCGCCAAGATCGGCTGTCAGGCGGCTGCGCAAGGTGCTGTCATAGTTCACGCGGAAGAAGCCATGTCCGCCGGCATTAATGACAACCGACGCATCAGGATCGACGAGTGGTACGAAAATGCTCTCACTGTCGAGTAGGACTGTGACGGTGGTGTTGGCGTTGCGAACATGGACCGGCACGACCCACATCTGGTCTGCTGCATCGTCGGGCGTTTCACCGAGGCGGAATCGCTGTTGGGTCAGCTCAACTCCGGAGTCGCCTGCGGCGAGCGTCGCGCTAATTTGCGGGAACCCGGGCTGCCAGATCCACGAGTCCATAATCCGCCGCACGGGTTCGCTGGAACTGGTTTCGATGGCGTCCCACAGGTCACTTGTTTCCGTGTTTCTGTATGAATGCACACGGAGGTAGTGACTGACTCCTTCGCGGAAACGATCTGCACCGAGGTACTGCTCAAGCATTCGCAGTAGAGCGCCACCTTTTTGATATGTCAGCACGTCAAACATGCCCTCGCAGTCGGCAGGTGAACGCACCGCGTATTCGACCGAGCGAGTGTTCTCAAGCGCATCGACATCAAAGGCAACACTGCGTTCCATCCCGAAGCTGGTCCACCGCTCCCAGTCAGGTCGGTAGGCATCACATGCTGCGATCTCCATGAATGTGGCGAATGCTTCGTTCAACCAGATGCCATTCCACCAACGCATCGTGACCAGGTCGCCGAACCACATGTGGGCGAGTTCGTGTGCGACCACGTCCGCGACCAACTGCTGCTCGTTCTGGGTGCTTGTCGCCGGGTCAACGAGCAGCAAGCTCTCGCGGAACGTGATACACCCCAGGTTCTCCATGGCTCCTGCAGCGAAGTCAGGGAGGCCGGCCAGGTCGATTTTGTCGCTGGGGTAAGGGATCCCGTAGTACTCCTCGAACCAGCGGAGGCAAAACGCCCCGACGTCCTTACCGAAGTCAGTTAGATGTCCTTTGCCAGGTACGTGCACAAGGCGCATGGGGGAGCCGTTGACGTCGATGCTGTCGGTCATTTCGAGATGGCCGACGACAAAAGCCACCAAGTACGTGCTCATGAGCATGGTGTCGGCAAAACGAATCGCAGTTCGCCCGCCACTGGCTGCGCGGCCAATCTCCGGTCCGTTCGAGATGGCTTGGAGTCCATCTGCGATATCGAGGGTGATTCCAAACACGGCTTTGTATTCGGGCTCGTCCCAACAGGGGAATACCCGACGACAATCCGTGGACTGCATCTGGGTCGTGGCGATGACTTGCTCGGCACCGTCGGCGCCGGTGTAGGTACTGCGGTAGAACCCTCGCAGTTTGTCGTTTAAAATGCCGGTAAATTTGACGGCAAGTGTGGCCGAACCTGTCGGCAACTCGGTCGCCGTGTGCACGAATAGTCGTTCGGTTTCACTGTCGACGGTAAAGCTAGTTGGCGCTCCGTTGACTAGGCACAAGCTAATCTCCAACTCTGCAGCATTCAAGACGAGCGTGGTCGTTGGGACTACGACGTTGAGCTGCACCGTCACGGTGCCGCTGAACGACGCTTCGTTGAGGAGGGGTGTGAGTTGGACGTCGTAGCGCAACGGCGTGACATCGGCGGGAAGACGATACGGATCGAGTTGGCCGCCTGGTGACGTGGGGGACGCTGTCATGCCGGGATGGTACCGGCGATAGCGTAATGGCTCGTGTCCGCAACGAACCTGCCCCCGGCTGCAGATAGCGCTTCAGGTGCCACTGCACCGCAGTTCGCCGTCGTCGGTATTGGAAATGCGCTCGTCGATGTCATTGCCCATGCATCTGAGGAGTTTCTTGACGCTCAGGACCTCACCAAGGGGTCCATGACGCTGATCGAAACTGATCGTGCCGTCGAGCTTTACGCTGCGCTGGGAGCTTCGGTTGAGATGAGTGGCGGGTCGGCGGCCAATACGATGGTGGGAGTCGCCAGCCTCGGTGGAAAGGCGTGTTACATCGGCAAGGTCAATCACGATGACCTCGGTGATGTGTTCGGCCACGACATGCGAGCCGTTGGCGTGCCTTTTCATGGCGGTGGTGTCGATCACGGCACACCCACCGGGCGGTGCGTCATCGTTGTTACCCCTGATGCGGAGCGGACGATGAACACGTACCTCGGAGTGTCGAGCTCCCTGAACATCAACGACCTTGATGACACCGCTATCGCCTCGGGCGCCGTGCTCTACATGGAGGGATATCTCTTCGATCGCGACGACGCAAAGGCTGCGTTCCGGCATGCCGCAACGGTCGCGCACGCCAACGGGCGCCAGGTCTCGCTCACCCTGTCTGACTCGTTTTGCGTGGATCGACATCGAGTTGATTTTCGATCATTGGTGCAGGACAGTGTCGACATTTTGTTCGGCAATGCCGACGAGATTCAGTCACTTTACGAAGTCGACGAGCTGGACGAAGCACTCAAGATGGTGGGACGTGAGTGCGGCTTAGCGGTTATCACAGCTGGTGCGGATGGCTGCGTCATAGTGGCCGGCAACGAACAAATCAAGGTGTCGGCTCAGCCGGTTGATCGCGTACTTGACACCACTGGTGCTGGAGACCTGTTCGCCGCTGGCTTTCTCTTTGGTCTCACATCGGGATTGCCACTCGCCAAGTGCGGCGAAATTGGCTCGATCGCAGCGGCGGAGGTTATTTCGCACGTCGGCCCGCGGCCTCTGGTCGACTTGCATACTCTTCTGACCGATGGTTGACCTGCCTGAAACGTTGCTGCTCGACACTGCCCGCAGCTGGCTCGAAGCTGAGCCCGACGGCGACATTCGCACCGAGCTCGCTGAGCTGATCGCCACAGGGGAGGGCGGCCAGACGGACGAACTTGCCGAACGCTTTTCTGGACGTCTGCAATTCGGCACTGCTGGACTGCGTGCAGCGGTTGCTGCTGGCCCGATGCGAATGAATCGTCTCGTGGTTCGTCAGACTGCCGCGGGCCTCGGCCGATGGCTCCTCAACAGCGTTGATAATGCTGCCGACAGGGGAGTGGTTATCGCTCACGACGCCCGACGTAAGAGCAACGTGTTCGCCGTCGATACGGCACGCGTCTTAGCAGCAATGGGAATCAAATCGATGCTGCATCCCGGGGTACAGCCCACGCCGGTTCTTGCCTGGTCAATTACGGGCCTCAATGCCGCAGCCGGCGTAGTAGTGACAGCGTCGCACAACCCGCCAACCGACAATGGTTACAAGGTGTTCCTTGAGACCGGATCGCAGATCGTCACCCCGATCGATACGGAAATTGCTGCGCTCATCGGGGACTTCGATCCGCTCGATATCCCAATCGCGGCCGAGGACGATGCCCTCATTTCTCGGCTCGACACCTCATGGAGTTCGGCGTACGTGGCAGCGGCCTCCCAGGTCCGACTCCGGCCTGAAGTTCCGGGCGTCCAGATTGCGTACACCGCAATGCACGGTGTTGGTGGCGACACCGTCGCTGCGGCATTTACGGCAGCTGGTTTCGATCCCCCGGCAGTCGTAGCGGAGCAGCAGGAACCGGACGGCACATTTCCCACGGTCTCGTTTCCTAACCCTGAAGAGCCTGGGGCCATGGACCTGCTACTTGTAGCTGCGCGCTCAAGCGGTGCCGTGGTCGCCCTAGCGAACGATCCAGATGCCGATCGACTCGGTGTTGCAATTCCTGACACCCGAGACAGTGCCGTCGGGTCATCTTGGCGCAAGCTCAGTGGGGACGAAATTGGATGGCTCTTCGCTGACCACATTTTGCGTCACACCGCCGGCGATGATCGTCTTGTCGTGACCACGCTGGTGTCGTCGTCGTTACTCGCCCGGATGGCCGAAGCGCACGGCGTGCACAGCGTGGAGACCTTCACTGGATTTAAGTGGATTGGGCGCATTGCCGCCGAGCGGGCTGCAGTCGGACAGCGCTTTGTGTTCGGCTATGAGCAGGCACTTGGGTACCTCGTTGCTCCCCGGCCGCTCGACAAGGACGGCGTCACAGCGGCAGTTCTGATGGCAGAGATCGCTGCTCTCGCAGAGCACGATGGCATCACGGTCCAAGATCGCCTTGAAGCAATCGCAGACCAATTCGGCCGCTACGTGACGAGTGAGCTGTCGGTGTGGATGCCGCCCGCTGCCGGTGCCCAGTGGGTGCAGTCGATCGAAGCGTCACCGCCATCAAAGATCGGTGGCGTTGCCGTCGAGTCGGTCACGTCATATCCCGAGGCGAATCTGGTCCGTCTCATTCTTACCGGGGACATCCGGCTGCAAATCCGGCCAAGCGGTACCGAGCCCAAGGTGAAGCTCTACGGTGAAGCAGTCGACCTTGATCTGGCTGAACTTGATCGTCTCCTCCAGGCTCTCGCTTCGTAGCGGCTAGGCGGGCGTGCCGAACTGACGGTCTCCGGCGTCGCCTAATCCAGGGACGATGTAGGCGTTGTGGTCCAACCGGTCGTCAACGACGGCGGTAAACAGCGTGACGTCGATGCCAGATGCCTCGACGGCAGCGATGCCCTCGGGCGCTGCCAGTGCGACAATCACGGTCATTGGTTGCTGAGCGCCGCGCTCGACGAGGAGTCGCAGGGTGTGGACGAGCGAGCCACCGGTTGCGAGCATCGGATCGACAATGATGACCGGACGTTCGCCGATGTTCTGCGGCAGCTTGTTGACATATGGCTCAGGCTCGTGAGTTTTTTCGTTGCGAGCGATGCCGATGAAGCCGATGTCGGCGTCGGGCAGCAACTCTTGCGCTGGGCGCAGGAAGCCGAGGCCAGCGCGCAGAATTGGCACGATCACCGGCTGCACGGCGATCCGCTCGGCCGCAGCGTCGGCGAGCGGTGTTGTTACATTGCCCGACACTGAGGGCAGTGTCCGCGTGGCCTCGGCGATCAAGAGCGTGCCGATGCGTTCCAGGTTCTGGCGGAACAGAGCATTGGGTGTCTTGACATCGCGGATGCGGGCGAGGGAGTCAAGAACGAGTGGATGGTCGGCGACAATGGTTACGACGGTCATGACTAGCTCCTCAGCTTCCGAGATCAGACTCGGACTTGAGCACCGAGTAGCGCGGCTTGATGATGCCGTTGATCAGCCTCAACCGTTCCGGGAACGGCGCAAAGGCGGACTTCATTGCATTGACAGTAAGCCATTGGAAATCGTCGAGGCCCCAGCCGAACGCCTTGTGGAGCTCAAGCATTTCATTGGTCATCGTGGTGTTACTCATCAACCGGTTGTCGGTGTTGACCGTGACCCGAAACTGTAAACGGCGTAACATGCCAATCGGATGCTCGGCGATTGTTGGTGCAACACCGGTGTTGACATTGGAAGTGGGGCACACCTCAAGGCAGATCCGTCGGTCGCGGATGTAACTCGCAAGGCGGCCAAGCGTGGCGTTGCCCTTCGCATCGACCTGAATGTCGTCGACGAGCCGCACACCGTGGCCGAGCCGCTCGGCTCCACAGAACTGCACTGCCTCCCAGATTGAAGGGAGCCCGAAGGCTTCACCAGCGTGGATGGTCGAGTGGAAGTTTTCGCGGTTGATTAGATGGAACGCGTCGAGGTGGCGAGTGGGCGGAAATCCGGCTTCGGGTCCAGCAATGTCGAATCCGACGACGCCGTGATCGCGATAAGTAATAGCGAGCTCAGCGATCTCACTGCTGCGGGCAGCCTGGCGCATGGCGTCTATAAGTGCGTAGATCGTCAGATCAGTGCCTGCTGAGCCACGTTCGAATCCGGCGAGCACTGCTTCAACCACTTCGTCAAGCGTCAGGCCTTGTTCGAGGTGTAGCTCGGGAGCAAAACGAACCTCGGCGTACACAACGTTGTCGGCGGCGAGGTCTTGCGCGCACTCAAAGGCAACGCGCTCGATGGCGTCGCGTTCCTGCATCACGGCGCCGGTGTGAGCGAACGTCTCGAGGTAAAGCACCAAGTCGTTGCGCTTGGCGCCCTTGTTGAACCACTCGCCGAGGTCGTCGACGTCAGTGGTCGGCAGCCCGTCGTAGCCGTACTCCTCTGCGAGTTCGATGACTGTAGATGGCCGCAATCCGCCGTCGAGATGATCGTGTAAAAGCACCTTCGGAGCCCGGGCAATGCGATCAGCCGTCAACATCCTCCCACGTTACCGACGCTCACGCGGGACGACTTGGTGCTAGGCACCAAGTCGTCCTCGTCGAAAGTGATGACTGGGGAGGCATGATCAGCAGATGGGCAAGCTCGCTGCGTGTAGCTCTCGTACCCGAAGCTTCATATGTCGAGCAAGGTGCGTGAATCGTGGGACGGTCATCTCTGATCCTGATTGATTTGAGTTTGGCCGCTTCCTTGGGCGGCTCTTCGACGATTGCGAAGGAACTAAAAATCTTGCTTCCTCCGACTGACGAGTAACCCCACGTACCCGGTCGGGTGCTGCTTCGAGGTTTAAACAACAGGTTCAGACATGGGGCAAACATCGGCTCGTACAGCACCCAGGGCTGGGCGAAATCGTCGAACGGACTTTCGCTTTTGTGTCGCGTCAATTCAGCGCAGCTGGCGGAGGGGAAAGTCGGCGGGGCGTTGGAGCCAGTTCCACTCGGGGTAATCGGCGGAGCTGTCGATGCAGTGAAGGCTGTAGGCATGGCGACTGAGGCCGGAACGATTGACACCGGACCAGTGGGGGAGCAGTCCATGGAGGACAATCAGCGTGCCCGCCTCAACTTCGAGCGGAGCGGCACCAGGGGAATCGGGACCCGGTGGCGGTTTTGTTTCGAGAGTCTCCATCGTTGTGCCGTCAGCTGCGAAGGGGTCATCAAGTTGGTTGCGCTTGAACAACTCGTACAACGGACCACGGTGCGTCCCGGGTACGGCCCAAAGACAGCCATTGTCGATGGTGGCGTCCTCAATGGCAAACCAAAAGCCAGTGACCGTGATCGGGTTGGTGTAGAGGAAAGTCGCGTCCTGGTGCACGCCTACTTCGCCACCGATTCGCGGCTGCTTGAAGATGTACATCGACTGGAGAGCCAGCGGGTTGAGCATCCCCACCTCTCGCGCCACTTTACCGATGGCGGGGTTGTAGGCGAATCGTTTGAACTCATCATCGGTGTCGTGCTGGGCATGACCGATTTTGTTGATCGACAGTTCTTTGGCCTGGACCAGTACTCCATCGGAGTTGAATGCCTCCTCCTCAAAAAAACACCATGTCGATGCTCCACTAGCCAGGAATTCGCCATTGGATACACGTTCTTGTTGATTGGTCGTAAAAATCGACCGTTCTTGGCTCGGCTCCCATTCCTCGACGATCTCGTTCGCCCGCGTGCGGAGCCGAGCACAGTCTTCTAGCGACACAAAGTCGGGCAGCACGAGAAAGCCATCTGCGTCGTACCGGGCAATTTGGTCTGTGGTCAGCACATCTGTCACGGTAGCTGGCGTCTCAGCAGGGTGACAGAACGACGCCCAATATGCGTCCTGACGTAGTTGTGCCTGCTACTGACTAGTTTCAGTTTGAAACGGTGACCTGAGCGACCATGTCGGGGTGCAGCGTGCAGAACAAGCTGTAGTTGCCAGGCTCGTCGAAGCTGATTGCATAGTTGCTGCCTGGAGTAAGAAGGCCGGAGTCGAAGTCAGAGAGTGCGGGCAAATCGGGAGTGCCGGCCGTGACTGTGTGTGGTACCACGTCCACATTGTTGAAGAACAGTGGCTGGCCTGGTCTCACCGACAACTCGCCGCTGTACAAGAAGTCGGCAATCAACGACTGCTGAGCGCCTTCGGGAAAGTCGGACCCCTGAACCTTTCTGCTCTCACGAATCGCAGCTGCGTCGGCGACTGGAGCGATTGATGCATTCCACATGCCGAAAACACCGAGTTGATTGTCAAAATCATCGGCCACCCAGGCGTGCAACATCCAACCTAATGCTTCGGAGAAGTTGCCGCCCTGGGCCTCGCACTCGGTTCTCGGTATGAACGTGTCGCGTCCCTGAGCGTTACCTCGACACAGGTTGTAGTGGATGTGCCAGTTGTCGAGCGGGCCGGCAAAGGTCTGCGGGTGATCATTGCCAATCACCTCCGGCGGGATGATGAAGGCCGTACCCACAAGGCTCATCGGTTCACCGGTCCACTTGCCGTCCTTGCATTGGTCAAGTGCTCCGTCGGCCATTGTGCCGTCAGCCTTGGCGTAGAGCAGGATCTCTGGGCGGCCCGGGTCGAAACCGTCGGCAATCCAACTAATGTTGTAGAAGTGCGAGCCCATATTGGCCGTCTGAATGCGGTCGCTGACGAAGCCAGCAGCGCATGCCGAGTTCACGTCGCGGTGTGCTTCGGCAAATTCATTGAGTGAGGTCAACTGAGTGACTAGTTCGGCCAATTCGTCAGTCGACATCGCCAACCCCGGAGGAATCGGTGCGCCTGACTCGTGGAGCTCACGCAGCTCTCGGAACGAACACGGCAAAGCTTCGTCCTGACAGCGGACTGTTCCGACAAGGGGGCCTTCGACCAGTGTTGGTACAACACCTTCAGAATGTTCTCGGAACACGTATCGTGAGTACCCCGGCGCGCCTCCTGCCTGGAAGGTGAGGCCTGTCGGAAACTGCACGTCGGCTCCGGCCTGGTCGAATGCGGCGGCCTGAGCGATGTAGTCGTTGACCTGAGCGATTGTTGATGCTTCAACAGGGTCGACAATCGCTACGGTTGAAACAGGGCTCGCTACGGATGAAACAGGCGTGGTGACAGCCGGAGCTTTGTCTGGCGTCTCGGTAGAGGTGGCGGTCTCGACAGTGGTGGCGGCGACAGACTTTGGTGCCGCGATGTTGTCATCGTCTGACGAGCAGGCAGCGATCCCAATTGCGACGACAGCGAGAGCCGTTGCGATTCGTTTCCGTCTCATGAGTCCCTTAGAGCCATATGTTGGATTCTATTGACACAGTATCCTTGCGGAATGGAACTGACCGTGTTGGGCAACACCGTGCGTCACGCAATTGATCATGTTGAGGTCTTTGCGGCGCCTGAAAACATTTCGACGGTCACCTTCACGAACGATGAGCTAACTTCCATGTGCCCGATCACCGAGCAGCCGGACCTCTCGACGGTCGTGATCGATTACGTGCCCGGTGAGTGGTGTGTCGAATCAAAGAGTCTGAAGCTCTATCTCTGGGGGTTCCGTAAGCGTGCGGTCTTTGCAGAGGCCCTCGCTGCCGAGATCGCGGGTGAGATAATGCTGACGGCTAAGCCGGAGCGGGTAACGGTCACGCTGACTCAACGGCCCCGTGGTGGGATTGAGGTCAAGGCAGTGAGCGAACTGACCGGCTGAGGGCGTTAGTCCTCCTCGTACGGTTTGCCAAGTGCTGCCGGTACGTGAGCGCCCCGGCCGACGCTAGCAACCACAAGCAGCGTTACGAAGAACGGTGCCAATTCGAGGAACTCACTAGGGATGCCCGTGTTGAGGATTGCAAACTTCAACGCCAGCGCATCAGTGAAACCAAATACCAACGCAGCCATGAGTGCGCCGACGGGATGGTGCCTACCGACAAGCACCACGGCTAGCGCAATGAACCCGCGTCCATTGGTGATGTTTTCGTTGAAACGCCCGACGTCAGCGGTCCACCACGATCCACCGAAGCCGGCTACCGCTCCTGCGATCGTGACGTTGATGTAGCGCCGCCGCAAGACGTTGACGCCAAGCGTACCAGCGGCTTTTGGATGCTCGCCGACCGCCCGCGTACGCAGACCCCATTTCGTCTTGAACAGCATCCATGTGGTGATGGCCACCAGCGCTAGAGCTGCGTAGACGTAAAAGGTTTGCTCGAACAAGATTGGTCCGACAATTGGAATGCTGCTCAGTCCCGGAACTTCCCATTCGGCGATCGTGCCCGTGCCGTTGAGTTGGGGATTCTTCGTCAGCACCCGCGAGTCGAGGAACGACGTCAGCCCCAACACAAAGAAGTTGATAGCGAACCCAACAATGACCTGATCGACGTGAAAGCGGATGGCGAGCCAAGCGAGCACCCATGCGAGCACGGCGCTTACTGCCATTGCGGCCAGGATGCCGATCCAAATGTTGGTCGCGGACCCGACGAGAGCGGACGTGAAGGCGCCAGCAAGTAGGAGCCCCTCGATCGCAATGTTGATGATTCCGG
Source organism: Ilumatobacter sp. (assembly GCA_002711735.1). Classification (GTDB taxonomy): domain Bacteria; phylum Actinomycetota; class Acidimicrobiia; order Acidimicrobiales; family Ilumatobacteraceae; genus Ilumatobacter_A. Next base: position 81,837 of record PASB01000022.1, read on the forward strand.
AGCGCTCACAGAGAATTCCTGCGATCGCACCGAGAACCAGCGGCGTCGCTGCCTTAAGCGCATCGTGGAGCGTGCCGGTGAGGGAGAATTGGCGGCCTGCGGCTGCCCAGGCCATCAGTGTGACAATGAACAAGATTGTGGCCGCTGCGAGGAGCGCACTCTGCAGTTTGGCGGTGCCGCGAGAAATCTGCACGCCACCGAGCGCGGCTAAGACAATGGCGCAGAGCCAGGCGAGGGGGATACCGGGCAAGCCGATCGACGAGTCACCGCCGAGTGTGAAGGTTGAGGTGCCGCCATCACCGCGGACGAAAATGGCGAGCGCAATGCCGGCGGCGACAAAGTAGCCAATACCTAGATTCCGCGCCCGCCGTTTCTGCTCGGGTGTGCGGCTCATCGACTCGAGCATCCCGACGTATGCATCAGTGCCAGGGGTCGTGGAATCAGTCACGCTCATGCGCCCCAGCCTCCGAAGCTCGGGCCTGAGTCGGCGGCCTCGGAACTAAAACGGAAGATCGCCTTCATGAGTAGTGGGGCAGCGATGAATAATACGATGAGGGCCCGAAGAATTAGTACAAGGTCAACTGGAACGCCCGTGGTGACTTGCATTTTTTGACCGCCTGCTTGCAGCGCTCCGAAGAGAAATGCCGCAAGCACGGTGCCGGTCGGCGTCGACCTTCCCAACAAAGCTACGGCGATAGCGTCGAATCCGATGTCACCGGCAAAGCCTTGTGTTGCCCGGCCCTGAGTTCCTAGGACCTCACTCGCCCCGGCCAATCCGGCAAAGCCGCCGGCGATTGCGAATGAGGTGATGATCAGCCTGCCCGGTTTCATGCCTGCGTATCGAGCCGCATGAGAGTTAGCACCCTGCGCGCGAATCTCGAAACCAAGGGTTGTCCGTTCAAGCAGCCACCAAAAGAACGCTGCTGCCGAGAGGGCGATGAGGAACCCGATGTGCGCGCGTAGTTCGGGACGGTCAAGGAATCCGAAGAGTCGAGGTAGTTGACCCTCGGGTGTCACCAACTTTGATATCGGGTCGTTGCGACCTTCGCGACCAAACATGTCGGTCTTCAGCAGCCAGAGCACGAGCGAACCTGCGATGAAGTTGAGCATGATCGTAGCGATCACCTCGTGAACGCCAGCACGGGCCTTGAGGAGACCAGGGATGATTCCCCAGGCCATGCCCATCACCATGCCGGCGAGGACGCCGAGTGGAATCTGGATGAAACCAGGGCCGTCCATGGAGAATCCGACGTAGATGGCACCCATGCCGCCCATCAACATCTGACCAGTACCACCGATGTTAAAAAGTCCCGCACGGAACGTAATGGCAACCGCAAGTCCTGCGAGAAGGAGCGGTGTCGTGGCCACGATGGTTTCGTTGATCGCTCGCCACCCGTTGAAGGCACCATTGGGCAGGGCGAGGTAAGCATCCTTGATCGTTGTCAAGATGCCCTCCACGTCGCCTGCGCGGAGCTTGTCGACGTCGGAAAGAGCGATGACGAAAATGCCGATTACGAGTGCGCCAAAAAGGGCGAGCAGCGGAAGTACTACGGCATTGGTGGTATCAATGCGGGCCAAGATCCGACGAATCACGCCTTCTCGGTGGTCGCCGTCGCTGTCGTTGGAAGAATCAATCGCTGTATCAGTCATGACGTCGTCTCCGCGTCCGTCTTGACTGGCTGTTCTTTCGCTCCGGCCATGTATAGACCGATGTCGTTGTGCTCAGTCTCGTCACGCCGCAGATTGGCCACGATCCGGCCACGGAACATAACAATAACGCGATCGGATAGCGCCATGACTTCATCTAACTCGGTCGAGACCACGAGGACCGCAGCGCCCTCGTCACGGGCTTTGACGACTTGAGAGTGGATGTACTCGATCGAACCGACGTCGACGCCCCGTGTGGGTTGTGATGCAATGACGAGTTCGAGATCACGGCTCAGCTCGCGTGCAACGATCACCTTTTGCTGGTTGCCGCCAGAAAGGTTGCCTGCCGCCGTCTGGATGGATGGAGTTCGCACGTCGTATTGCTCGACCAGGTCGGCAGCAACGGCACGGGCCTTGGGCCAGTCCATCTTGATGCCTGTGCTGAATCCGTCGTCGTGGTACCGCGTTAGCACCATGTTCTCGGCCACACTGAAATCACCGACCAAGCCGGCGCGCTGGCGATCTTCGGGAATATGTGCGACTCCGGCGCGATGCACATCCCGTGGGGTTGCATGGGTGATGTCCTCGCTGCCGAGGTGGATTGAGCCCGTAATGACGTCGCGGAGGCCGGTCAGAGCCTCAACGAGCTCGGTTTGCCCATTGCCTTGGACGCCTGCAACGCCCACAATTTCACCAGCGTGGACGTCAAAGCTGACGTGGTCGACGAGCGTCCGCCCCGAGGAATCGACCGCGTGAATCTGGTCGACGGACAGAATTGGCTCACCCGGCTGAGATGGAGCCTTATCGACGACTAACTGGACTGGACGGCCGACCATCAACTCGGCGAGGCCAATTTCGTCGATCTCGGCCGGATCCGCCTCGCCGACAGTCTTACCGCGACGCAACACGCTGATGCGGTCAGCAACTTTCAAGGCCTCGGTGAGTTTGTGTGTGATGAACACAATGCCTCGACCGGATGCCTTCAGCGACTCGACGATGTTGAAAAATTCTTCAATTTCCTGTGGAGTGAGGACCGCCGTTGGCTCGTCGAATACAACAATCTCGGCGTCGCGGAACAACACCTTTAAAATTTCGACACGCTGCTGAATTCCGACGGGCAGTGATTCGATCAGCGCCTCTGGGTCAAGGTGAAGGCCGTACTGACCGGAGATGTCTCGAACTTGGGCATTCGCCTCCGCAGTGTCGAGCTTGCCGAGCAGTCCGGTTGTCGGCTCGACGCCGAGAACTACGTTCTCGGCAACGGTGAAGACCGGAACGAGCATGAAGTGCTGATGAACCATTCCGATGCCTGCGGCGATCGCGTCACCGGACGTCTCAAAAGTGACGGGATTGCCGTCGACGAAGATTTGGCCTTCGTCGGCGTGATACAGGCCGTACATGATGTTCATCAAAGTTGACTTGCCGGCCCCGTTTTCGCCGACCAGGGCAAGCACCTCACCGGTCTTGATCGTGAGGTTGACGTCGTCATTGGCAATAACGCCAGGGAACCGTTTGGTAATGCCTCGCAGTTCCAACTCCATTAACGGAAACTGTAGTCGTGATCGACGGCTGCTCGAAAACGAAGAGCGGGGAGCCCCGAAAGGCTCCCCGCTCCAGTCAGACCTTCAGCCCTTCGAGCTGACAATCAGAATTTGTTCGGGTCAGTTGACTAGAACATTGCCTGCGATGATTTCGGCCTTGAGTGCCTCGATCTCATCCTTCAACTCTTGCGGAACGTCGTCCGCCTGCTCATGATACGGGGCCAGGCCAACACCATCGTTCTCGAGCGTGCCGACGTACGCACCGCCACCTTGTCCGTTGACCACAACTTGCTCAGCAGCGGCGAAGACTGCTTCGTCGATCTTCTTGAGTACTGATGTGAGGTACACAGCTGACTCGTTCGGGTTGCTCACGGTGAGGTCGTTGTCGACGCCGATGATGCGGATACCGTCGTTCTCAGCGGCGTACGCCGACGAGCCCAGGCCAACCGGCCCGGCGACTGGGAAGATGATGTCCGCACCTTCGTCGGCAAAACTCGATGCCAGCGCCTTGCCATCGTCAAGGTTCTCGAAGTTGCCTGCGAATGAGCCGTCTTGCGCTGCAAAGTCCCAACCGAGCACTTCGACTGCGGTTCCCTTTGTCGTGTTGTAGTACGTCACGCCGTTAGCGAAGCCGTCCATGAAGACGGTGACTGGCGGGATGTTGATGCCGCCGTATGTGGCGACCTTGCCAGTTTCGGTCATGCCCGCCGCGAGGTATCCGGCGAGGAAAGATGGCTCAGCGGTGGCGAAGTTGAGCGTCAGAACGTTCGGGATGGCGTCCTCGTAACCGACATCAATAATCGCAAACTGCTTGTCGGTGTTTGCGGCAGCAGCGGTAGCCGTGGCGTCGCCGAGCAGGAAGCCGACTGTGACGATGAGCGAGCAGTCTTTTTCGAGAAAGCTCTGGATGTTTGTTTCGTAGTCGGCGTCGGAGGCCGACTCAAGCACTTCAGCGGTAAGACCGAACTCCGCAGCGGCGCGTTCGGCGCCTTCGAAGGCGATCTGGTTGAAGCCCTTGTCGTCGACACCGCCGACGTCGGTGACTTCACAGATAGAACCGCCGTCGGCGGTGCTGCTGTCGTCGTCGCTGCCACAGGCGGCGAGCCCGAGGGCCCCCACTGCTGCTACAGCGAGCAGTTTTTTAGTCTTGATCATGTTCTCCCCTTGAGAGTTGTCTGACGTCGTGACCGTCAGGTGTTCGCGTGTACTTGTAAGGATAGCCGGTGAAAGAGGTTGGAAGCCGACCTCGGCCACATCGATGACACCAAGAATTGACACGTTGCGGAACGTCGAGAACTGTGGGGAATGTCTGCCCTGATCGCTTGTCGTCCTGCGCCTATCCTTGCGATCGTCATGAGTCAGCCCCCCAACCAGTCCACTCTGAGTCCCCAAATGCTACGTCGGCGGGTTACGGCGCTTTTCGTTCTATCCGTTGTGGGGTACAGCGGGGTAAAGGCAATGGCTGAATATTTTGCTGGCGACGATGATGTCGTAGCCAGCATCGGGCAGGGCATTGGAGAGTCTCTGCCGACGACCGATGTGCCTATAAGTGTGACGATGCCCTCCGATGGTGCGCCCGACGTCGATCCGGTCGAGACAGCAACACCGGCCGCTACGACGCCAGAAGATGTAGCTGAGAACACGGGCCCACCGTCTTCGAGCAACAAGGCCAAGGTGTACATCGTTGGGGACAGTGACGCCGGCACGTTCGGTCCATACCTCCAACGGCTCGTAGATGGTACCGAGGTGGCCGAGACGGCGCTGAATTACAAGGTGTCATCAGGGCTTGCTCGGCCCGACTTTTACAACTGGCCGGAGGAGCTCGCACAGGCGATCCCAGAGGTTGATCCAGACATCGTCGTTGCGACCTTTGGTGGCAACGACTCCCAAGGCTTGTCAGCTTTTCAGGACGAACTGCAGTTTGTCGTCGGTGATCCACTTGACAACGAGGTTGAGTGGACTGAGGAATACTCCAAGCGAGCGGGTGACGTGATGGACCTCTTACTCGAAGATGGCCGAACCGTGATCTGGGTTGGTATCCCCAATGATGACAATCCAGACGTGACCGCCAAACTTGCAATTCAGGATCAAGCAGCCAAAGCAGCTGCAGAGGCCCGGCCCGATGTGATCTTTATCGACACCTGGGCTCGTTTCTCGGGACGTGATGGCAACTGGGCCGAGTTCGTCATTGACCCTCGCGATGGTGAAGGTAAGGACGTACGCGCTGACGATGGATTCCACCTAAATGTGAACGGTGCTGAGATCCTCGCCCTTGACATTGCCCAGGCCATCCGTGATGACCTACGGGCTCGCGGTGCGAACATCTAGTCGCTATTGCTGCTTCCCGCGCTGCTGGATTTTTTCTCTTCGCGCTGCGACCTTCTCAGGAGTGAACTGGGCGCGAGACCATGCCCGTCCGTCACGTGCTTCAGATTCCCATGCGTCGTCGTCGGTTGCGATGGCGTCATAGGTTGATCGGATTTGGCGGACGCCGTCTTGTTCGTTCTCACAGATGTCACGAGCAAGCGATCGGGTGAACGGTAATAGTTCGGCGTGTGGCACCACATGGTTAACGAGACCAAAAGCCAGGGCTTCTTCGGCGAGCATGAAGTTGCCGGTAAAGCTCATCTCGCGCGCGCGGCGCACGCCGATTGCTTGCGGGAGCAACACGGTCAACCCCCAACCGGGCATCACGCCGACCCGCGAGTGTGTATCGCCGAACTTCGCGTGCTCGCTGGCGATGAGGAAGTCGCAATTCAACGCCAGCTCGAAGCCACCAGTGATCGCCACGCCGTTGATCGCCCCGATTAACGGCTTGCTGAGGCGGGGAAACGGTCCGCGCTCGCGGTTTGATGATGACCCCAAGTTTCCGCCGGTGGAGCCCAACTCTTTCAGGTCCAGACCAGCGCAGAATGCAGGGTCGGCACCGGTCAGGATGATCACGTCTACGTCGTTACTGCTCTCTGCCTTTGCGATGACTGAGGGCAGCAGTCGCAACACGTCACTCGATAGGGCGTTGCGTGTCCCAGGGCGGTTGAGCGTGACGGTGGCAATTCGCTCTGTCACGTCGTAGAGCACGGTGTCTTCGGACATTTTTTTATTGTCGCACCATCGGCGCCGAGGCGGGTCACTCGAGGTCAGGAAGAAAGTCGAGGCTGAGGTCTCCAAGCTTTACGAGCGTCGAGGCAATCCAGCCGCCGAGGGCACCGAAGTGCTCGTCGAGGAGGGAGTTGGTACCATCGGCCACGGTCGCTTCGGCAAGCTCGTACAGCCCCTCATAGGTGATTTCGATGGCATGCTCGGACCTTGCCTCGCAGAGGTTCGGCGGATCATCGGCTGGATCTGGATGTGCTACCTCAGCAGTCATGCCGGCTCGCTCGAGTCGGACATCGCCGATGAGCGGGCTCATTTTGGGAATAGTGCTGTAGATCACTTCCGGATCCGCCGGCTCAGTAAGTTGCTGTACCCGTAACACGATTTCGATCTCGATCGCCGGGCGACGCTCAAGTATTTCTTCTAGGTACCAGTGGCGGTAGGCCGCTTGGCTCCACGCAGGCCACTCGAAGGTGATGTGGGCGACGACTCGTGGCGGCTCGCCTTCGCCGGGCAGGCCGTAGCTCGTCTCCCAGGTCAGGTCTCCGGAGAGCACGTCGGATTGAAAGTGCTCTTCGAATGCTTGCCGCTCTAAAAAGGCTGACTCGAAGGCATCGCGGAGAGCGCTGATCGCATCGGTGAAGACGTGGTCAAGCATGCCTCAGAGGCTACGGCGTTGAGCCAGTGAGGCGAGAGCGCAGTTGGTCTCGGCTCTCGATACACGCTGGCGAGACGCAGGAATGGCATGATCGCAAGATGTCCCTCGTACTCACCGATATTACCGATGGCGTCGCCACGTTGACGCTCAATAACCCTGAAGAACGCAACACGATGACCCAACCGATGGTTGAGCAGATAATCGCAGCCATGGATCGTTTCGAAGCTGATGAGAATGTAGGGGCCGTAGTCGTGACGGGTACTCCTCCCGCCTTCTGCGCAGGTGCCAATTTGGGGAATCTTGCTGAGGCCACAGGCGAAAGCCTCGGAGTGATCTACGAAGGCTTTTTGCGGATCGCTCGCTCGCCACTGCCGACCCTCGCGGCTATAAACGGCGCAGCAGTCGGAGCTGGAATGAACCTCGCGCTCGGCTGCGACGTCCGAATCATGAGCGACCGTGCCAAACTTGACACCCGCTTTCTGCAGCTTGGTATTCATCCGGGAGGTGGCCACACCTGGATGTTCCGCCGAATCGCCGGTCCGCAGGCAGCGATGGCCGCGGTGATTTTTGGTCAAGTGCTTGACGGTGAGGAGGCAGAGCGCGTCGGGCTGGCTTACAAATCGGTGCCGGCCGACGACCTCCTTGAGGTGGCTCATGAGTTTGCGGCGAGGGCCGCTACGGCGCCACGGCAACTCTCTATTGAGGCGAAGCAGACCATCTTGGATATGGCCGACGTCGACAATCATCCCGATGCTGTGGCGCGCGAGCTGCGGCCGCAGTTATGGAGCACTAAACAGCCCTGGTTCGCGGAGCGCCTCGCAGTCCTACAATCGAAGATCTCTCGTCGCTGACAGCACGCGACGGGCCACGTTGGCACCAGCTCAATTCGCGCAGAATCGTTACACGGATTCCCTGTCCACGGGTTAATGAGTTGGGCTACCTTGGGAGTTGCAAGCAACCGAAACCATCGCGGTAAAGCCCGCAAAGCAGGAGGTAGCCAATGAGCCAACGCAACCGGGATCATGATATTCCGATGCAAGTAAAGCAAGAGGTTCGAGCCCACGCTCATTCTGAGCGGCATCGAATTCACGTGGAACTGCGGTCAGCTGTGAAGGATATTTCAGGCGGAACTGATCCCGCCGACGTTCACGAGCCAGGAGCAGCCTGGAAGCCAATGCATCACCATGATGCAGACGTGGCAAAGAGTAAGACGGCCAAACGTTCAGAAACCAAGCGGCATTGGAAGACGAAAATGTGGAAGCGTCGGACTCAGTTGCGTCTTGACCGCACCGCCGCCCTCCAGGCAGCACGCAACAATTCGGGCCTCGTCACATTCTAATTTCGACGAGTTTGCTGGTACCTGACTTTCAGAGCCAGGTAACAGCAATTTCCTCTCGTCGAATCGTCCACTCCTCGACGGTCATGGCGTACCGGATGTGGTCTTCCCACACGCCGTTGATCTCGAGATAACGGAGGGCAACCCCTTCGTTTCGAATGTCGAGTTTTTCCATCACGCGTCGACTGTTTGTGTTGCGGGGCACGATGCAGATTTCCACGCGATGAAGGCCCAACTGTTCGAATGCAAACTGCATCAATAGTCCGACGCCTTCAGCGGTATATGCCTGTCCGGCATGACGCTGGTCGATCCAGTAGCCGATGGTCCCGGATTGCATGGCTCCACGGACCACGTTATTCAAATTGACCTCGCCAGCGACCTGCTGGTCAATGAACAAGCCGAACTGGTAGGCGACGCCGTTCACGCGGTCGCGATCGCGCTGAACGCATCGCGACGTGAAAGCTGACCGGTCAGTGGTTGGATCTGGTATTGCTGACTGGCGAAGCGGCTCCCAGACCGTAAGCCAGTCGGCGTTTCGGGTCCGCACTTCGCTCCACGTCCTGAAGTCGGACGCTGCCAGTGGGCGCATGGTGATGCGTTTGCCAGCAAGCCGAATTGGCGGGCTCGAGCGCGACGGGTGCCTTAGCGCCACGGACCGTTGCGCCTCAGGCGTTGGCCACGGTCGTGAATAACGCCATGGTGGAGTGTCGGAGTTTCGTTCACAGTCAGCCTACGTGGATCGCAATTTCGCCAAGATCTAATCGTCGCATGATCGCCAGCACGATGCACAACACTCCGATGAGTGTGTCCACATGTTGGGCTTCGAGGCCAGGGTTTGCGAGTCGAGCACTCCTTGTCTCAGAAACAAGTGTTCGAAATACCTCGTCGGCGTCGGCTCGCAGGATGTTGTAGCGAGGTGGCACATTCGTGTGCCCGATCTCGACGTGGGCAAGTGCCTCAGCGTGGTCCCCGACTGCCATCACCGATGGAGTTGACAGGACCATGGGCGCCTCAACGATGATGTCGTCGAAATAGTCGTGGACGAGACCGAGAGCATTGGTGAGTTCGGCAGGGTGCGGCGGGTCACGCCGGATTTGGTTGTTGTAAAGGGTGACGGGTCCGAGCGGGATCTGCCACATTCCGCCGCCTGTCATCGCTATGTCGACGCAATGATCAGCAATGGCGATGGTCAGTCCGCCGAGGTCCGGGTTTCTGGCGACTCCAGCAATCATGAGGTCTCCTTGTCGATGAGGCCGACGAGCGGTGCGGGTGGAACTAGTCCATCAAGGACGCCGTGATCATCTCCGAGGTGAGCAAGCGTCCACCGGCCGACTGCGTCATCGCCGCCTGCTAGAAGGTGAGCGACATGGGCGTGGAGACACTTGACGCCCCGCCGGGTTCCGCCCACACCACCGGACGGGCGAGGGCCATCATGGTTAGTCGGGATCGCAGCATCGCGTTCAGCGCCGTAGGCACGATGCGTCATCGTGATCTCTGTATCGTTGATTTCGCGCTCGGCTGAGCGCACGCCACCGGCTGCCTCAATTCGACTAACCGCTCGCACCAAATCGGGTCCGACGAGGTAGTAACGAGTCGGCATTGGTGTGCCATCGTCGAGAAAGGGCGCGTTGCGGAGAACGACGGGGTCACCGGACCCATCACGGACGACAACGTCGAAGGCGCTCTGTGGTGGTCGGCCGATCAGCTGCTCGACACGACTGTGGTCGTTCATCAGCTCCGTCGGCGACCAAGGAGGAACAGAATGATCAACAACGCTGCAATCGCAGGAGCGGCACGTTTAGCTATGGATGAGCCACCCATCTCCATCAGGTCGATGGCTTCCGCAGCCGGTCCGTCGATTTTGCGGACGGTTGGCTCGGCGCTTTCGGTCGACGCACTCTCGCCGACCGCAGGCTCTGCTCGCTTGGAAGTCGACTCTTTAAGCTCGGGAGCAGCGTTGGCGGTGTCGTCGATGCCATCGGCGTCGACCATTTCGTTAAGGTTTTGTGAGAACTGATCGATCAGCTTCGTGCTGACGTCACCGAGTATGCCGCGTCCAAACTGTGCGATCTTTCCGGTGATATGGAGGTCGGTGGTGACTACGACCTTCGTGCTCGTCGGTGACAAACTCTCCGCAGCTGCAGAGATGTCGGCCGACGCATTGCCTCGGCCCTTGGTGTCTCGGCCTTTGCCGTTGAGTTTGCACGTGTAGTTGGCGTCGTTGCGCTCAACAAAATAGGCGTCGCCTTTAAATTCAGTTGCGATGGCGCCGAGTTTGACCTTGACGTTGCCGGTGTAAACCTCGCCGTCATCGGTCTGGCGAATCTCGGTCAACTGTGCGCCTGGTAGGCACGGTGCGATTCGCTCCACATCGGTAATAATCGGCCATGCTTCATCGATTGGTCGATTGACGGTGAACTCGTTGATCAGTTGTTCTGCCATCGGTGCAGATCCTCCACGGTGTCGATGTCGGCTGGTGAACCCGGGCAGGGTACTTCAACAACGAGGTTGGGACGCTCGCGCATCAGAATTCGGGCGCCTTCGTCGCCGCTCTCCGCAAGAAGCCCCCACACAGATGCGTGGAGTTTGACCGGGTTGCCGCGGCTTCCATCGTACGTTGCGACCGTGATGGGCCCCAACCCCTGAGCAACTTGTTGCCAGGCAATGATGTCGATGAACGGTTGATCGGCCAGTCCGATAACGATTGCGTCGGCACCGACCGCAGCGGCGGCTGTGACCGCTACCTGGAGCGAGGTGGCTTGGCCAGCGGCCCAGTCAGGATTGTGGCGAACCTTGATTCTGTCGCTAGCGAGGAGTCGTGCAAGTGCGGGATCAGTCCGTAATTCATTCTCATCAAGCGCCCCGGTAATGACCAACACGGGGCCGAGGCTGGCGTCGAGTGCTCGGGTCAGTGCCTGTTCGAGGATGGTTGGACCGGTTGCCGTGATACGGGCGAGCAACTTGTGCTCGATTGCTTGGAATCGGTTTCCTGCGCCGGCGGCGAGTAAGACCACGGCCACATCGCTGGTGGTCGCGCCAGATGGCACCGCTTTTTCGTGACTCACGAGACCAGTGTCGCACGACTAGTGCTGCCACCCGTCATGTCGGTTCGATTACAAAATAACGCCAGTAAGATTTGATTATGTCAATTTAATGACGATATTATTTCAATTCGTAATTTTGACACCGGTATCGGCTCAACAATTTCCACTCATGAATTTTTTCTCACTCCATCGCTGTAAGCGCCCTCTTGGCATCAGCACCGCTGCAGTTGCTGCCGTCGTGGCCTTCGCCGGAACTGCCTCGGCACAGGAGCCCGAGCTGGCTGTCAATGCCCTCGCCGCTGAAATCGCGACCCAAGCCGACCTTGCTGTTGAGGCCTACGACGAGTACGTCAAGTCCGAAGGTCTCGTTGACTATGTGATGTACGCAAAGTATCGCATCGCAACCGCTCGGCTAGCCGCCCGCCAGCTTGGATACGACGAATTTTTAATGATCGATGCATGGTCTGATGCCAGCCTGAATCATCAGCGGGCGGTGCTCGCTGCGATGACTCAGATTGGTGTTCCGTACCGCTCCCTCGCGAGCGTCGAGGACGAGGGCTTCGACTGTTCCGGTCTCACTCTGTACGCTTGGCAAGCATCCGGCGTCGAACTGAACCGCATCAGTGGTGATCAGATTCGAGCAGCAACCAGAGTTGACCGCGACGAGGCGTCAGCCGGTGACCTCGTGCACTACCCCGGCCACGTCATGATGTACCTCGGTGTTGGTGACGCTGTAGTGCACTCGGTGAGTACCGGTCGGACGGTCGAGATTGACACGATTTCAAAGTCCCGTGCCAGTGGCGTCACCTTTGGTAACCCCATCGATTGACCCTCCACGCAGCGAAGGACCGCAGCGCAGGCCGGAGTAATTTGTCAGTGAATGTCGCCTGAGCTGTCGCGAAGGCTCGGCACATGGCGCCCAGTACGGCGCGCGATGATCTCGGCGCAAATGCTCACAGCGGTCTCCTCTGGTGTTCGCGCACCGAGGTCGAGACCGATCGGTGACATCAGGCGTTCTGAGTCTTCAGAGGTGACGCCGACAGCAGTGAGACGTTCCATCCGCTTCGCATGGGTCTTGCGGCTGCCCATTACGCCGATATAGCCGACCCGAGTGGCCAGAGCGCCCTGGACGGCGGGAACGTCGAACTTCGGATCGTGCGTGAGAATGCAAACTGCATCACGCGAACCGAGCTCGCTCCCCAATTCATCAAAGACAGGAGACGGCCAAGTTACCTTGACTTCGTCGGCCATCGGAAAGCGACGTCGTGTCGCGAAAACCTCCCGGGCATCGCACACCGTGACGCGGTAGCCCAGCACCTTCGCCACTCGCGCGAGTGCAGCGGTGAAATCAACGGCGCCGAAAATCCACATTTGTGGAGGCGGCGCATGCGATTCAATGAAGACCCGAACGGTCGGTTGGTCGATCAGATCCTCTGGGGTGATCTGGCCCTCCGGGCCGTAACTTCGCACGCCGGATCGGGCAGCCTCAAGTTCGGCGACGGCATCACGTGCGACGACGCGGTCGAGTTCGGGGTGTCCGAGTGAGCCGATGGGCGCAGCGGCGGGCTGCACGAGCAGCTTTGTGCCAACGTCTGGTCCCTCAATCACGGTGGCGAGCGCAACCGGTGACTCTGAGCGCAGCAGCGCCTCGTACTGCTCGAAGATCGATGGCTCGATCACCAGTTGAGTTCCTCGATGAAGAGATGAATGGTGCCGCCGCAAGTGAGGCCGACGGCAAATGCCTCGTCATCTGAGTACCCGAACGTTGTGACGCCCGCAGACTCGGTGCCATCAAGAATCGCGAGTGCCTGACCGACGACAGCGCCTTCGACGCAACCGCCACTCACGCTGCCAGCAACCTCACCCGACTCGGTGACGGCCATGGCGGCGCCCGGATCGCGAGGCCCGGATCCTTCGATATCGACGACTCGCGCAACGGCGATGCGCTCGCCTGCAGCACGCCAGCGATTGATGTCTTCCAGGAGATCTTTCACAACGGGTCCCTCATCTGCTGATCACGTGGGCGAGTTCCTGCATGGCATGGATGGAATGACCTTCCACGAAGTCATCAACATAGGGCAGAGCGGCGGCCATTCCCCGAGCGAGTGGGGCGTACCCTGGCGTGACCTTGAGCGGGTTCACCCAGACCAGTCGATGCGTCACCCGCTGCAGCCGCTGCATTTGGGTTGCAAGCTCGTCAGGGTCGCCTCGGTCCCAGCCATCTGAGAGGACGACAACGATCGAATTTCGGGCCAGCCCGCGCACCCCCCATTCGTCGTTGAACTGGCGGAGCCCGACCCCGAGCTTTGTCCCGCCACTCCAATCGTGCACTCGCTGGCCAGCGTCGCGCAGCGCCACATCTGGGTCACGGCTGTTCAGCTCCCGGGTGATCCGAGTAAGGCGAGTACCGAGGGCGAACGCTTCCACTTTCTGGCGGCCGGCGACAGCGGCGTGTACAAATCGCAGGAGCGCTCGCGCGTATGGTTCCATCGAGCCGCTGACGTCGAGGACGAGGACGAGGCGGCGCAGGCGCTCAGTTGGTGCCCTGAAGTGACGTTCGATCGGTTCGCCTCCGGCCTTGATCGACGACCGAACCGTGCGGCGAATGTCAGGGCGGCCCGTCGCGTGTTGCGTTGGTCCGAGTCGTAACGAACGTCTCGGTGAACCAACGAGTCGCAGGTTCGACATCATCTTCTGAGCGAGGATGAGTTCGTCTGGGGAGTAGTCAGCGAAGTCTTTGTTGCGCAGGATTTCGGTGGTAGAAAACCGTAGCTCGATAGTGTCATCGCTGCCTTCAGCGGTGTCCGGCCCGTCGTCGACACCATCTTCGTCGTCGCTGTCGGTCGCAATGGTGATTGTCGAGGGCTCTTCTGGCGGCTCGTCGCTGACGTTGCTGCGCCGGTGCTCAAAGAATACAGCGAAGGCTCGGTCATAGAGCGCAATGTCTTCGGGGCGTCGGATGAGGGTAGCGCGCCCGGACCAGTAGGCACTGTTGCGATCGTCGAGGCCGAGCGAACACAGTGCCTCGGCATATGTGTGTGTGCAACTTGTCGGGACCCGGAGGCCCGCGCCGCGGAGCACTCGAGTGAACGCAACGGCGATTTCGGCAGGGCCGGACGTCAGCTTAATCGTCGCGCCCGGGATAGTTGACCGCATCAGATCGGCTCTACCGGTTGGGAGTAGCTCAGCCATCAGGCGTGAAGTAGGCCCTTTTCGATCGCCTGCTTGACGAGTTCACCGATGCCATGTTGCTCGACGCGCTGATGATCTTCACGGTACTTGAGGACGGCACCCAGCGTGTTTGTGACCATCGTGTTATCGAGTTCCTTTGCGCCGAGCCGACCAAGAGCCGTGGCCCAGTCGATGGTCTCAGCGACGCCAGGCGGCTTATACAGGTTCAGCTCGCGGAGGCCCTCGACTGCGGCAGCGACTTGCTTCGCGAGGCCAACTTCAATGCCAGGGACGCGCAGTTTCACTATTGATACCTCGCGGTCGAACCCAGGGTGTTCGACCCAGTGGTACAGGCAGCGCCGCTTGAGAGCGTCGTGTACGTCGCGTGTGCGGTTGGAGGTGAGCACCACAAGCGGGGGACGGTCAGTTGAGAACACGCCCACTTCGGGGACGGTGACCTGGAAGTCGCTCAGGATCTCGAGCAAATACGCTTCGAACTCGTCATCGGCTCGGTCGACCTCGTCGATGAGTAGAATTGGCTGCGGACCCTCGGTTGGTTCGATCGCTCGAAGTAGAGCGCGCTTGATGAGAAACCGTTCGCTGTAGAGCGCGGTCTCAAGCGCGTCAGCGGTCATTTGCTGTGATTCGCCAGTGGCCTCTGCCGCTCGCAGGTGCAGTAATTGCCTCGCGTAGTCCCAGTCGTACACCGCCTGCGCAGCATCAATGCCTTCGTAGCACTGCAAGCGAATCAACTCGCCTCCGGTTGCCGCCGCCAGGCTCTTGGCCAGCTCAGTCTTCCCGACTCCTGCCTCGCCTTCAAGCAGGAGGGGTCGCCGGAGCGTCATCGCGAGGAAGACGGCCGTGGAGATGCCCTCGTCAGGCAGGTAACCCTGCGCTGACAAAGCGGAATTGACATCTGCTGGAGTCACTAGCTTGACATTATCCCAGTAGATCAGATCGTGGACCATCCAGATTCTGTCCAGAATCCAGTCATGTTTCGGAGCGCAGCGGTCAAAGTGCCGCACGGTCGACGTGCGGGTGTGGGCGCCGCTAGCCGAAACGGTTGCGGTTCACGTGGCTGACGCCAACCAGGTGCTCTTTTGGCGCGAGGGCGATGGGTGGGTCGGCGCTGTTTCGCGTTTGAGTCGACATTGGCTTCTCGTCGATGGTGGCCCCAGGCTTGCTGATCCGACGGCGACTGAGGTCCAGTTCGGTGAGCGTCACAAACGCTGTGTACTCGATGCCTGACTGGGAAGTGAGCAAGAAGGGGGTGCGACGTCGAGTGGTTTGGCGCCAACGGGTTGCCTGATGTGGCGTCGCACTCGCGCTCGCTGGCGTGGCAGATTGAAAATCTCTACGTGATGGCGAACATATGGTGGGAGCCGCGTGAGTTCCAGGCCCAGCCGCCTGGCCCGTAACTGATCACGATTGGCACGAACTGCTCGTTGGCTTTGCCGAGTCTGGCGGCTCGGTCGGTGCCAGCATTGAGGCCGCCGCTTGGCCGATTGCTTGTCTGAACGCCTGCGCTCAGACTTCGTGCACTCTTGCCCCGTCATTTTGACCAAGCCAGAGAAGGCGAGGTCCGCGTCGGATACTGAAATTTCCGCCACAGATTTGTGGACATCAGGTGTAAGTGCGCGACTATCTGTGACATGGCAGTGCAACAGAATGTCGGACAACTTCTCACCAAGCGTGCATACCGCGACCCGGACATCGAGGCGATCTTCGAACCGTCCAGCGATCGTCGTTTCTCATTTCGAGAGTTGAATGATCGTTCGAATCAGGTTGCTCACGCACTTCGTGACAACGGTGTGCAACACGGTGACCGTGTCGGTCTTCTCCTGATGAACGGCGTGGAATTTATTGAATCGTTTTTTGCCGCAGGCAAGATTGGTGCTGTCAATGTCCCACTGAACTGGCGACTTGTCGCAGATGAACTCGAATTCATCCTCGCGGATGCTGGTGCAACGGTGCTGGTCTACAGTGCCGACTTTGCAGAGGTCGTGCGTGAGCTGAAGAGTCGCCGTGACGACATCGCTATCACCACCTGGATTCAGGTCGGCGGCGACGTGTTGGACGGTGCAGTCGACTACGACGACTGGAGGTCGGCAGCGACAACCGACGAGCCCAGCCCCAGTGGCTCGTGCGACGACCTGATGTTCATCATGTACACAAGTGGGACTACCGGACTCCCGAAAGGGGTGATGCATTCCCACGACACTGTGCTGTGGTCGATTCTCACCGCCGTTGCCACTGCGGACTTTGAAGTAGGTGACCGCTACCTGATTTCGTTGCCGATGTTCCACGTCGGGGCCCTAAATCCAGTGCTGTGTTGCATCTACAGTGGAAGTTCGATCACGATCCTGAAGGCGTTCGACCCAGTGCAGTCCTGGGAACTGATCCGCGACGAGAAGATCACGACCACCTTGATGGTGCCAGTCATGTTGCAGTTCATGCTGGCTGTCCGAGATCCAGCGGTTCACGACGCAAGCTCGCTACGTTGGGTGATGAGCGGAGCGGCGCCAGTTGCAAAGACCTTGATCGAGCAATACAACGACCTTGGAATTGAGATCCACCAGGTGTACGGGCTCACCGAAACAGGTGGCCCGGGCTGTCTCATTAGTTCTGCTGACGCAGTCAAGCGAGCCGGCTCGACGGGTAAGTCGTTCTATTTCACGCAGGTCCGGGTGATCAACGAAGCCGGTGCCGATGTCGGCGTCGACGAATCAGGCGAGGTCCTGATTAAGGGACCGAACGTAATGGTCGGTTACTGGAATCGTGCCGAAGCGACGGCAGAGGCGCTAGTCGACGGTTGGCTGCACACCGGTGACGTGGCGACGATGGATGCCGATGGCTTCGTCACCATTGTCGACAGAGTGAAAGACATGCTGATCTCTGGTGGTGAGAACGTGTATCCGGCCGAGATCGAGAGTGTGCTGCTTGCCCATCCAAAGATCGCTGATGTCGGTGTGATCGGTGTTCCATCGGAGAGATGGGGCGAATCACCGCTCGCTGCCGTTGTGCAAAATGATGAGTCGTTGACGGCTGACGAGGTGATCGAGTTCTGTAAGGGAAAGCTGGCGCCATTTAAGGCAGTGAAGGCAGTGGAGTTTGTGACCGAGTTGCCACGAAACCCAAGTGGGAAGATCCTCAAGCGTGAGCTCCGCGAGCAGTTTGCCGAGGCCCGTACCGACTGATCAGATCCGGAGCTCAGCGGGCGCGATACGTTCTCGACGTATGGATCTTGGAATAGCTGGACGGCTTGCAGTTGTGGCTGGTGGGTCATCGGGGCTTGGCCTAGCGTCAGCAAAAGCTCTGGCGGAGGAAGGCGTACGCGTTGCAATCTGCGGACGTAACGAGGACCGGCTGCGGTCTGCGGCTGCGGTGGTTGGGCACGAGTGCGTACCGATCGTCGCCGATGTGTCTACGCCCGAGGGAGCGTGCCAGTTTGTCGACGCTGCTTGGAGTGCACTGGGCGGAGTCGACATTCTTGTACCGAACGCCGGGGGGCCACCTCCCGGCAACTTCGAAAGCACCGAGGTAGATGCGTACCAGGCAGCGCTTGATTTGAACCTTCTCTCGGTCGTGGCAATGTGTAAGACGGCGGTGCCGTTCATGCGCAAGCAGCGTTGGGGACGAGTCGTCGCCATAACGTCATTGTCGGTGCGTCAGCCGATGGCCAACCTAATTCTTTCCAACACCGCAAGGGCGGGAGCAACCGCCTTTCTGAAGACGCTGGCGCTTGAGGTGGCAGGGGAGGGCGTCACGGTTAATACAGTGCAACCTGGACTCCATCGGACGCCGCGGCTTGACGCCCTATACAGCGTCGACCAACTCGACTCGATGCGCCTCGGTCAAGCCGATGACTTCGGCGCACATGTTGCTTTCTTGTGCGGGGAGACCGCAAAGTTCACCACCGGCTTGCAACTCCACGTAGACGGTGGTGTCTACGCAGGATTGCTCTAGTAGCGGCAAAGGCGACGCTGAGTGCAGGGAATCCAGGATCGAGACTTGCCTTGAGCAGAGCGTGGGCGTTGTTGTGCACCGTGCTGAAGGTGCTGAACAGATCGATGCCGTGACGAGCGCGTGCGGCGAATTCGCTTCCCATGCCACAGATTGCGTGGCTGGTCGAACCTTAAGCCCTCGCAGCTTCAGCAGAAATCGGTGAGTTGCGGGTCTCGACAATTCTTTCATAGTCAAGCGGTTCGTCATCGATCGGCCCGGAACGCTCGGCGAGCCACGCTTCGATTCTATTCCAAAGCCAGAATACTGTGCCGACGAGTAACCAGCCGGCGACGGCGTCAACGATGTAGTGCTCAGCGAAGTACGCAAGCGCAACCGCCATGGCGAGCGGGTACGCCAACATTGCGGCGCGTGCCCACGGGTTATGTACCCAGGGCCAGAAGAACATTACGACGAACAACGCAAAAGCTGAGTGCAGCGAGGGCATTGCTGCGACCTGATTGGCCCAATCGCGACCGGTATCCCAGGCCTCGACGAAGCTGCCTAGTCCGACATATCGCCAACCAACACCGGTATGCCGCGAGAGCGGCGGGAGCGCCGCAAGGTCAAGTCCGACTCGGTTCGTTCCGCCAGCTGCCATCCATGGTGGCGCTGTTGGCAGAAGAACGAACATCACGCACGCGCCAAACAGCAGCGTGGCGAAGCGTCGCATGTATCGAACCCATTGGTGTCGATTGATCAGCCAAAGAGCGCCGATCACGATTGGCGGGACTATGAAATGGGAGTAATAGACAAACGATCCGACGACGTCGTACCACTGCACGTCGGTCACCGTACGCAGAACGATCTCTCCGTTCTCGACGCGTTCGGCAATCTCGGTGCGGTGAAACGCTGCTTGCAGTTCCACCACTGGGTCAGCACCGAAAAACAGCAACCGATCGAGATTGCGCACTGACTCGACCTGAATCGGCATGCCGAGACCATCGGCGATGCCTCGGCTTTCGTCGTATGCCAGCCACATGGCGACGAAGACACCCAGGTCGCCGGCGGAACGCATCCACTCGCGCGGGGGGCGGCCAACGCTGGCGACGGTTAGGAAAATCGCAAACGACCACAGCACGGACACGCGATCGATGATGATGCCGTTGGCAAAGAACCACCACACGTACGCCACGATGTACGCGCCAATCAGTGACCAGCGAATTCTTGCCCAACCGATACCTGCTGTGCGTAAGGCACCTGCGTACAGCGCTATCGCTGACAGGCCGACCAGTGAATACCAAAGCACCCGCCACAGTCCTGAGTTGGTAATTGCCAGCAGCATGGCCACAAACGCTACTGGTCGATCGCCAGCAGCTATAACCCCAAAATTCGTCGAATATGCGAACCGGCCATGCCTAGGAAGACGCGATGGTTAGGGCGCGCTTGGTGAGGACGCGCGCAAGGTGCTGGCGGTACTCGACGCTGGCATTGAGGTCACCCGTGGGATCAGCCTGTGCTGCAGCTTCGGCGGCAGCGTCTTCGATGGACGCGCCGCTTGCGATGGCTGCACTAACGCTTGTCGCAAGAACTGGTACGGAGTCCATGTTGACGAGACCGACCCCTGACTCGGTTCCGTTGCGCCACGCAGCTACGCCCACAATTGCCCAGTCCTGGGCGCGGCGATTGAACTTCTGGAAGCTCCATCCGGCGCCATTCATCTTGGGAACGCGAATCTCGGTGAGCATTTCATCGGGTGCCAACGCGGTAGTCAAGAAGCCCTCGAAAAAGTCTCCTGCAGCAATTTCTCGCGTGCCGTTTGGGCCCTTGGCCACATAGGTGGCACCCATTGCCAGGGTGGTGGCGGGCAGGTCAGATGCTGAGTCGCTGTGCGCAATTGACCCACCGATGGTGCCGCGGTGACGTACCTGCGGGTCACCGACGTGGCCTGCGGCATGAGCGAGTAGAGGTGCGTGTTGTTTGAGTACGTCCGAGGTCTCGACGTCCATGTGCCGGGTCATCGCACCGATTGCGATGTGGTCGCCGTCTTCGCGGATGTAGGACAGATCGGACAAGCGGCCGATATCGACCAGTACCGACGGCTGTGCCAGGCGCAGCTTCATCAACGGCAGGAGGCTGTGGCCGCCCGCAATGAACTTGGCCTCGTCGCCGTGCTGGCCGATGAGGCTGATTGCTTCTTCAGCAGATTCGGCGCGGACGTAGTCGAACTGTGCGGGGATCACTGGTTGGTCTCCTGATGGTTGGCTTGGGCTTGTTGGATTGCGTTCCAGACGTTCAACGGACTCGCCGGCATCTGGATGTCTTGCACGCCGAGCCCGGAAAGGGCATCGACCACGGCGTTCATGACGCACGGAGCAGCACCAATTGTGCCGGCCTCGCCGACCCCCTTGACGCCAAGTGGGTTGCCAGGTGAAGGCGTGACGCTTTCACCTAGGGTGATAGGAGGAACATCGCTGGCTGCTGGCACGAGATATTCCGCCAGGGTTGAGGACTGCAGATTGCCGTCATCGTCGTAGCGAGCCTCTTCATAGAGCGCTTGGCCGATGCCTTGCACTACGCCGCCGTGTACCTGGCCGTCAACGATGAGCGGATTGACCTTGTTGCCGCAGTCGTCGACGGCGACGTACTGCAGCAGTTCGACATTGCCGGTTTCAGTATCGATTTCGACGGCACACATATGTGTCCCAAATGGCCACGAAAAGTTTGGAGGGTCGTACGTGACTTGTGCTTCGAGATTCGGCTCGAGTCCTTCGGGAAGGTTGTGGGCTGTGAACGCTTCGAACGCAATCGCGGCGAGCGGCATCTCTCTGTCCGGTGAACCGGCGACGCGGAAGGTGCCTCCCGAGAACTCAAGGTCTTCCTCGTTGGCTTCCATCTGATGAGCTGCGATCTGGCGGGCCTTGTCAATGACCTTGTCGCATGCCATGGTGAGAGCAACACCGCCGACAGGCAGCGAGCGCGATCCATAGGTGTCTAGCCCGAGTGGAGCGATGGCCGTATCGGAATGCAGCACGTCGACGTCGGCTGGATCAACGCCAAATCTGTCGGCGGCAATCATTGACCAAGCCGTTTCGTGCCCTTGTCCGTGCGGGGCAGTGCCGGTGACTACTTGGATCTTTGAGGTTGGAAGCACTCGAACGGTAGCTGATTCCCAACCACCTGCGGAGTAGTTCAGCGAGGCCAATACCCGTGATGGGGCAAGGCCGCACATCTCGAAGTAGGTCGACACCCCGACGCCGAGTCGTTTTGTTGACCCAGGTATGTTTTGTTCATCCTGGCGAGCGCGTAGCCCGGCGTAATCGAGGAGGCTTTCCGCAATTGAAGCCGCCTTGTCGTGATCGCCGGAGTCGTACACCAGCCCGGTAAAGGCCTCGTACGGATAGGACTCCTTTGGGATGAAGTTGCGGCGACGCAACTCGAGCGGATCGATGCCGACCTTGCGAGCAAGGGCATCCATGGCATGCTCGATTGCGTAGGTGGCCTCTGGTCGGCCGGCGCCGCGGTACGCATCTGTCGGCGTCATGGTGGTGAAGACGCCGGTACAGGAAAAATCGTACGCCTTTGGCAGTTTGTAGACTCCTGCATAGAGGAACGCGCCGAACAGGGGAATTCCAGGCGTGACGAGTTGGAGGTAGGCGCCCATGTCGGCAGTGAGTCTCACCCGCATACCGGTGAGCCTGCCGTCGGCATCTGCGGCGAGTTCGATGTCCTGAATCTGACCGCGACCATGGACCGTGGCAAGGGCATTCTCTGAGCGCTCCTCGTTCCAGCGGACCGGTACTTTGAGGGTGCGGGCCAATTGCACGCAAAGCAATTCCTCGGCGTAGACGTCGAGCTTCGAACCGAAGCCACCGCCGACAGCCGGGCACACCACACGCAACTGGTGTTCAGGAATTCCGAGTGTCAGCGCTGTCATCACCTTCAAAATGTGGGGTACCTGTGTGGCGGAGTACAAGGTCATGTCGCCGCCGAAGGGCTGCGGCATCGCAACGACGGCTCGTGGTTCCATCGCCATTGGGATTAAACGCTGTTGTACGTAGCGTTCAGAGACAACGAAGGCAGCCTCATCGATGGCTTTTTGGCAGTCGCCATCATTCTCTTCAATGAGGAGTGGCCACGTGTAGCTGGCATTTGTTCCGAGTTCGTCGTGAATGACTACGTTGTCGGACAGCGCCGATTCGAGGTCAATTACCGCACTATGCACGTCGTAGTTGACATCAATCAACTCGATCGCATCATGGGCGATCGAGTCGGTTTCGGCCAGCACGCAGGCAACGCCGTCGCCGACATAGGCGACTTTCGAGATCGCAAGCGGATAGTGCGCCGGGTTCTTCATGTCGTCGGTGACCGGCCAAGCGCATGGCATCGGTGCGGCCCACTGGTCCGCCATGTCAGCCCCCGTGTAGACGCTGTGTACCCCGGGCAATGCCAGGGCCGCTGACGTGTCGATCGAGCTGATCGTTGCATGCGCATGCGGGCTCCTGAGCACGGCCATGTAGAGGGCGCCTGGCACGACCATGTCGTTGGTGTAGACCGCTTCACCAGTTAGGAGCACCGGGTCTTCCTTGCGGAGTATTCGTTGGCCGACCACTCCGTTGCCGGCGGCGATCGATTCGTTGCTGGCGGTTTGATTGTCGATGACTGTCATTGCTGGACCCCCATCCAGTTCATATTCGCCCCAAATTGATTGTTCGTGACCTCAGACGCTCGCCGCAGCGAGGACCGACTTGACGATGTTGTGATAGCCGGTGCAACGGCAGAGGTTGCCTTCTAGGCCAAGACGAACATCTTCTTCGGATGGATTCGGATTCTCGTCGAGCAGGCTCGTGGCCGCCATCACCATCCCCGGTGTGCAGTAACCGCATTGCAGGCCATGGTTTTCCATGAAGGCCTGCTGCATTGGATGTAGTGTGCCGTCGGCATCTGCCATGCCCTCGATGGTTTTGATCTCCTCGCCATCGGCCTGCGCGGCAAGGATGGTGCAGCTCTTCACAGCCTCGCCGTTGAGATGGATGGAACAGGCGCCGCACGACGACGTGTCGCAGCCGATGTTGGTGCCGGTCAAGCCGGCGTGCTCTCGGATGTACTGGACAAGTAGCGTGCGCGGCTCGACATCATGTGTCTGCTGTGTGCCATTGATGTTGATCGAAACTTCCACGGAAGATCCCCCAGGTTTGTCTTGTGCGGATGTACACCACCATCATGCCTCATCTGGCGGTGCCGAACGTCACGGAGAGTCTCCCGTCCGCAAGTTCTTGCAACTGTCAAACTCGCAGCCACATAGGTAAGGCGAGCGGCGGCGCCATCGCCTTGGGTGATCGTTACTTGCTTGCGTTGGCGATGGCGACACGCGGGTCACGATTCGCGTTGCCGGGATCCTGCAGTGAATCGCGGAAAGCAACCATGGCCCTGAGTCGCTGATCATCGTTGAGTTCGGCGTCCATGATGCGCATTACAGATGGCTTTAGATCACCGAATTCGAGCACGATGTCGTGGGCGACTTGATCGCTGGCGGGGAGTTCTTCCAACGGCGTACTCCCGTCGAACCAGGGGCTGAGGATGGGCTTCTTAACCGCCATGGGCGTTCTCATTTCAATCGTCGAAAGACATACAGTATCGGGCGCTTGGCCAATCGAAAGAATGTGGCTCAGTTGGTGAGCTCGATGATGTCCTTGACTGACAAGTAGATCAAGAAGCTGATGATGACAGAGGCAAACGCCGTGTAGTACCAGCGTTTGGGGTGGTCAGCGCGCCAGAAGCGGCGAATCGAATAGATGATCGCGATGATCGCGAGGATCCCGATTGCTAGACCAATCGCCGGGCCGACGCCACTTGCGACGCCGACGATCGGCAGGATAAAGGGCAACACCAGGTACATCACGATGCAGCGGCAGGCAGTAATAGCGATCGACTTTTGGAATGCTGATCGGGCTTCGGCGTTAGTGGAGGTTTTCCCCTCGGGGAGTTTGAGCAGACGTCGCATGAAGCGGTCAGCCGACGAGTTGGACTGCACGCAAGGGGCCTCGGAGGAGGCCTCGGTGGTGGTGTCTGCCGGTGCGCTCACTAGAGAGGAACGGTACTCGCTGATCGGGCGGTCAGCACATCTTCAAGCGTAGACAGCGGCCCGCACATCGGCTGGGCGATCAACGATGCAGAGCGCGCCGGCGCCGAGTAACTCGTCGGCTGAGCCAAAGCCCCAGGTGACACCGACGCAGTCGATGCCGTTGGCGAGAGCTCCTTCGACGTCATGATCGCGATCGCCGAGCATCACGACATGACCACCGGCTGCGATGCCGAGTTCGGACAGGCAATAAGCGATGACCTGGTCCTTTGAACGGCGATTGTCATTGAGGGCAGGGCTGGCGCCAGCTTCGTAGACGAAGTGCTGCGCTACGTCGAAGTGGGCGGTGATGCGCCGTGCGACCGTTTCGGGTTTCGCTGTGGCGAGTGCGAGGCTGAGGCCTTCACTCAGCAGGGCTTCGAGCATGTCCGGAATGCCCTTGTACAAAGTGTTCTCAAAGAGCCCGATGTCGTTATACCGTTCGCGGTACTTCGCAACAACAGGCGTCATTTCGTCGATGGGCACACCGAGGATGGGGAACGAGACCTCGAATGGCGGCCCGATAATCGAACGGACTGCATCGTCGGTTGGTGGCTCGTAGCCGCATTCGGCAAACGCATACTGCAGTGACCGGGCAATGCCGGGCAGTGAGTTGGAGATCGTGCCGTCTAAGTCGATGAGGACGTGGGTGCGGCTCATGAACTCGGGCGTCGGGTGAGCTCGCCGAGTCGGTGCAGGTCATCGGCGGTACCGACCGCGATGATGATGTGGTGAGGCTGTATGCGTGTGTCGCCGGTCGGGTTGGTCGTAAAGACACCGTCGGGTGAACGCAGTGCGAGTACAAGTGCCCCGCTTTCCTCCCGTAGGTTCGCGTCTTGGAGCGTCTTGCCGCCCAGCGCCGACTCCGGTGGCACATCGAATTCCTGCATTCGGAACTCGAGTGACCGTTGGTGCATGACCACGTCAATGAATTCTGCAACATTTGGACGAGCGACAAATGAGGCCATCCTGGCCGCACCGAGCTCCTGCGGGTTGACGACTCGATCAGCTCCAGCGTTCGCTAATTTCGGCACGCTCTCGTCCTGGCGTGCGCGGGCCACGATGAACAAGTTTGGGTTGATCGAACGGCCAGACAACGTGACAAACAGGTTCTCGGCATCGCCTTCGAGAGCTGCAATCAGAGAGGTGGCCCGCTCTAGCCCAGCTGCTCGAAGCGTAGAATCGAGGGTGGCATCACCGACAACAACGGGGTGAAAAATATCGGCAACTCGATCGATGTCGAGATCGACAACCACCACCGAGTGGCCGGAGCGCTCGAGGTCAGCGGCGACAGCGCGGCCCACACGACCCCATCCGCAGACGACCGTGTGGCCGCTTATTTTGCTCAGCTCGCGATCCATGCGCCGCCTCCCAACGAATTCTCGGAGTTGCCCCTCGACAACTACTTGCACGGCGAGGGTAAAGGTATATAAAACGGTAGACACCCCGAGCACGATTAACACCATGGTGAACCACTTTTCGGCGGTTCCGAATACTGTGAGTTCGCGGAAGCCGACCGTGGTCACCGTAGTAACCGTTTGATAGGCGGCGTCGAGCAGCGAAAGGCCGAAAGACCAGTAGCCGACGGTGCCGACGACAAACACGGCGGCGACCATGCCCATTGCGAGTCGTAGGCGCCCAATAGAGGAGTTCACGGCGCTGACCGTAGTGCGTTCACGTCGCCGCAACCGCTGTTTCTCGGAGTGTGGACTATCGCCAGGCGACCTGTCGAGTCAGGATTGTGCAGTGCCTGCTGTTAGTCAGCTGGCGGTGTCGGCGCTGCGAAGGATCTTGCGGATCAGCGGCTCGTAGTGTTCTAGCGGATTGCTGACGTAGTCGGAATCAAAAGCCTTTTGGTCATACTTTGCGCAAAACTCTTCGGTGTGATCGAAAAACGGATTGTCGCGATGTGCGTCGCGCGCCTCTTTGTCCATACCTAGGTAGTGCCAAAAGTAGTAGCCCTGAAATTCACCGTGGTGCTTGACCATGAAGTGATTGGCCTCAGACACGAACGGCTTAACGATGCCCGCCGCAATATCGGGATGGGCGTACGGACTCAGTGTGTCGCCGATGTCGTGAATCAGCGCGCACAGCACGTACTCGTCGTCCTGTCCGTCTTTCTCGGCCCGTGTTGCTGTCTGCAGGCTGTGCTCGAGACGGTTAACGGGAAACCCGCCGTGGTCAAACTCCAGGGCGCGCATCAGGGCGATGACGCGGTCGGCGACCATGCCCTGAGTCACGCTGAGCTGCGGAGCGATGATCGCCCAGTCCTCAGCAGTCGATTCTTCGAACGATGTGAATGAAGCGCGTTGATGCGTGTCGGTCATGATGTTTCCTCGGCTCTTAGTTGGCAGCTTGGATGGCCTGCCAGACTCGTTCGGCAGTGGCGGGCATGTCGATGTGCTTGACGCCGAGGTGGCTGACTGCGTCGACCACAGCGGATTGGACTGCAGGTGTCGAGCCGATCGTGCCCGACTCGCCGATGCCTTTTGCCCCCAGCGGGTTCACGAAGGTCGGTGTTTCCATGTGAACAACTTCGAAGCTCGGCAACTCAGCCGAGCTGATCATGCCGTAGTCGGCGAGGTTGGAGGTGATCGGATTGCCGTCTTCGTCGAAGCGGACCTCTTCTAGGAGTGCCTGCGCTGTGCCCTGGGCGATCCCGCCATGGATTTGGCCGTCGAGCAGCAGCGGATTGATGACACGACCGGCGTCGTCGCACGCCACCTGACGGAGGTGCTTGACTTGGCCAGTGTCGGTGTCGACTTCGACGACAGCGATGTGCGCCCCGAATGGAAACGTTGCCATGTCTGCAACAAAAAGCGTATCGATAGTCAGCTCGCTGCCCTGCTGCCTTGACGCAACAGCAAGCTCACCCCAGCTCTTTGCCACCGCTGGAGTTCCTGCTACGTGGAATGCACCGTTGTCCTTGTCGAGCACGATGTCAGCAACGTCAGCCTCAAGGAGTTGGGCTGCGAGTTCTTGGGCCTTTTCGACCAATTCGATGGCGCCCTGGTGGACGGCTGCACCACCCTGTTGCAGCGAACGCGAGCCCATTGTGCCACCACCGTTGGGGACCAGGTCGGTGTCGCCCCAGACGAGGGTGATTTTGTCCATCGGAATTCCGGTTTCGTCGTGGGCGAGCATCGCCCACGCAGTTTCATGGCCCTGGCCGTGGGGCGAGGTTCCCGTGTAGACCGTGGCGGTCCCATCATCGTGAACCTCGAGCTTGGCTGCTTCCTGCTTGGGATCGACGCCTCCGGTGATTTCGACGTACACGCTGACGCCAATGCCGATTTGCTTGGCATCCCCGGCGTCGCGACGAGCCTGCTGTTCTGAACGCAGGTTTGCGTATCCAGCGGTATCAAGGGCCTTGTCGAGCGCTCCTTCGAAGTCGCCGACGTCGTAGGTCTGCCCAATGGAGGTGGTGTGCGGTTCCATGAACTTTGCGATCAAGTTCATGCGCCGAACCTCAGCTGGATCCTTTCCGATCTCGAGAGCAAACATGTCCATCGCTCGCTCGATCGCAGCTGTTGCCTCAGGGCGGCCAGCGCCGCGATATGCAGTAGTCGGTGTGGTGTTCGTGACGACTGAAGTGGTGCGACATTCGATATTGGAGATGTCGTACACGCCCGAAGACATCGGCCGCGTCATGAACGGAGCCAGAATGGTACCCATACCAACAAAGGCTCCGGCGTCCTGGATGGCGTGGAGCTGATAGTGCGTGACCTTGCCGTCGCGCGTGCCGCCGATGGTGACGTACTGCAGCTGGGCGCGGCCGTGTCCGAGGTTCATCATCGATTCACTGCGTGTCTCGCGCCAACGAACTGGTCGACCGAGCAGCTTGGCGATCGGGCCGAGGAGAAGTTCTTCGGGGTAGGAATCGATCTTTGCGCCGAATCCGCCACCAACATCGGGGGTGACCAGGCGCACAGCTTGGTCGTCGCCGCCGTTGGCGGCGACGAAGGCAGCTTTGGCGCCCTGTGCGCCCTGGCTTGAAATCCACTGGACGAGGCGACCCTCTTCCCACACGGCTGCGGACGCACGAACTTCGAGTGGACACGGGGCGACTCGCTGATTCATGAAGCGTCCGCTGACAGTGACCTCGCAGTCGGCGAAGTACTCGTCTGTGGCGGAGTTCTCGGGCATGCCGAGCGCAGTGGTGTCGAATACAGCGTTGCTGCCGGCCGCCTCGTAAATTAGCGAGTCGGACGCAAGGGCGGCCTCAAGGTCGATGTGCGTTGGCAGAAACTCGACGTCGACGAACACCATTTCCGCAGCGTCAGTCGCCTGTTGCCATGTCTCAGCCACAACGGCGGCGACGGGCTCGCCTACGTACCGCACTTTGTCGCTGGCAAGCAGCGTACGAGCGGCGGCGGGGTTGAAGGGTGACGCAACCGGCTCGAGGCCGAGTGATTGGGCCGTGTGCACCGCAATGACGCCAGGCATGTCGATTGCCCCGTCGACGTCGATCGCCTCGATTNTGCCGTGAGCAACCGCCGAGCGCACGTAAACCACCTGAGCGGCTCCTTCAAGGCGGGGATCCTTCAGGTCGTCGGCGTAGTCGCCNCCCGCNGTGAGGAACTTAGGATCTTCTTTGCGTTGAACGCGATTACCAAGAATGCTGCCACCAGCCACGTGATACCCCTGTCGTGGATTACGGGCCTCCAGTGCGGACGCCCTGTCGTCAAATCTAGTCGGTGAGGGCGGGTGCGGGCCCAGCTGTGCGCGCAGCAAAGATCTCGGTAACCACGTTGTAGGGCCAGCCGTCCGGGAGATCAGCGGGGAGCGGCGGTCTGGGAAGCACCGAACGGCGTTGCTCGCCGGTCTGCATGTAGCCGATTTCCTCGCGGGCAGCCTCGCGGACACCATCGTCGGTTTGCAGGCGATCAACCTCAGCTGCGAGCTGGCCGTTGACACTGACGAGTGCATCGAGTTGCGTTTGGCGCTGCTCGAGATCGTTGTTTTGTTCGCGCCATGTATTGATTGGCAAGACGAAGACAGCTGCCGCCATCGTCCCGATGACGGCGAGCGCAGCAATGCCGGCGAACAACGCGACCTTGGGCCGGCGCGTGAGACGTTTGTCAATCGGAATCGACCGAGTGATGTCACCCAGACGTGACGACCCTTCCTTGGAGGAGGGCACGGCTGGCCGTCTGATCGATGTGGTCTTCGATCGGCTCACAGGCCCAGTCTGGCAGTTCTCAGAGCGGATTCCGTGACAGAGAGAACAATCAACTACGACATGAGCCTGAGTTGTCCTTGCGTGTCGGTCAGGTTGTCCGCTGAGGGTAATGACACTGGCCAGATCGATTTTTACGGAGGCGTTTGCAGCCTGTTCCCTGGGCTTGCGACGCTTGCGCAGTCACAGCTCCGAAATTGCAAACGCCATTAGAAACTCAAGCCTTCTATCACGCTCGCACCCTGGCTATGGAGGCGAGCGAGTCGTGCTTTTCTAGAGACTCAATGACTGATTCGCCACTCAGTTTGCGGGCGTTGTTGAAGCTGCAATTCGGCAAGGTGTGCGCAAAATAATTCGGCGGTACGCCGCCTGCGCTCGGCGTGCCGCCGCTCGACCGTTGCTATAGCTCCAACAGGTTGGTGTCGGTCGGTGGCCGAAGATACATCAGAATGCGCCGATGGGGGATCGCCGTCTCAGCATTTTCAAGTTCACTGCTTGTGACTTTGAATCCGTGGGCGATGTAAAAGTCGAGCGTTGCGGTCCGAGCATTGGCCCAGACGTGGTGAGCACCTGACCTGCGAGCCCGGTCAATACCGGCGAGGAGGAGCATGGAGCCGTAACCGTGTCCCCGGGCGGCCGGGTCGGTCGCCATGCCACGTAATTGGACGCCGGCATGGGGTCGATCGAGATCCGGCGACTGTGACTTTAGCCAGGTCGAGATTGCAACGATCGTGTCTGTTCCTGACACTCCGAGGTGGGTGGTGGTGTCGAGGCTGTCGCCCTGCCATTGAACGGCCGTCGATGGCGTGCCGACTCGGAGTACACGTCGACGAAGATCGTAGGTCTCCTCGGCTGACAGTTCGATCAGGGTCGCGTCATTCATTGATGTCATCCATGTGGAGTGAGCGAACAGCGATAGTCGCCGCCTCGTCCGGATCGTGGGTAACGAGGATTGCAGTGATCGCAAGATCGGCGAGAAGATCTGAGACGTCGCGGGCGAGTCGGTCATGGAGTTCGCGATCGAGCCCGGTCAAGGGTTCATCGAGTAGCACAATTCTGGGTTCGACGGCGAGTGTTCGCGCAAGCGCAACTCGCTTCGCTTCGCCGCCCGAGAGGGCGCTGACCTGGCGCGAGTCGAACCCGGCGAGACCGACTCGTGCCAGCCAGTCACTTGCAGTAGCGCGACGCTCGACCGCAGGTATTCCGACCATCTTGAGTCCGAACGCTACGTTTTCACCCACGGTCAAGTGGGGGAACAACTGGTTTTCCTGAAAGACCATGCCGACACCGCGTTGATGAGTGGGGACATGGGTGAGGTCATCGCCGCTGAGAGTCACGGTTCCGGCGTCGGGTGCTGTGATCCCAGCGATGACTCGTAGGAGGGTGCTCTTGCCGCTCCCTGATGGGCCGAGCACGGCCACCACTTCGCCCTGATCGACGGTCAGCGTGGCTCCGGTCAGAACCGTCGCCGTTTCGAACGACAGGTCCACGTTGTCAACGGAGAGATGAGCCATCACCGCTCAGTTTGGTCCATTAATGGTTGATCTGGCGAGAGTGCGCAGCTGATGGCTGCGGTCGACGGCGGCGACGAGGGCGATGGTCACGACCGCCAGGACTGTGGCCATCGCATACCCTTGTGCTTGGAGTAGGGAGCCGGTTCGCCCGAGTAGTTGTTCGATGGCGATCGGTACAGTCTCGCTGTCCGACCTCGACAGAAAGCTGGTGGCACCGAACTCGCCCAACGAGATTGCAGCAGCCAGCGTGGCGCCAACCGTGAGCGGCCGCCAAAGAAACGGCACCACTACGGTTTGCCAGGCACGTGTCGGGGAGGCCCCGAGTGTTGCTGCGGCGGCATGTAATTGAGGGTCAACTGATCGGAGCACACCGACGGTAGCGCGAACGACAAACGGCACTGCAACGAGCGCGTGGCCGATTGGGACGAGCCACCACTCGGCGCGCCAGTCGTAAGGTGCTTGATCGAACGTGATCAACATGCCGAATCCGACTGTGACCGCAGATGTGCCGACCGGAAGCATCATTCCCACATCGAGAAACCGACCGGTATTGCGAGCTGCGGCGATTGCCAAGCTGGCGAGTGCGCCGATAACTACGGCGAACAGCGTCGCCCACAGCGCGTTCTCCACCGAATTACGCACGGCATCGAGCGGGTCGATTCCAAGCCGAATGCCGGGCCGGACTTCGGTGCGACCGAGCTGTGTCCAGGCTGCAATCGACCAACCAGACGGCGTGGAGAAAGACCGGGCAGCGAGTGCGAACAGCGGTGCCCCGCATACGGCAAACGATGTGATACCGATTAGCGCAACTTGACGCCGCTCGCTCCCACGCCGTGGCATTCGCCGGGCGCTTGGTTCTAGGCCGAGTGGCTGGGAATAACGTCGCTGTGCCCGTGACGACCACACGACCACTGCGGCGAGCATCACCATTTGGAGGATGGATAACACCACTGCAGTTCTGATATCGCCCAGCTGGATTGCCTGCCGCCACACCTCGACTTCAAGCGTGCGAGTTCCGGCGGCTCCGATCACCCGTACCACTCCGAATGAGGTGAACGTAAAGATGAACACGATCGACGAAGCGGCGACGAGTGCTGGTCGTATCAGTGGAAGCGTGATCATGGTGAAGACTCGCCAAGGTGACGCGCCCAGCGTTGCGGCGGCGCCTTCCATGTCGGAGGGTAGTTGCTCCCAGAGTGGGCCAACGGTGCGCACGACGACGGCGAGATTGAACACGACGTGGGCAGCGATGACCGCAGCGATACTTTGATTCATGCCATCGGGAAGGAGTGCTAGGAATGCAGCTCCCATGACCACGGTGGGTAAAACGAAGAGCGCAGTGATCAACCCGAGCAGGAGCTGTCGGCCACGAAAGTTGAACCGGGCCACGATGTACGCCGGAGCAAGGCCAACAACGAGAGTCATCAACGTCGAAACGACTGCCTGCCACAGCGTGAACCATGCGACCTCCCACGTAGCCCGTCGTCCGAGGGTTGTTTGGACCGCATCACCGTCGATGGCCCGGAACGACAGGGTCAGTAGGGGCCAGACATAGAACACGGCTAACCCGACCGATGGCGGAATGGACAGGGCTGCTATCACCCGACGTGGCAGTGCGGACATGTTGTGTGATCAACCCAGCACGAGGCTGGTCCAGGTGTCGATCCAGTTGCTGCGGTTCGCATCGATGCGCTCGGGCCCGACCGAACGGGATGATTCGGGCACAACAGCAAAGTCGATGAATTCTTGGGGGAGCTCGACTGCCGAGTTGGTGGGGTATACGAACAAGTTGAGAGCGAGCTCGGCTTGGAACGTTTCTCCCACGAGAAACTCGAGCAGTTGTGCGGCTTCGTTGGGATGTTCTGTGCCAGCGAGTATCCCGGCAAACTCGACCTGACGGAAACATGTTGACTCGATCACGGCGGTAAGCGCTTCTTTGCGAGCGGGCTCAGCAAAGATCACTTCGGCCGGTGGACTCGATCCGTACGAGACGACGAGGGGTCGACCACTGCCGCCCGCGCCAGTAAAACTGCCGTAGTACGATTCGGTCCATCCGTCGAATACCCGCGCACCGTTGTTGCGCAGCGCAGTCCAATAGTCCTGCCAGCCGTCGTCACCGAACTCGTCGATAGTGGCGAG
The DNA here is from genome assembly GCA_002711735.1 of Ilumatobacter sp. Lineage (GTDB taxonomy): Bacteria > Actinomycetota > Acidimicrobiia > Acidimicrobiales > Ilumatobacteraceae > Ilumatobacter_A. The sequence continues at coordinate 115,222 of PASB01000022.1, forward strand.
CAGGAATGCCAAGCCTGGGGAAGAAGTGGCAGGATTTTGGACGGCGAGCAAGTCGGAGTACGCCGGGTCGATTAAATCGCTCAGCGAAGTCGGCGGTTTGATGTCAGCGTCAGCGAACCAGGCCAGGTCGTAGTTGACGCACACATCGCCGAAGTCGACAGGTACGGCCAGTCCGTCGGGGGAGAGCTGAGTGAACTCTGGAGGGAGTTCAGCTCCTACAGGCCTCGCAGCTGGTTCGAAGATGCCCTCGTTCAGCGCACGCGACAGGAAGGTGTTGTCGATTCCCCACATCACGTCTCCTTCGGGATTGCCAACGGTCAGCGCAGCCTTGGACAGCATGGTGCCGGTATCTCCAGCGACGAGAATCTCGACGGCGATGCCCGTCTCGCTGCTGAACGCTTGGAGCGCCTCATTCATCGACGTCTCAGCATCAGGAAATGAGTCGTACGTCACCAACGTGATGGCGGCAGGTTCGATGGTCGCGGCGTCATCGCTTGAACATGCGCCTACTACCAACATGAGAGCGACGGCGGCAGACGCTGGCTTTCTTATGGTCATCAATGGTTCTCTTTCTAGGGCTGGGGGGCGGTAGTAGTACTTGGAGGAGTGGGAGTCGAGGCATTGAAGATCGTCAGGACGCCGGCGGAGACGTGGATTGAAACGACGCCGTCTGGGCCGACCTCATTGCTCACACCCCAGCCGACCAGAGGGGCAAGTTCGACGCTGTTGAGCGCCCACCTCGTGCCGCTGATAGAGACACCGGTGCAGAGGCCGTGGAGCGCAACGAGTGATAGCAGTGAGGCCGGGGGGAGGACGAGCTTGAGTTCGCCGGGGCCATGTAGGACATCAAAGTGTTTTCCGTTCCACCATCCGTCGAGTCGTAGCACTGACATCAGGCTGCGATGTCCAAGAGCTCCAATCGCTGTGATGCTGTGATCAAGGCGATTTCCTCCACCGATGAGCGTGATCCGTGCCGGATGCATTTCGGCGGCAAGGGCGAGCGCCAGTTCGGTGTCGGTCTGGTCCTTGTCCGTCGAGTGGCGCGAAATCATCGCGTTAGCGTTAGCCCAAGCCAAGCCAGCAGAGCTCACCGAGTCGAGGTCCCCGATCAGTCTGGATGGCGTGAGTCCGGCAGCGAGCGCATGGTCGAGTCCGCCGTCGACGGCCAGAACCGTGGCCTCCCTAGGGAGCGCGTTGACTACCGGATCCTCAAGTGGTGCCGACCCGCTAACTACAACAATATGTTCGAGCACACGATTCCTCCGCCGGCATTACCCGGATCAGGTTCTCGGGTCGATGACTGCGTGCCATCCTCTCAGCCCACCGTTCCGCGAGCTCCCCGTTTATTTCTCTAAACAGTAGCTAGACGAATGTCCGAATGCACAGCGCAATTGAAGACATTGCGAGCATTGCGATGATGGCAAGGTCGAAGCCGCGACCGGACACACGCTCGCGTAGCCGAGTGCCAACTGGGATTGAGGCTAAAACGGGAACGCACGCAAGCAGCGTTGCGACGACCCGGCCCGACAGTGCGCCGTTCGCCGCAAGGACGCCAAACTGGGCGAACCCTGAAACGAAGAACAACGTCGTGATGGACAAAATATGTGCGCCTCGTGAGAGTCGAAAGCTGTGAATCCAGGATCCAAGGATGGGTCCGCTGATGCCGATTGCCCCTTGAAACGTCCCAGCGAGAGCGCCAACCGCTGGCGACCAGCGATGCGACTGCTCTTTTGACGTTCGCAGGTCGGGCTTGAGAAAGAACATCGTGATGTAGGCGGCGATGGCGAGTATCAACGCAACGACGATTGGTTCGTCTGGCACGTTGACCAAAACCATCGTGCCGAAGACGGCGCCGATGACACCGCTGACAGCGAGTGCGCCCAGGTTGCGGGTGTCGCGTAAATGGCTGCGTTCCTTGAGGGCGAGTAGCCCGTTGGCGAGAAGGTTCGGGAGCGCAATGATTACTACGGCATCTTCGATGTCGACGAACAATGCGGCGACGGGAATGACGATGACGGGAAGGCCCATGCCTGTGACCGCCTTCGAAACAGAGCCGATCACCACCGCAACGAGCACGATCGTCAGTTCGTAGCCTCCCACGACAGCAGTGTGTCAGCCAGACCCGGCGAATGGTGACTTCGACTTACGCCAGATCGACGATTGGGCAGGTCAGACGAACGACTAAACACTTCAGTGCCGTTGTGGTCGGCGACTGCTTCGGCGGTTCAAGCTGCATGGATGCCTGTACTTCATTCAAGGAGCTCGTCGACAAGGTCTTGTCGCTGCGCAGGAAATGGTGGTCCGTAATGGCCAGCGCTTTGGAGGCCGGCTTCTTGCGGTTTGTCATCGGGCATGGTGGGCGGTCGAACGCGCCCGCGCACCGTGATGACAGAAGAGTGGGGTTTGGACGAGTGCATCCACAGCTGACCAACGGTCTCAATAAAGTCGAAGAGCTGCCGGCGCTTCATCACAAAGCTCTTGCGGCTGATTGACCTAGGGTCGAGTCGTGCCGATGCAGGTGGTGGCTCCATTGTCGGGCAAGATGCGAGAATGAAGTTTGGAATTGCTTTCGCCAACACCATGACGTTCACCTCTGGTGCTGGCGCAATAGAGATTGCGAAGGCGGCTGAGGGAGCAGGATTCGAATCGCTCTGGACCGTTGAGCACATCGTCTATCCAGAGGGGTACGAGTCGACGTATCCGTATGCTCCGAATGGCAAAATGCCCGGCTCAGGCGACAGTCCGATCCCGGACCCGCTTATTTGGTTGGCCTACGCTGCCGCGCATACAACGACGCTGAAGCTGGCAACGGGTATCTCGCTTCTCCCAGAGCGGCACCCGGTGATGTATGCCAAGGAGGTTGCGACTCTCGACTCTATGTCGGGCGGACGTCTGATGCTCGGAATTGGCATCGGATGGTTGCGCGAGGAATTCGAGGCTCTCAACATTCCGTGGGAAGGTCGCGCTCGTCGTACCGAGGAATACGCGAACGTCATGCGCGAACTTTGGAAGGCCGACGGGGTCTCTTACAACGGTGAGTTCATCAACTTTGAGAATCTGTCATCGAATCCCAAGCCGCCAAGTGGCTCTGTCCCGATTCACATCGGAGGTCACAGCGAGGCTGCGGCGAAGCGTGCTGGCCGTATGGGTGATGGCTTCTTCCCTGCAAAGGGGAACATGGCTGAACTGATGGACATCGCTCGACAAGCCGCTGCCGACTCTGGCCGTGATCCTGAGGCACTCGACATGACTGGTGTGCACCCGGGAATCTTTGGCCCCGACCCGGCTGCAGCTGTCGAGGAAGCAAGGGCCTGGGGCATTCATCGACTGGTGGTCCCCGCCTTTATGTTCGTCGGCGCTCCCGGTGAGGCTGTGGACAAGTTGGCTGGGTTTACTTCAAAGGTGATGGCCGCCTGATCTTTGGGCGGTTACGTGTTGGGAGAAAGGAGGTAGTCGTTGACGGCGCCAGCATCGAACCCGCGGGTCACGCTTGCGTTGGTCGTTCTTGTCGCACTGTTGATCGGTGCAAACTTCACGGCCCTCAAGTTTGCGCTTGACCACACGACGCCGCTTCTCCTTGCTGGCTTGCGCACGGTCGTGGGCGGGATATTCCTGCTGGGTTTCGTCACGTTGGTTCGTGGCGAACGGATCCCGACGGGCAGCGCGATGCTCGGCAAGATTTTCGTTGTCAGTTTAGCAATCACGACGATTTCAAGTGGCCTGCTTGTGTTTGGTGTGAGTCGTGTGTCGGCCGGGGTGGCCTCGCTGCTTAGTAGCACGATGCCGTTGTTTACGGCGCTGCTGGTACTGCTGCTGATGGGAACGCGGCCGACGCGTCTTGGAGGGCTTGGTCTAATCGTCGGTTTCTTTGGGACGGCGGTTCTTGCCTGGCCGTCCCTCAGTGGTGAGACAACAGCGATCGGCATTGTTGCTCTTGCAGTGTCAGCGCTCGCCTGGGCATTTGGAACGGTATTCATGCAGTGGCGGAACTTCAGTGACGTCTCGCCGGTGATGATCGTTGCGGTACAGTTGCCAATGTCAGCGGCAGTACTCATTCCAATTGCCTTGATCGTCGAAGGGGTCGATGACACCGACTGGTCGATGGGGCTTTTCGTTCCGTTGGCGTATGCCGCTATTCCAGCGAACGCAGTGACATTCGCGCTAATGGCCACGATCGTGAAGCGTGCTGCGGCCACGCAGGCTGCTGCAACCGCATACCTCATCCCGATCTCTGGGGTGTTCTTCGGATGGCTGATTCGCGACGAGCGGCTCGGGGCGATCGAACTGGTTGGCGGCGCCCTCGTCGTCGCTGGGGTCTACCTGCTCGTCACCGCCAACGCCCGGGCGAAGATGGCGGCATCGGAGTCCTGACGGTCTGAGCCCAGTGCCACTTCGGCTTAGACCACCAGCCTGTGCAAGTCGTCGATGGTGTCGAGCAACTGAGTACCCAAGTCGGCTAGGGCTTTGTTCCCCGGTGGAGCCTGAGCATCGACCACGGTGGTGGCTGACCAAGGCTCGCGCCCGCCTCCCGTGCGGATGCTCACGTCGTGCCCGCACCGGCGAAGCGCGACACCACGAGCACCCGATTCGGTCGGCTCGTTGGGGGAGCGGAGCGCCTCAACCACCAAATAGCGCACGGGCATCTTCTAACACTGCCGGATTCGCAGAGTTCGCAAATTGTCATCATCGAGATGCCGGAACGGGAGCAACGTCTGCTCGCTGGCAGCCGTCTGGGAATCGTTTAGAATCTTCATATGTTGCCGCTCACCGAGACTCCGACGTTCAACCCACTCGAGGCGGGATACATCGAGAATCCATATCCGCACTTCGCAGAGATGCGAAATGGTCAACCCGTCCATTTGTCGATGATGGATGTGTGGGTGCTGTTCGATCACGACGATGTCTTCCGCCTGCTGCGAGACCCCACGATGAGTGTCATGGACGCCAAGATTGAAGTCCGTGACGAGGAGCGTTACGCCGAGATGCTCGAAGCGGCCGGTGGGGAACTCGAACAAGATTCATCGATGCTCAACACTGATCCTCCCGATCACACCCGCCTTCGCCGCCTGGTCAGTAAGGCCTTCACTCCGGTTGCGATCCAAGCACTGCGGCCTCGTATTCAAGAACTGGTCGACGTCGCCCTCGACGAGCTCGGAGCTGCGGGCGCTGGGGACATCGTTGAACAGTTGGCGTTCCCGTTACCATTCGATGTGATCTCAGAGATGTTGGGGATGCCCGAGAGCGACAAGGACCAAATTGCCGCCTGGTCGGGGACAATCGTCAAATCACTCGATCCAATGTTGGCCCTCGACTCGTTCACCGAGATCCGGGCTGCCGCCGATGCAATGAGCGCACACATCGACGAGGTAATTCTTTGGAAGCGCAAGAACCCCGGCAACGACTTGCTCACTGCTCTGATCGCTGCTGAAGAAGACGGTGATCGTCTGACACCCGGCGAGTTGCGAGATCAGGTCAGCTTGCTGTTCATCGCCGGCCACGAAACGACCGTGAACCTCATTGGCACGGGCATCTATGAACTGCTTCGTCACCCTGAGCAAGCCGCAATCTGGCGAGGTGATCCCGAAATTGATGCAACCGCGGTCGACGAGATGTTGCGATTTGTCAGCCCGGTGCAATTCTCGCGCCGAATCACCCTTGACGACATCGACTTCCAGGGCACAACCGTCCCGAAAGGCATGTTTGTCCTCGCTGGATTGGCGTCGTCCAATCGTGACCCGAAGAAGTGGGGTCCGACCGCCGAAGATCTTGATGTGCGTCGTGATGGTTCCGGCCAGCACCTGGCATTCGGCAGCGGGGCCCACTATTGCCTTGGTGCGTCGCTGGCCAAGCTTGAAGCAGCGATTGCGATCGGCACGTTCTTGCGGCGTTTCCCCGACGCGGCAGTGTCGGGGGACGTCGAGTGGAATGGTCGCGTCAACCTGCGTGGTCTTGAATATCTTCCTGTCACCGTCTGAATTGCTGAGTGCACCTGACGGACGCTGAAAGTTCCGGCACAGGCATGTGACTTGTGGCTCGTTGCGGTTGCCTAAACAGACCTTGACAATCGTGTGATGGCAGCCAGTGGGATCGCCGATGAGTCAGACGCCAGCGACCAGTCAGTTCCTCATCGGTCTCTGATTGCCTCCATCGCTGCTGGCGCCGCTCGCCGATGGCAAGCAACATTCGCAGCGATGATCGTTGTGCTGATCGCTGGTGTTTCTGCGTTTGGATTCGGCCTTGATCGAGAGGGCTTCCCACCAATCAACACGCCGATCTCCGTTGTTAGCGGCACGTATTTTGTTGATAGCGCCAAAGTGGTTGACCAGGAGGTTGTCGTTCCCCTCGTAGCTGCTTTCAGCGCAGTCGAAGGAGTCGTCTCGACCGAATCGGTTGCATTACCGAGCAGTTATTCCGTGGTCGTCGAGTTTGAATCTGACGTCAGCTCCGATGCAGGCACGGAGCGCCTCGTTGCGCTCAATCTTGATGTGCCCGCGGGTGCTGCGATCCTCTACAACCCGGTTAATGCCGCCAAGTTGGTCGGCCAGTACGACAGTTTAGTGTCGATAGTTGGTCGGCCGAACTCAACCCCGGCCGAGTTGCAGGAACAAGCAGAACAGCTCAGCGTCTACCTCAGCGCAGAGGCCGATGTTGCCGTCGCTGCGGTGCGCGAACTCGAAACGGAATCGATTGATCCGGCTTCGGGTGCAACCGAAACGCGGCTCACCCGATTTACGCGCGTGGCACTCGACAGCTCGGGCTACGACAACGCCATCGCGATCGGCCTGATCCGGAGTGAGTTCTCGGATCTCGACGTGCTTGAATTCTCTGATCTGATCGAGAGCCGACTGGTCAGCGTGGACTCGCCGCTCGACAGCGGGTTCTCGGCAGCAATCACTGCCGACTTCGCCACCAGTGTCCGTCAGCAGCTGTCGTCACTCACAACCAACCTGCTCACTGGCCTGCTTGCCGTCGCCCTCGTAAGCCTGTTACTTATCGGTTGGCGAGTCGCCGTGATGACCACCGGGTTCATGGCTCTCGTGATGATGGGGGCGCTAATTGGACTCTGGGTGTTCGGCTACTCCCTCAACACCATCACCTTGTTCGGTCTCATCTTGACCCTTGGACTCTTAGTTGATGATGCGATCGTTATCTCTGAATCAATCGACTCCAGCCGCGACAATCCCAGTTCGCAGGAAGTCGGTCGCCGGCTCGGCGTCGTGCGTACGGCGCTCGAACGGGTCGGATCGGCGTCGTTGGCCGGAACACTCACCACCGTCGTCGTGTTTTCACCGATGCTCTTTGTCGGTGGAATTCTTGGTGAGTTCATTCGCTCAATTCCGGCAACGGTGATTATCACACTCATTCTGTCGTTCATTTTCTCGATCGTGTTCATCCCTGCTGTGGCCCGGGTGTTCCTGCTCAAGGGGGGGCCAAGTAACAACCCAATCGTGCGTGGCGAAAAAGTCGTAGCGGGTGCAGCGGGACGACTGGCCGCGTATCCGTGGAGAAACGGTTGGAAGGGTCGATTCGCAGGCATGGGCCTGGCCAGCGTTGCTCTCGTCGCCATCGCAGCCGGTGGGATGATTGCAGGGTCGCTGCCGTTCTCAATTTTCCCAGCTGGTAAGGACGCCTCTGGCTTGGCGATCTCAGCGGAGTTCCCTCTGGGAACGAGCATCGAAGAAGCGCAAGACATTTCTGACGAGGTCGACACGGTCGTCTTGTCGGTTCTCGGTGAGGAGCTCGATCGCTCCCAATATGTTCGCGGCAACGAGCGTGTGACGGAGATCTTTATTGACCTCACGCCGATCGGTTCGCGCTCGACCAAAGCACCAACGTTTGTGGATCGGATCGAAGCAGACTTCGAGACAATGATTCCGGCCTATCCCGGCCTCCGTCTCACAGTTGGACAGACCGAGAACGGGCCACCCCTGCTGGAGTACCCGTTTGCAACCCAAATCGAGGTCAGTGATGCCGCCTCGATCGTCGCAGGGCAACAACTCGCCGAAGACATCCGCGACAATTTGCAGGGGCGGGAGTTCAAGTCCGGCGGCGGCACGGTCACGGTGACCGATGCAATCGTGTCAACCGATGGAGAAATTGCTCGGGCTGACGGGCAACAGTTCATCGAAGTCCGCGCGCAATACGACGAAGACCAAGGTATCTCCGGCATCCTGAACGATACGCAGTTGTTGGTTGAGGAAGATTTCACCGCGACCGAGATCGAATCGAGAGGTCTCTCCGCTGAGGCTGTGACGTTTGACTTCGGGTTGGAGTCGGACAATCAGGACGACTTCGCTGGTCTTATCGTCGCAGGCGTTATCGCCCTTGGTCTGATGCTCATTCTGATCGCAATCCAGTTCCGATCGGTTGCGCAGGCGCTGTTGATCTTCATGGCCATTCCCCTCAGTTTTCTCGGAGTGTTCGGGGCCCTGAAACTCACCGATAATCCGCAATCCTTTCTGTCGGGAGTCGGGTTCATTGCTTTGATTGGAGTGGCGGTCAACAACACGATTCTGTTGGTCGATTCCGCAAATCAGCGACGACGTGCTGGTGCGTCAGCAGGCGAAGCGATTCAGCACGCTGTGACCTCTCGCTTCCGACCATTGATCACCACAACGGTCACGACGGTTGTTGGTCTGCTACCGCTCGCGTTAGGCGATCCATTCTGGGAGTCCCTTGGCTTTACTCTGATGGGCGGCCTCGTCAGCTCAACGGTGTTCGTACTCCTGTGCTTCCCAACCTTTTATCTCGGGCTCGAGTCAGTGCGCACGCCACTGCGTAATGGAGTCCGGCGCCGTCGTGGCCGCTCCCTGCTGACCTGAGCAGATGTGCCTGGTCGGTATGGTGCGCCGTGTGCCGAACCTAACGAAATCGAAGCGGCGATCACGGTTTGAGGCGCGATTGCTCGACGCTGGCGCTGAAGACAGCCATGCAACATGGGGGGAGCGCAAGTCCGCTGTGATCGGAGCGATGCGCGGCACCGTTGTTGAATTGGGCCCAGGAACCGGCGTCAACATGCGCTATTACCAAGCCGGGACGAGGGTCATCGCCATCGAGCCGAACCCAGTGATGCACGCTCCACTACAGACTGCAGCCGCTGAATATGACGTTGATTTGGACATCCGGCAACTGGGCGGTGCGGAAGTTGACGTCGCCGATGAATCGGCTGACGGGGTCATCGGCACACTGCTGCTTTGCGGGGTCGACGATCCGCAACAGGTCCTTCGCGAGGCGCATCGGATTCTCAAACCAGGCGGGGTCTACTTCTTTATTGAGCATGTTGCGTCGCCTGCTCGGACTGTGAACCGTTGCGTGCAGCAGGTGCTTTTTCGGCCGCACCGTTGGATATTTAATGGATGTGAGATCACTCGTGACACCGAGGCTTGCATTCGTGGTGGGCCGTTCGATGTCGTTGAGATAGACGCGGTTGACCGAGGGCGGGGAGCGCTGTGGGTCCGGCATCAGATTGTCGGCACAGCCACCAAGGCCGCGTCCCACGGCTGATCAGGCCAGCATTGGGCGCCGCTGCGTCCACGGGTGTGCTGCTTCGAGCTGGCTTGCGACTGCGAGCAATAGATCTTCGCGGCCGTAGCTGGCGACGAGTTGAACCCCGATCGGTAGGTCAGTGTCGCTCCAGTGCAACGGAATGCTGATCGCTGGCTGCCCGCTGGCATTGAAGGGTGGCGTGAAACCGACAAATTGAGCAGCACGTTTCATCCCTGCCATCGGGTCGCCTTCGAGGGCGTCGTGTTCACCGATTTTTACCGGCGGTTCGCTCAGCGTCGGCGTCAGCAGTATGTCCCATCCCCGCGTCCACCACGACTGCAGCGCCCTGCGGTATTCGACAACGGCTCCCAGCGCCTCACCATATTCGACACCGGAGACGTTCTTTGCCCATTCAGCTTGGGCCCAGTTGACGGGTTCAACATCGTCGGCGGTCATCTCACGGCCGATCCACGATTCCATTTTCTTGATTCCCAGCGCCATATTGGTGGCCCACATCGCCATAAAGCGGGGCGTGAAGGACGGGTCTTCGAGCACCTCGGGATGACTGGGTGCAATGTCATGGCCGAGGCCTTCAAGCATCGTTGCCGCAGAGCGGACTGCGAGTACGCAGTCGTTGTGGAGAGCATTTCCCTGTGGGTCCCGGTCAAGCATTCCGATGCGCAGACGTCCGGGGTCATGGCCAAGCTCATCCTCGTAGGGTCGGGCTGGCGGAGCGGCGATGACGGTGTCGCCGACTCCGGGTCCGTGGACCGCATCAAGTATTCGGGCAGTGTCGCGAACTGAGCGACTGACGACGAGGTTGACGCTGAGGCCAGACTCGTCTCGGTCTGGCGCCAGTGTGATGCGGCCCTGCGATGGCTTGAGTCCGACCAAGCCGCAGCACGACGCTGGAATCCTGATCGATCCGCCGCCGTCGCTGGCATGGGCCATCGGCACCATGCCAGCTGCCACCGCAGCGGCTGCGCCTCCGCTTGACCCGCCCGGCGTACGAGCGATGTCCCACGGGTTACGCGTTGGGCCGTGTGCCATTGGCTCGGTGACAGGCAAACTGCCGAGTTCCGGGCTATTGGTCCGGCCAAGGTTAATCAGGCCTGAGTCGCGGAACCGTTTGACCAAAGTCATGTCGTGCGCTGCAACTGGTGGTTTTGCGGCGAGCGCTGCGTTGCCGTTGGTCATGGGCATGCCCGCTTCAGGCGCCCAGAGATCTTTCAACAAAAATGGCACGCCGAGGAACGGTGGGCGGTCTCCGCTGCCACTGCCGGCGGGAGCCGTTCCTGCGCCCGTCGCATCGATTGCGTCAGCTTGCTCGCATGCGCGGTCGTACCAGTGCAATACAACGGCGTTGATTGCCCCGTCAGTGCGGTCGATGCGCTCAATTGCTGCGTCGATCAGCTCGCGCGACGACAACTCTCCAGCTGCTACGAGAGCAGCCTGCGCCGTGGCGTCGAGCCATTGGGTTTCGTCAGCGATGTTTTTCATCTCGCGTTGATAGCACGGCTCGCTAATCTCAAGTTCATGGGACTCATCAGTGGACGCAACTTGCGAATGGCCAAAGAACTGCTTGAGAAGAACCGGCACAAGGTTGGAGACATGGTGGGCAAAGCCACTGAGCAGGTTGATAAGGCTTCCGGCGGCAAGACTGCGAACATGTCGAAGAAGGCCGAGGAAGCGGCACGTAAGTACTCAGCGGGCAGCAGCGCTACCCCTGACGGAGCTCATCCTGATGCCGCTTCGGAGATGTCAAAGGCGGAAACGGAAGCGCGGCGTGCTGAAACGCAAGCCAAGGCCGCCAGGGCGGCGGCCGGGCTCGTCAGCTCCGCCAGCGGCTTACTCAGCCGGGTCCAGACCCGGTTAGACGAGGCAGGGGGAAAGATGCCGCCCCCGGACCCTGCTGCTGTGGTGAGTGACTCGCCGCCCGTTCCGGGTAGCCCATCGCCTGGGGTTTGACGCCACGGTCAGAGCACGAAGTGCATTTCACTGAGCAGGGCGCCTGGCAGTCGGGCGCTAGCGCTGCTCCGTTCGAGGTACGTACTGGGGTCAAGTAGTACTTCCGTGTCGTCGGTAAGACCTTCGAGGTGGTCGCCGAGCATGTTGAAGGCCGTATCGTCGAAGCGAAGGACACTCACCGGGGCAACGATCTCGCCACCGTCCACCCAGAATGTGGCGAACCGGGTCATACCGGTTGTGCGGCACGCCGACAGGTCACTGAAGTTGGTGTACCAAAGGTTGCCGACGAAGAGGCCCGTGTCGAGTGCTTCGGCGACGCTGTCGGCCGGGACAGAACCCGGCGCAATCGTCATCGACTCGGGATACTCGCCGCCGTGGGCCCCGTTGGTCGGTACCCCGTATTCTTGGGCTGACCGGGGTGAGACGAGCGCTTCGGCGAGCTTGCCGTCGAGGATCAACGGCACCTTGTCGGGACGAATAAAACCAGCAGATTGAAAGTTTGGCGCCACGCCGCCAGCGGTGTCCTCGCTGATCGTGACCTGTTGCGACAGGTGAGCGTCGCTTGCCAGCATTCGGAGGAATGGCGTCTGCTTGGTCTCCTGTGCCCGACAGCCGAACGCGCCATAGTGCGAGAGAAGTGACATCACCTCTTCCATTGCTCGCGGTGCGAGGTAGGTGCGGTAATCGCCAGGGCGGAGCACTTTAGGTTCCCGAGCGAGAGCGATCAGTTGCTGACTGGACCAGTCAACCTTGCGTGCGAACGCGTTGTCGTCCCAATTGAACCCGGCGTACAGGTTCTTGGCCGCTTTGTCGGCTTCTAGGTAAAAGCACCAGTCGAGATTGAACGTCGAAGACTGAAACCAATTGCGTTGGCCGAGTGAGTTTGCAAAACCGTGGAATGTGTCGCCGGAGGCGTAAATGCCGACGAGGTCCTTACCTTGTCCTGCGGAGCGGATCGTAGCAAGGGCTATCTCGGGGCTGGGGATGTCGCCGGTCTTGACGTTGTCGGTCGACGTTGGCTCCGTGTTGTACAGAAGGTAAGGGTCATCAGGGACGAGACGCCGTTGCGCGCGGAGCTGGGCGAGGAGGGCAACAACTCGTGGTTTGTCCATCGCCATGTCGCCGGTGAGGTTGATTGTGCCGCCAACGTGGCGCTGGCCAGCAATGAGATCGACACTGAGCTTCTGCTGATCGACTGAACCGGCCTGCCGAACCTCGTTGTTATTGAGCCGGACAAAATCAGTGGCTTCGCCGGCGAGGTTGGCAAGGAGTACCTCATCGCTGTGCAACGTGGATGAGGCTGATGCGATGAGCTCGTCAAAGTACGCTTGGCGTTCGACGCTGCTGCTCATGACTGGCCTCCGAAAACCTCGATGTTGGAGAACTTGCAAGTGGGAGATGCGTGTCCGGTGCCGATCATTTGGTTCAGCTCACCNTTTCCGCAGTTTGGCGTACCCATCACGGTGAAGCTGTTTTGGTCTGCCACGCCGGAGAGGTTGGTCCAGAAGTTCCGGCTGATGCCTCGATACCCAGGGTTGCGGACGGTGCCGATGATTTCGCCGTTCTCAATCCTCTGTCCGTATTCGCAGTTGAACTGGAACTTGTTGCGGCTGTCATCGATCGACCACGAGTTATTAGTGTGCATGTAAACGCCGCTTTCGACTGAAGCGATGAGTTCNTCGACCGTCGCATCGCCGGGCTCGACGTTGAGGTTTGCCATTCGGTCAATCGGTGGTCGATTCCAACTAGCGGCTCGAGAGTTCGATACGCCGTCGAGTCCGCTGCGCTGTTGACTCACTGCGCCACCGAGTCCACGCTGTAGAACGCCGTCCTTGATCAGAAATTGCTTGGTTGCGGGAGAGCCATCGTCGTCAAANCCGTAGCTGGCGAGCTGACCCGGCACAGTTGGGTCGAAGGTGACGTTGAGAAGGTCCGATCCGTAGCGGAAGCTGNCGAACATGTCTGGGGTGATGAAGCTGGTGCCGGCGTAGTTGCGTTCGTCACCGAGGATCCGGTCAAGTTCGAGCGGGTGGCCGATTGACTCGTGGATCTGCAAGATCATCTGGTCTGGAGCGAGGAGAACGTCCATAACTCCTGAGAGGCAATTAGGAGCCGTGAGGAGCTCTAGGGCCTCGTTAGCCACGCGAGAAGCGCTATCGCCGAAGCCGAACCGATCGAGCACCTCAGCTCCACCTTGGCCGCAGAATGCATTGGCGCCAAAGGTGCGGGTCTGAGTATTGACGCCCTCGTTGGCCGTTGCGCGCATGCCGGGATACACGAACTGAAATCGCTGCTCGACTNCGCCCCGCTGGCCGTCGCTGCCCGAAGTGACCAGCAGCGTGTCGACGCTTCGTCTCGTGAGTCGAGCTGACCAATCGACGATGCGGTTGTCGATATTGAGCAAGCGCGATTGTCGATGTAGGAGCTCGAGCCGGTCCTCCAGCGGCATTTTGTCCCAACCCGTTTCGACGGGTGATTCGTAGGAACCGACCGGATGATGCGGCGGCGGGGCGATGGCGTCATTTCTTTCGTGACGGTTGGTGACCATGTGCCCGGCAGTGACGCCGGCCCAATAACGTGCACGTTCCACTGCCCGATCGAGGCCTGCTGCGGACAAATCAGCGGTTGCTGCGTAGCCGAGACCGCCCCCGTTCCAGATTGAGATCATCACTCCGGAATCGAACTCGTTGAAGATTGGCTCAAGGTTGTTCTGGCGGACCGTGAGATGCTCCGAGCGCTCATCAAACAAGCGCGCAGAGGCGTAATCGACATCTGTCGGGAGTGCTGCGGACAGCCGCTGAGATATTGGCGAATTGTCGAGCAGCGGCGTAGACAACGGGTCGGGCATGGCCTTGAGGCTAGATCGATCCAACCAACGTTGCTGTCCTCATTTACGACCGTTCGTAGCCTCAAGGTGACTTAGCTTGCGCCGCCCAGCATCGCTTCCACCAGCACCTGGACTGCCAATGATTCAGCAAATGTGGCGATGTTTGAGGGGGTGCCNTCGAGCAACTTCGACAGTTCATCGAGCTGTGCGGCGTAGGCATCGGCACCAAGCTGAGCGCGGTCCGTGCCAAGGACGTCGTTCCACTCGCCTTTTGTAGCGTGTTGCAGGCGATACCAGTCCCAGATTCGAAGGGACCCAGCGGTGCCGCGGATGGTGAGGTCGTTCATGTCAGGGCCAGCNCCCTCGCTGGTGCCGATCATGACGAGTGGAGCCTTGGAACCAGTCATGCGCGCCAGTGCATCGGTTTCGCACAACGTCCCCGTTGGGCCGTCAAGATAAGTAATCATTGAAGTGTCCATGGACAGAGGGCCGAGCATGCGTTGGGCGATAAAGACGAAGTGTGAGGCGACCTCACGGACCCACCCTCCCTGATCGCGCAGGCGAAGCCACTGCGCCTTTGCGTGCCAGGCACGCGGCCATTCAGCGAAGTGCAGCCGAAGGTCACCCCGAACGATCTGACCAATTTCACCACTTGCAACTCGACGTTGTAGTTCGACCGCTGACGGGGCGGCGCTGAACACAAAGTTGACGCCTGCAGGGAGCCCGCTCGAATCCACCAGGTCGACCAGTCGACGGCTCTCTTGGACGTTGATGCCAAGTGGCTTTTCACAGAAGATCGCGACTTGTGCGTTGATGCATTGCTCGACGTAAGCGCTGTGAAAGAGTGGCGGAACGGCGATATAGACGGCGTCAGCAGCGCTAACCACGCTCGCCGCGTCGGCGACGATTTTGACGTCGGCAGCGTGCATGGCGCAGGCCGCAGCGTCAGGGTCCCAAGCAGCGACAAGATCAAAATCGGTGTGGTGATTGAACTGTTCGACGAATCGCGCACCCACGGTGCCCAGCCCGATAATTCCAACTCTGTGGGTCATGCATGCAGTCTCGCCGGATGGGTGGCGTTGAGTCGACCGGAGGTGGAGTAACGGGCGTCATTGGTGTGTATCGAGCGGTTTGTTTCTCGCAGAGGTCAGGCATCGATTGAGGTCGGTCACGTGGGGGTCGCTATCAGTCATCGTCGTTCCGACACGAACAATGACCGTTGCACTAGAGCCGCCG
>PASB01000043.1 GCA_002711735.1 Ilumatobacter sp.
GTGACGGCTGTTGAACGTAGTTGTTGGCAGCTCAAGTTCGATTCCGTCAAAGTCAAAGTCGCCGAAGAAGCTACGGAACAGATCTCCAACTTCACCTGGTGCTTGGTTGAGCGCATGAAGCATCGACGGCGGCGTGTGCAGCATCTCTTTGGCACAGGCAGCAGATGCGACGACAGCGACGTCGGACCATCGGGCGCGCACCTCGCTGTTGCCGTAGCAGTGGTCACCGTTGGCGTGGGTATTGACTAGGGAAGCCACGGGCGCAGCGGCGGTGTGCGAAGCCATTGCGTCGAGCATGGCGCGAGTGAGATTGAGATCGAAGAGAGTGTCGACGAGAAGCGACTGCCCATCGCCGACAACGAGGCCGGCATTGCTCCAGCCCCAACCGCCATCTGGTTGCAGATACGCGAAACACTGATCGCCAAGTTCATGCAGTCCCAGACTGAAGTCCGAAGTCATGTCGACATTGTTGCACTCATGCAGAAGCGTTCAGCGGCCATAGTCACCGGCAGGTGCGTGTTGGCGTCTGGGATGCGAGGGAAGATCGAAGTGTCACAGATCGACAACCCCTCGTAGCCCACCACGTTGAATCGATCATCGACGACAGCGCCCATGGCACAGCTGCTTGACGCATGAACGTAGTCACCTGCTCTGCTGCGAAGCCACCTTTGGAGGGTCGTGTCGTCAGCAAGAGCATCCGCCGTGGTGCCGTGCTCGTCGATGTAGACCATTTCGACGATGTCGGCGAACGATGGTCGCGACAGAACATCTAGCGCAAGCTTGACCGCTGCCTTGAGTGCTGCAAGGTCTTCAGCATCTCTGAGGAGTGCGAAGTCGACGATCGGCTGACCTGCGCTGTCAATCGTGACGTTGCCCCCGGCACTTGAGGGAGTCATCAGCGCGGGCATGAATAGTGCGAGACGTTCGGTTCCAGGCCACTGGCCGATGTGATTCATCGGGAGAAGCTGTACGAGGTTTTCGCCAAGGTGCTGGTGCAATAGCGTGCCAACGGCCAGGCCGCTCTGCTGGTTGTCGACGCCATCGCGGAGCAACAATGTCAGAGGAGCCGCCGGATGGTCTTGGAGTCCTTGGCCAATGCCCGGAGTGTCGAGCCCTGAGCGCAGCAGAATCGCCGGCGTGTGGATTGCTCCGGCTGCGACAATGACATGGTCGGCGTCGATCGAGGTGCCGTCGCAAAGGTGCAGACCGGTGACCCGGCGGCCGGATATACGAAGACGGTCAGCGGCTACGTTGGGTTGCACCGCAAGGTTTGATCGATCGAGCACTGGCCAGAGATAGGCCTCTGCCGATGTGATTCGACGGCCCGCTTTGCGCGTCAGTAGCGCCCGCTCGGTTTGCGGTGCGGCCGCCAGCAAGGCTCGATCGACGGCGCCCAGTTCTGCTTCAGTTGCCGCTTCGGCCGGAATCTGCACTCGATCCCATGCGCGACGAACGTCGCTCCATCCCCAGTCACGGTATTGCCGTTCGCTGCCACGCAGCGCAACCATGGCGTTGACAGCGCTTGATCCGCCTACACCTCGGCCCCTCGGGTAGACACGTAGCTCAGCGTTGGCGGAACGCTTGGCGAGCAAATCATGGTGGGTTCGGCCCGGCTCGTTCAGGGCGTCGAGGAAGTTCGGGCCATCAACGGCTGCTGGAATCGCATCTTGGATCAAGTCGGGGCCATCGTCGAGGAGCGTCACATGCAAATCGGGATCTGCTGAAAGCCGGTTAGCAAGCACGCACCCGGCTGAACCAGCACCGACCACGATCCAGTGCCGAGCGGATGATTGCGAGGTCATGGCGTTCCGATTCCGTGAGGCTCAGCCGTCGCGACGTTGCACAGGAGAGTTGGTGGCTGATGGAAGGCCTGCAAGATGTGCGGCGTCGTTGTACCGGACGAGGCGCCACTTCGAGTTGGTTGCTGATTCGACGGCGCGCTGCGAAGACACAAATTCGGTGAGGGACGTGTTTGTCGTCCAGAGGTCGAACGTTCCAGTGGGCGCGGTGCGCAGGAGTTGACGGAAGATGGCATCGACAACACCGCCGTGGCAAGAAATTGCAACAGTCCGCCCGGGGTGCGTCGCAAGCGTTTTCGACAGGGTGGACCCAACCCGCAACTGGAACCTGGCAATGGTCTCGCCACCGCCTGGAAAGACTTCATAATGGGGGTCGCCACCCCAGTCAGGGGATCCGAAACGGTCGACGTAGGCAGCGAATGTCGTGCCGTCAAGTTCAGGCCCGGGATCGTGTTCACCGAATCCCGGGTCAATCAGGAGGTCTGCACCTGCGATCGCAGGACCAATAATTTGGGCGGTCTCAATCGCCCGGTCAAAGTTGCTGCTAATCAGCACCGCTCCATCAAGTTCGTGCGTGGCGGCAAGGCGGTCATGGAGCCGCGCCGCTTGCTGCCGTCCCAGATCGGAAAGGCCGCTGCATGTGCGGTGGCCACCGATGACGCGATCGACGGTGACCTGAGATTCTCCGTGCCTGATCAACACCACCCTCGTTGTTCCGTCTGTCATCTGTCCATCATCGCAGCGATCGGCCGGAACGCCCCATCCCGCTTATTTCTGTGTCACTTCTTAGTCTTTGCTCAACAATGGTGAGTATCCGGTTGCCTTGGCAAAGATTCTTCGCCGGCATCGTGCAGGCAAACCTTTTGTACAAATTTCACTGGTGTCGTATGGAGTTCCCTACAGTCGCGCCGGTGGCCCGTTGGCACCGTCTCACTCTTCACCCGATCGAGGCAGACCCGCGCTCTGCCGCGATCGAGCGAGGTGCAAGCGATCTTGGTTTCGGCGAGATCGGTGAGGTCACCGTTGCTGACATCGTGTTCGTCGATGGAGACCTTGATTCTGCTCAACTCGATCGTCTCCACAGTGTGCTTGTCGACCCGCTGCTTCAGCGGGGCAACTGGGAACTTCCGACGAGCCAGGCGATCGAAATCATCCTCCAACCCGGCGTCACTGACAGCGGCGCCGAAGCTGTGCGGCATGCTTGCGGCACCTTGGGTATTGACATCGATTCGGCTGCGACGGGCCTGCGCATTTGCTTCGACGACGACCTCGCAAATGATGTGGCTTCCGACATCGTCGAACGCATCGTGGCGAACACGATCATCGAACGATGGGTGTGGGGAACGATTGAACCTGCACACCCAGGCGGCGCAGATATCCGTTCAACGGCCGTGATCATTCCGATTCGCGGTGCGGACGAGACACGACTTGCCGAGATCAACGTCGAGCGGGCCTTGTACCTCGATCCGGAAGAGATGGTGGTGATTCGTGATTACTTCGTTGGGTTGGATCGTGATCCCACTGACCTTGAGTTAGAGACGTTGGGTCAGACGTGGAGTGAGCACTGCGCCCACAAAACCTTCCGCGCCGCGATAGATGCGACAGGTGGTCCTGACGGCGGGCGTGTCATCGAACCGCTGATGCAGCAACTGCGGCTATGCACCGAGACTATCGATGCGCCTTTTGTACGCTCGGCCTTTATCGGCAATGCCGGTATCGTCGAGTTTCGCAAAGGGATCACCATTGCCCTCAAAGCAGAGACGCACAACCATCCATCTGCAGTCGAACCGTTTGGTGGAGCCAACACCGGTGTCGGCGGCGTAATTCGCGACGTGTTGGGTATCGCACACAAGCCCATTGCGATTACTGACATCTTGTGTTTTGGGCCAGCTGACCTGCCGCTGAGCGACCTTCCAGACGGGTCGTTGCATCCGCGCCGTATCCGTGAAGGTGTCATCGACGGTGTTGCTGACTATGGCAACAAGATCGGGTTACCCACCGTGGCCGGTGCGATCTTGTACGACCCGGCATACACAACAAATCCACTGGTGTTTGCCGGCTGCATTGGCACGTCTCCGGCGCGGCCTCTACATGAGGGACCCCATGCCGGCGATCGCGTTCTGGTGCTCGGCGGCGCAACTGGCCGAGACGGCATTCGAGGTGCGACGTTCTCTTCGGCGACAATGGACGCAAGCACTGGCGAGATCGCAGGCGCGAGTGTTCAGATCGGTGATCCAATTACCGAAAAACTGCTGATCGATGTGTTGATTGGTGCGGAAGACTTGTATTCGTCGATCACGGACTGCGGAGCCGGCGGTCTTTCCTCAGCAGTAGGCGAAATGGCAGAAGGCATCGGCGCCGACGTGGATTTGGATCTTGTGCCCCGGAAATACCCTGGCCTCGAGCCCTGGGAGGTCTGGCTAAGCGAGGCGCAAGAGCGCATGGTTATCTCGGTGCCAACGCGGAACGTCAGTGCCATCCACAATCGCTGCAAGCGCGTGGGCGTTGGCGTGGCCGACATCGGGGCGTTCACCGGCGATGGCGTTCTGACAGTCCGATCAGGCGGTACGCCGGTGGCCGAGATCGACACGGCGTTCCTGCACGACGGTCGTCCGCAGCGACGCATGAATGCCGTTTTGCCCAAGCCTGATCGATCCCCATCGATCACTCGGAAGGTGGCCGATCCGAGAGCCGCGTTAATCGCGCTGCTGTCACATCCCAATATTTCGAGTAAGGCAACTACGATTCACCGCTACGACCACGAAATTTTGGGGTCAACGGTGATACGTCCGCTCATCGGCGCCGCAGGTGATGGGCCAGCTGACGGTGTGGTCTTGGCCGAACCGCTGGCTGAGCACGGCATTGCGATTGGTATTGGCGTCAACCCCTGGTACGGAATCCACGACCCTGAAGCGATGGCCTACGCCGTCGTTGATGAGGCAATTCGAAACGTGGTCGCAGTTGGGGCTGACCCCGACATGGTGGCACTGCTCGACAACTTCTCGTGGGGTGATCCGCGACGTCCCAGCACTCTGGGCGAGCTGGCCGCTGCGGTCGAGGGCTGTTGCGCTGCGGCATACATGTACAACGCTCCGTTTGTGTCAGGCAAAGACAGCCTGAACAATGAGTACATCGGCAGCGACGGAAAGCCACACGCCGTACCGCCGACGCTCGTCATCACTGCGGTCGCACATGTACCTGACGCCAATCAGTGCGTTACGCCTGATCTGGTTGAGGCGGGCAATGTGCTAATGCTCCTAGGGTCTACCGAGCCCGAATTTGCCGGGTCTCACTTAGATAAGGTGTTTGGCGCTCCCCCAGTGGCCGGTACCGCTCCCGCTCCAGATCCTGATGCCCCCAATCGGTACCGCCATCTCCACACCGCCATCCAGGCCGGACTGGTCGCGTCTTGCCATGACGTGAGCGAAGGCGGGCTGGCCGTCGCCCTCGGAGAGATGTGCCTTGCCGGTCGCCTCGGCGCCACCGTCAACGTGTTACCGCACGACGATCTCTCAACCTCGCTGTTCAGCGAGTCCCTAGGCCGCTTGGTCGTCGAAATTGAACCGCGCAGTGTCGCGGCCTTCAAGCGAATTATGGACGACGCCTGTCTTCAAATCGGTGAAGTCAACGAGTCCGGCTTGTTGTCCTTACCTGGGGTCGAGCCAATTTTGGTCGCCGATCTGGCTGACGCGTTCAACCACGAGGCCTATGCCACCGACAACGGACTGCAGGCGACGTCATGAGCCAGGTTCCCGCCGTCATTATCGCTGGACCCGGCACGAACCGCGATGGCGACGTGCGTCAAGCCCTCGAATTGGTAGGCGCCGACGCAAAAACCGTATTGGCGAGCGAGCTCGTTGAGCGGCCGCGGCTTTTAGGCGACTACCGGCTAGGCGTTGTTGCCGGCGGGTTTAGCCACGCCGANTCGTTGGGTGCAGGACGNATGCTGGCACTCGACTTGATGCTCGGTTTAGGCGATGAACTGCGCGACTTTGTNGCGAACGGNAGGCCGCTCATCGGCATCTGTAATGGCTTTCAGGTNCTGACACGGACCAAGTTGTTACCCGGCTCTCTCGGGCACAACGCACAGGGNCGTTTCGACTGCCGATGGGTCGTGTTGGAAACNGAGATTAAAAGCAAATCAGTTTGGACCTCGGGGATTGAGGATCCGATCCACTGTCCGATCGCCCACGGCGAAGGCCGCTACGTGCATCCTGACCCTGATTCTCTCGCAGCTGCTGGGCAGGTTGCGCTGCGATATCGCAGCACCAATCCCAACGGCTCGGTCGCCGATATCGCCGGCGTCTGCGATTCGAGCGGTGTGGTACTTGGCCTCATGCCACACCCTGAAAATCACATTGTGGCCCGACAGCATCCGCACCACCGCCGTAGGCCGGTTGTGAAGACGCGTGGTGCTGGTGAGCCATCCAGTCTTGGTCTCCGATTGTTCGAAAATGGCGTTCGGCACGCCAAGGAAATTTGAGCACGTGACACTCCCCGAGCCGTTCGACAGCATCGAGTTACCACTCCATGATCGCCGGCTCGGCAAGGTGCGCGTTTCGTACGCGTTCGGCCCAAGGCAACGAATTTTTGTGACCACAGACCGGTTGTCTGCATTCGATCAGATCATCGCCCGGGTGCCCTACAAAGGCCAGGTGTTGAACCAACTGGCGGCCTGGTGGTTCGAACAAACCGCCGACATCGTGCAAAATCATGTGGTTTCGCTGCCTGACCCGAACGTGCTCATTGCACGCGAGGCCGCGCCGCTGAGCGTTGAGGTTGTCGTTCGTGGACACATTAGCGGAGTCACCAACACGGCGTTGTGGACGCAGTACGCAGCGGGAGCTCGCAGCATCTACGGCCATCAGTTCCCCGAGAATTTGACTAAGAACACCGCTTTGCCCGAGCCCATCATTACGCCGACTACCAAGGGCAATTTCGGTGAGCACGACGTGCCGCTGGCCATTCAGGACGTTGTTGCGGGCGGCCATGTCGATCGCGAAGTGTGGGATCAGGTTCGCTCCGCTGCGCTCGCGGTATTCGAGCGTGGCCGCGAACGAGCAGCCGATGGCGGTCTCATTCTCGCCGACACGAAGTACGAGTTCGGCCTCGACGCAACTGGCGCTGTGATGCTGATCGACGAGGTACACACCCCTGACTCCTCACGATACTGGGTCGCAGAAACTTACGAGGAGCAGTTGGCCGCCGGCTGCGAGCCGGAAAGCCTCGACAAAGAAATCGTCCGCCGGGCCCTTGCAGACGTCGGCTACACCGGCAAAGGCGAGGTACCTCAGCTGCCCTCGGAGGTGTGGGAGCAGACGAGCGACCGCTACATCGAAACCTATGAGCGCCTCACCGGGCTCACCTTCGAACGGGCCCCTTATCCTGCCAAGCAACGAATCATCAACGCAGTCAGCGCACTGGAGGTTCCCTCGTGAGCACCACACCCCACGCATCCGTTCAAGCATCGACGACCGGTGGCGATCAACTTCCTTCGCATACGCCCACATTCGAAACACCGGTGCGCATCAGCGACAAGCCGCGCGACGAGTGCGGCGTTCTCGGTCTGTCGACACCACACGGGGAGGGCGTTGCGCAGCTCGCCTTCTTTGGGCTGTTCGCTTTGCAGCATCGGGGGCAGGAAGCCGCAGGTATTGCCGTGAGCGACGGCAAACGGTCGCGGTTGCATAAAGAAGCGGGTCTCGTCTCCACAGTGTTCACACCTGAAACGCTCGCACCATTGACTGGTTACCACGCCATCGGCCATACCCGCTACAGCACCACAGGGTCGAATGCCGAGCGCAACATTCAGCCGTTTCTCGTCGAGACCATGCACGGTCCACTCTCTGTGGCTCACAACGGCAACCTGGTCAACGCAACGGCGCTGCGAGACGAGTTGCTCAACAAGGGCTTCGGTCTGACGGCCACCAGCGATACCGAGGTATTTACACTAATGCTCGCCGCAGCCGGCGGGCAGACTTGGCAAGAGCGAATCGAGCGCACGTTACCCGCATGGAAAGGCGCGTACTCCTTGGTGATCTTGGCAGCCGATCAGGTCATTGCAGTACGTGACCCATGGGGATTCCGTCCGCTGAGCGTCGGACGTCTCCCCCACGGCGGACACGCCGTTGCGAGCGAAACGTGTGCTCTGTCAACGCTGGGCTGCGTAGATATTGACGAGGTCAGGCCTGGCGAAATGGTCACATTGCGTGGCAGCGAGATTGAGCGGACCCAGGTACTGGCGCCTCAACCTCAAAGTGCGCGCTGCACGTTTGAATTCGTCTACTTCTCGCGTCCTGACTCTGTGTGGGATGGCAAGAGCGTGCACCACGCTCGGCAGCGCCTGGGAGTCGAATTGGCGAAAGAATCAAAGGTTGATGCCGATGTCGTCATTCCCGTACCCGACTCGTCGATTCCTGCCGGAATCGGCTTCGCACGCGAAAGTGGCCTGCCATTTAACGATGGGCTCATTAAGAATCGATACATCGGCCGCACGTTTATCGAACCCACCCAGGACATCCGTGAACGCGGTGTGGCGCTGAAGTTCAATGCGCTAAGCGAAAATCTCAAGGGTAAGCGGGTGATCATGATTGATGATTCGCTGGTCCGTGGCACGACCGCCGGTCCGCTCGTAAAATTGGTCCGAGATGCAGGGGCGAGCGAGGTGCATATGCGCATCACGTGCCCGCCGATTAAGCATGCGTGTCACTTCGGCGTCGACATGGGCCACGACGACGACCTTATGGCTGCACGGCTCTCGGTCGCGGAAATCCAAGAGTACATCGGCGCCGACAGCCTTGCCTTTCTGTCGCTCGGAGGGATGATGCGGGCCGTCAACGACACCGAGTCCGGCGATGGGTACTGCAATGCGTGCTTCACGGGCGACTACCCGCTCGCTGTCGGTGACGCGCAAGCCAAGCTGGCATTCGAGGGAGTGATCGCTTGATGCGCGTCTTGGTGATTGGCGGCGGCGGCCGCGAACAGGCAATTGCCTGGGCCTGTCGGCAACACGGGCACGACGTGCGGTTGGCCTCAAGTCTCGATGATGCAAGCACAAATGACACCGATCTAGTCATTCCCGGCCCCGAAGCTGCGTTGGTTGCAGGCATGACTGATCTCGCAACTGAACGAGGAATCCCGTCGTTTGGACCGACAGCCGAACAGGCACAGTTGGAGGCGTCGAAGGGATTCGCTCGCGACCTGGCGACCAGACTAGGTATTGCAGGTCCCGCCTTTGCACGCTTCGAGGGGAACGACCGAGAGAACGCAGCGCTCGACTGGTGGGCGGAGTTGGATGCGCCGGTTGTCGTCAAACTCGATGGTTTGGCCGCCGGCAAAGGCGTTGCAGTTCCCGACAGCGACGCTGAGACGCGTCAAGCTATTTCCGATGCTGCAGCGATCGGATCGTTCCTACTCGAGGAAAGACTCCGCGGGCCAGAGTGTTCGTTGCTCGCTCTCTGTGATGGCACAACTGCTGTGGCGCTGCCCTTGGCGCAGGACCATAAACGAGTTGGCGAGGGCGACACCGGACCCAACACCGGTGGCATGGGCGCGTACGCGCCCGCACCAGTGCCGTTCAGTGGTGATGAACTGATTGGCGAGTTCGTGCAACCAGTACTCGACCACTTCGCTGCAGGGGGCACGCCTTACGTGGGCGTGATCTTCGCAGGACTCATGCTCACTGCGGACGGACCACGCCTCATTGAGTACAACGTTCGCTTCGGTGATCCCGAGGCGCAAACAGTGTTGCCTCTGCTTGAGACTGATCTCGCTGCTCTGGCGCTCGCCTGCACACAAGGCGACGTGGGCAGTGTGCCGCTGCGGATTTCGACTCAGTCAGCAGTCACCGTTGTTGCAGCATCGCCTGGCTACCCAAATGACCCTCGCATTGGTTACACCATCCTCGATCGCGGCAACATCGAGGACACCTACCGCTTCGATGCGGGAGTCAATGCCGATGGAAAGACATCAGGCGGGCGCGTCCTAGCCGCCACCGGGCTCGGAGCCGACCTAGGTGTGGCTCGCGATAGGGCCTACCGCCGGATGGAAAGGATCACGTTCGATGGCATGCAAGTACGGCGTGACATTGCATGGCGGGCGCCCGGGGCAGGCATTGCCAGCTATGCCGCTGCCGGCGTCGACATCGACGAGGGCACACGGGCCGTTGACGAGATGAAGGCGGCCGTTGAAGCCACCCACAACACGCCCGGCGAGAGCGTCCTCAAGGGCGTGGGCAGCTTTGGTGGCGTGTTTTCTGCTGCAGGCATCCAGTCAATGGATCAGCCTGTGCTGGTGGCTTCCACCGACGGGGTTGGTACGAAAGTCGAGCTGGCAGCGCGTTTGGGGATGGTCCGTGGCGTCGGCATTGACATCGTCAACCACTGCATTGACGACGTTCTTGTTCAGTCGGCCCGCCCGCTGTTCTTCTTGGACTACATAGCAGCAAGCGTTCTAGACGCCGACCTTGTGGCCGAGGTCGTTGGTGGCATGGCTGACGCGTGCAGGGCCGCTGGGNGTGCTCTACTAGGTGGCGAGACCGCCGAAATGCCGGGCGTCTACCAGCCCGGCTCGTTCGATATCGCCGGCACCTTGATCGGAGTAGCGGAGCGGGCCGAGTTGCTTCCACGCAGCGATGTCGCCTCGGGGGATGTTCTGATCGGCATTGCATCGAGTGGGCCTCATACCAATGGCTATTCGATGTTNCGCAAGATTTTTGAATGGGCTCCGATGGACGTGGTTCCCGACGGCTTCGACCGTTCTCTCGGCGAGACGCTGCTCGAGCCGCACCGTTCGTATCTGGATCTCCTGACACCAACGTTCAAGACGGGCGCCGTGAAGGCGTTGGCCCACATCACGGGTGGCGGCCTTCCCGAGAACCTGCCGCGCGTGCTGCCCGACAATGTTGATGCNAAAATCACGTTGGGTTCCTGGCCTGTACCGCCCCTTTTTCGTCTTGTCCGCGAGCTCACACCGCGGATGGACACTGTCGAGTTGTACCGAACCCTCAACATGGGGGTCGGCATGGTTGTCGTGTGCGCTCCTGACCAAGTANACGTTGTGCAGGCATCGATCANCGAGAACACGTGGGTCATCGGCGAACTCACGGACAGAATGGCGGGCTCCACTAACGAAAGAGTGTTGTTGACATGATTGGCGAGCAGCCGGAACATCTCGTCCGCGAACAGCGGTTGGTGGTGATGGTNTCCGGCAACGGATCCAACTTGCAGGCCCTCTTCGACGCCTGCGCTGACGGCACCATCAACGGCCGGGTAGTCGCTGTGGTGTCAAACAAGGCAGAGGTGTTTGCACTGCAGCGCGCTGATGCCGCCGGCGTGCCCGCCGTTCACATTGGTTTGCGTTTGGGTGAAGACCGGCAAGACTATGATGCCCGACTCACCGATCTGGTCGCCGGATTCGATCCCGACTTCATCGTGCTGGCTGGCTGGCTACGAATACTTACGATGAGCTTCCTCGGCTGGTTTCCGGGCCGAGTAGTCAACCTGCATCCAGCGCANCCCGGCGAGTTACCCGGGCTGCGCGCTATCGAGCGCGCCTGGGACGAAGCGTTAGCGGGTAATCGAANCGAGTCGGGTGTNATGGTTCACTTTGTTCCNGACGANGGTGTCGACGACGGCCCACTGCTCGCCACCGAGGCAGTTCCGATCGACACGACTCGCTCCGTCCNAGAGTTCGAGAACGCGATGCACACCGTCGAGCACCGCCTTCTCGTCAGCGTCATGAGAGATCTGTGCTCGCGTCGCTTCACCGACATCGACGACTTACACCGCGCCGTCACATTAAAAACAGCGGTGACCACTCCCCCCTTGACCTGAGGTCAACTCCTATCAGAGGTTCAACCATGAGTATCAACTTTGATCTCTTCGATCGATTTGAGGCGCTGACGTTCGACGACGTCGTCGTTATCCCTGGCTTTTCCGAAACATTGCCGGACGAAGTCGATACCACTGCGACATTCGCGGCAGANATCGAACTGGCTGTGCCACTCGTATCTGCAGCGATGGACAANGTAACCGAGGCAAGGATGGCTATTGCCATGGCTCGCTGCGGCGGCATCGGCGTCATCCACCGCAACATGTCGATCGCTGATCAAGCATCTGAAGTGCAGAAGGTCAAGCGCAGCCAGTCGGGCATGATCACCGACCCAGTGACACTCCCACCCACTGCGCTGCTGCACGAGGCCGAAGCACTGATGAACCGGTTTAAGTTCAGCGGGGTACCAATCACGGACGACGAGGGTCAACTCATAGGGATTTTGACCAACCGTGACATCCGGTTCTGCGAAGGGCCCGACTTCGACCGGNCAGTGACCGACTTTATGACCTCTGACCGTTTAGTCACCGCCGCTGTTGGAACGTCGCTCGACGAGGCGAAACTGCTGTTGCAGGCACACCGCATCGAAAAGTTGCCACTCGTCGACAGCGCTGGTTGTCTCGCTGGCCTGATTACGGTGAAGGACATCCAGAAGCGGTTGGACTTTCCGAACGCTTCTCGCGATGGCAAGGGTCGTCTCCGCTGCGCTGCAGCAATCGGTGTTGGTGCCGATGTCGAAGAGCGCGTCGACGCATTAGTCACAATGGGCGTCGATGCGGTGTCGATCGATACGGCACACGGGCATTCGGCAAACGTGATCAAGACCATTGAACGGGTCAAGGGTACCTGGCCCGAACTTGCCGTCACTGCCGGCAACGTTGTCACCGAAGACGGTGTGGGAGCCTTGGCCAAGGCCGGTGCCGATGCGGTCAAGGTCGGCGTGGGCGCCGGCTCGATCTGTACCACCCGCGTCGTGTCCGGCGCAGGAATGCCGCAGCTGTCGGCGATCTACTTTGCCTCAAAACGGGCTGAAAAGATGGGTATCCCGATCATCGGCGACGGCGGCATCACATTTTCCGGCGACATCGTAAAGGCGATCACTGCAGGCGCTGAAACGGTCATGCTCGGATCCCTGCTTGCGGGCGTCGAGGAGAGCCCCGGCGAAATGGAGCTCTTCGAGGGCCGCCGTTACAAGAGTTATAGNGGCATGGGCTCAATGGGCGCNATGACGGGCGACAGCCAGGACCGTTACGCCACAGGNCAGTCCTCTAGTTCGAAANGTGCGGNGGGTACCGCAAGCCAGAANCTCGTGCCCGAGGGGATTGAGGGTCGNGTCCCATTCTCCGGCCCACTCGGTGACGTTGCCTACCAGTTNGTCGGCGGCCTCCGCTCNGGTATGGGTTACGCAGGAGCGGCGTCGCTATCGCAGCTACGCAGCGCCAAAATGATGCGAGTCACTACTGCTGGCCGCCAAGAGAGCCACCCGCATGATGTGACGATTACCAAGGAAGCCCCTAACTACCAACGCTCTTGATCACACATCGTCACCTCTCTGGCATCCGGTATCAAAATAAGCGCCTGTCGGGCATCTTGACTGGACCATCCGGCATGTTCAAAAATGCTTGCGACCAAAGTCTTCGCAGGCCTGCAAATCCCGGACGATCCGCAATCTTCGCCCGTGAACCCGAAAAGCGAATAGCAGCTCGTTAGGCGACGCGTTGCAGTCGACGCGAGATGACGTTCAACACGCTCTTACGAGCGACTCGTTTGTCCGCGAGCTTCTTGCGTGCCCGACTGTCGCCGCTCACGCGTGCGCGAAGTAACCGACGGTCACTCTTGCTGCGCAGTTTGGAGTAGACGTCGGGCACGTTGGCATCCAAATCGGTGACGACAACAGGGCCGTTGCACAACCCAACGCACTTCAACTCCACGAGATCACAATTAAGCGCCAGCATTTTGCGGACCTTTGCGAACTCACATCGTTTGCGGCAGTCCTTACCCACACAAAGCGCCACTGACGGTCGGTCACTCGCTGCGCCTGCCGAGGCAACCGGAAGGTGCCGTCGATCAGCCAATGGTGTAATCCCGCAGCAGCTTATTCATCTCGATGACGTGGAGCTCTTCGGCCCCAATCTGGCCACGGGCGTACTCTTCGAGGTACACCGAGTTGTTCTCAGCAAGCCCGAGCAGCTGCCGATACAGATCGAGCGCACGTCGTTCGTGAGCTACCGACTCGTTGAGAATTGCTTCGATCGAGTGGTCGTGCGTCTCCTCGATCGCACCGATCCCTTGAGTCGGATGACCTCCGAGCCCGGTCAAGATCTCGCCGGCTTGGCGGGCGTGCACCAATGATTCATCAGCCTGTTCTTGCATGAATGCGACCAACGGAAGGCGGTTCGGGCCCGTAATCACTAAGGAGTAGTGCGTGTAGCGGATGACCCCGGCGAGCTCAGCCAACATGATGTTGTTAAGAACCGGGTTGACTTCGCGGGTATCGATGAACGATTCCACAGATATTGCTCTCTTTCCGTGTGCTTTTAGGTTCTTGTGCCGACAGTTGACGGTCAGGTGCTGACCAGAATGCGTTCGCCTGTGAACGCAGCGACGCCCAGCGCATCATCGCCAACCTGCACGGTAAGCGTTCCATCAGGGGCGGCTGAAGCAAGACTGACGGTCTCGCCGGGACGAATTGAGGCCGCTTCAAGAAACTCAAGAAGACCCGGTTGAAATTCGAGCTCCTCGGTGATCCGTCGGATGACCACCGGGGCGCCGACCTCGGCCTCGCTGAGTGCGATCAAATCACGTTGCTCAAAGTCCGAGCCAGGGATGGGATTGCCGTGTGGGCAAGTGGTGGGGTGGCCAAGCAGCTCGTCCATCGCCAGCTCGACGGCTTCACTCATGACGTGTTCCCAGCGGCCAGCTTCGTGATGCGCTTCAGCCCACGACAGCTGGAGCACGTCAGTGAGGAATCGCTCAGCAAGCCGGTGGCGACGAACCACGGTTTCGGCAAGCCGCTGGCCAGCAGCGGTGAGGCGAAGCGCACCGTCTTGGGTTACGAGGCCCTCTGCCGACATCTTCTTGATCATCTCTGACACTGCCGGCCGGCTGACGTCAAGGCGTTCAGCAATTCTGGCCTGAATTACATTTAGGTCGTCTTCGCCAAGCTCAAAAATACACTCGCAGTACTCCTCGAACGCAGGATGAAACTCACCAGAACGATCCATGCGGTGAGTGTACTGCTTCTCCTACAGCAAATGTAAAGCTGACCTAACCATTAGGTCTATGGTTTTATTCAGTTGTCGTCGGATTACTAGACAGCCTCTGACGTTTCACTTCGCGCCATTTTCCATCGGCGCGCGCACTCATTGATGCGCAGGACCCCTCGACGAAACCTCGTCCTGCGATGCCTTCGTTCAGTAGCGAGAGAGCGACCGACATCGGCACCTCCCGACGCATCGGAAGTCGATGACCGACGCCGTGAATCGCGGTTCTTACGTTGTTTGAACAGTGTGATCAATGATCTACCCGTTGCCTGAGTGCTTCACTCCCGCTCAACTTCAGATATACCGGAGGTATGTTGATCGTGGTCTCCCCCGCCAAGGCGCTGGACTTTGAGTCGCCATTGCCGACGGCAAAGTACAGCCAGCCCATCCTCATCGATCGCTCCGAGAAGCTCATCGACCTTATGGTCCAGAAATCTCCGGACGAACTGTCGAAAATGATGTCGATCTCAGCATCGCTTGCGGACTTGAACCATCAGCGTTTTCAGGACTGGACAACTCCGTTCACTCCAGACAATGCTCGCCCCGCCGTCTTAGCGTTTGACGGCGACACCTACACCGGTCTCGACGTAGCTCACTCATTCAGCGAGCGTGACTACACGCATTCCCAGAAGGTGCTGCGCATCTTGTCCGGCCTCCACGGTGTTCTGCGTCCGCTCGACCTCATTCAGCCGTACCGGCTCGAGATGGGATCCAAACTCACGCATGACAATGGCGGCGACCTTTACAGTTATTGGGGCGGTGAAGTCACCGATCAGCTCAATGCAGCGCTCGCTGAGTCACCCGGAGCAGCGCTGCTCATCAACCTCGCCTCAAACGAGTATTTCGCAGTTGTCCAGCCCGAGCGCCTAGAGGGCCGGATCATCACACCACGATTCCTCGACGCGAAGGGTGATGACGACTTCAAGGTCGTCAGTTTCTTCGCCAAGCAAGCCCGCGGCTCAATGGCCGGATGGATCGTCAGGGAGCGAATCACCACCGCCAAGGCCCTCACCGCATTCGAAAGCAACGGATACCGCTTCGACGCAACACAGTCGACCCCGGATGAACCAGTATTCACTCGGAGAAACAACACATGACTGACGTGACCAGCGTTGCCTGGGACATTGGGTCGATTCTCGATGGTCGTTCCATCGACGATCTATTCGACGCTGCTGAGTTGTCTGCCACTGAGCTCGCAGAACTCCGCGGGCGGGTTGGCACTCTTAACGCAGGCGAGCTAGCCGACGCAATGCACTCGATAGCGACGGTGATGGATCTGCTTGCTCGGGCGGAATACCACCCGATGCTCTCGTTCAGCACCGACACCAGTGATCCTGCTCGCGGCGCAGCAATGGCACACTCGCAACAGCGCTCTACGCAAATCAACACGATGCTAATTTTCTTCGAACTCGAATGGGCTGCCGCAGAAGACGAGCACGTCGCCAGAATCATCGGTGACAAACGCCTCGACTTCTGCCGTCATCATCTCGAACAGGTCCGGCTCGAGCGGCCCCATTTGCTGAGCGAGGCTGAGGAAACTGTCCTCGCTGACAAAGCACAAGTTGGTGGAGCGGCCTGGGTGCGACTGTTTGATGAGTTGACCTCGGCAATCGAAGTTAACCTCCCCGACGAGCACGGTGGGCAAGGGATTTCCTTGATGGAAGCCCTATCATTACTTTCCCACCCCAACCGCAGCGTCCGCCAGCAAGCGGCTGAAGGCGTGACTGCAGGGCTCCGACCAGGACTTAGAACACGGGCCTACGTTTTTAATACTCTGCTGCTCGACAAGTCGATCAGCGATCGCCAACGCGGCTACGAGACCTGGATCTCATCTCGCAACCTCGCTAACGAGGCCTCCGACGACTCGGTCAACGCACTGATTGCAGCAGTGGTAAGCAACTACTCGCTCCCCCAACGCTGGTATCGGCTCAAAGCACAGGTTCTTGGTATCGACAAGCTCGCGGACTATGACCGCATGGCGTCGGTGGCCGACACCGAGCAAGCGTTCGGTTGGGATGAGGGCGTGAATATCGTCCGCGACGCCTACAACTCGTTCTCGCCCGAACTCGCAGACGTTGTCGGGCAATTCCTCGACGAGCCGTGGATCGATGCCCCGGTTCGACCCGGTAAGCGTGGCGGTGCGTTCGCTGCGCCTGTCACCCCGTCTCACCATCCATATGTGTTTCTAAATTGGACCGGCACATCGCGCGATGTTGCAACACTTGCCCACGAGCTCGGACATGGAGCGCATTTCCAACTCGCCCGCAAGCAGGGCATCTTCCACCAGTCGACACCACTCACTGTTGCCGAAACTGCATCGGTCTTCGGCGAAACTGTAACCAGCAGTCGATTGCTCACCAATCTTGAAGACCCGACGGAACGCTTCGCCCTTCTCGCCAGCACACTCGAGGATTCAATCGCCACCGTCTTCCGGCAAGTGGCGATGAATCGCTTTGAAGACTCCTGCCACAAGGCACGTCGGAACGAGGGCGAATTGTCCGTTGAGCAGTTCGGTGACCTGTGGGCCGAGAGCCAACACGACATGCTTGGCGACTCAGTCGAGATCACCGAGGGTTACCGAAGTTGGTGGAGCTACGTACCCCACTTTATGGGGACCCCCGGATACGTCTACGCCTACGCGTACGGACAACTGCTTGCATTGTCGGTCTACGCCCGATACGTCGAAGAAGGCGACGCGTTCGTGCCCGCTTACCTCGACCTCCTTCGAGCCGGTGGCAGCCGATCCCCTGAAGAACTGGGCAAGATAGTTGGGTGCGACCTCGCTGATCCCGATTTTTGGGCCAATGGAATCAGCATCGTGGAAGGCCAACTTGACGCAGCCGAAGAAGCTGCACGGGCGGCAGGCCGGATCGCCTGACAAACGGCTCAGCTCAGCCGCAGAGCAGGCAGGACGCCAGGTGCGTCAACTTGCTCGACAATCAACCCAACCGCCCTTCGGAGGATCGTAAGTGGCACGCTCTATGCATAGCTTCTCCCGCTTGCTTCCGTTTCCTGTTTCAAGTGCCGATCTCAGGGCACTTTTGATTCAACACATTTGCGACGATGTCAACGCCAACAGCTTCGATCTCAGTTATCAATACATCTGGAGAGCTCGCCGAAAGTGATCGGTGTTTCCGGTGACGCCGCATCGCCGCTGGCCCGATGGCCAGCGCAGTTATGCGCCGATTCCGAGTCTTGCGCTAGGTAGGCAAGTTTGTGTCGTCAGCGAGTCTCTGGGAATCCAAGATCCACGGAGCTGGTCGCTGGATCTGGCCACCGGCTCGTCACGACCTTGGCGCGGGTGTAGAAGTTGATCCCCTCGGGTCCGTACATATGCGTGTCGCCGAACAGGCTCGCCTTCCAACCACCGAAGCTGTAGTAGCTCACTGGCACCGGAACCGGCACGTTTACGCCGACCATACCGACCTGGACGTCAAACTGGAACTGACGCGCAGCCCCACCGTCACGGGTAAAGATCGCCGTGCCGTTGGCGTACGGGTTGGCGTTGATGATGTCGATGCCCTCTTCGAAGCCGGACACGCGCATCACACCGAGGACCGGACCAAAGATCTCGTCGCGGTATGACGCCATCTCGGTCGTCACGTGGTCGAGCAGCGTCGGGTTGATGAAATAGCCTTCAGCCGGCACGCTCTCGCGGCCGTCGACAACGATCGTCGCGCCCTCGTTGGGTGCTCCGTCGATGTAGCCGACCACACGATCGCGCGACTCAGCGGTGATCAGGGGACCCATCTCGCTGTCTGACTCCATGCCATTCCCGACCTTGATTTTCGGGATGCGGTCGGCGATTGCGTCAACCAGTTCGTCAGCAATGCCGTCGGCGGCGAGAACGATGCTGATCGCCATACAGCGCTCTCCTGCCGATCCGTAGGCCGCGCTGACTGCAGCGTCGGCGGCCATCGAGATGTCGGCGTCAGCAAGTACCAGCATGTGGTTCTTCGCTCCGCCAAGTGCCTGCACGCGTTTGCCGTTGCCTGTGCCGGTTTCGTAAATGTACTTCGCAATCGGCGTCGAGCCCACAAAGCTCACCGCTTGGACATCGTCGTGTTCAAGTAGGCGATCGACGGCCACTTTGTCACCTTGCACAATATTGAAGCAACCGTCCGGAAGCCCTGCCTTCGAAAGAAGCTCGGCGATAAACATCGTCACCGAGGGGTCTTTCTCACTCGGTTTCAGCACGAAGGTGTTGCCGCAGGCCAACGCATTTGCAAACATCCACATTGGAACCATTGCCGGGAAGTTGAACGGTGTGATGCCAGCGACGACGCCAAGCGGTTGACGGATCGAGTACACGTCGACGTCAGTTGCTGCCTGCTCAGAGTATTCACCCTTTATGAGCTGCGGAATGCCACATGCAAACTCGATGTTCTCGAGGCCGCGCGCGACCTCGCCGAGCGAGTCGGACAGGACCTTGCCATGCTCAGCAGTAAGCAGCATCGCGATTTCCTTACGGTTTGCGTCGACGAGTTCACGCATGCGGAAAAGGACTTCGGCGCGCCGCGATAGCGATGTCGATCGCCACGCTGGGAATGCTTTGGCTGCAGCGGCAACAGCGGCATCGACTTCGGCTATCGAAGCGAGATCGACTGCGCCGGTCTGATTTCCGGTCGCAGGGTCATAAACCGGAGCTGAGTGGCCTGAGGTCGATGCGACGACGCGGCCGTCGATCCAATGACTGATTCGATTCATAGCGTTGGTTCCTTCAGTTGTTCATCGAGTTGTTGAGGTGTTCGGCGCTCGTCGAGCGCACGCCGCACGATCATTGCGTCGGAAGGCGAGGAGAGTCCGTCAACCGGTTGGTCGACGTCGAGGTCACCGGGAAAAGCGTACCCCTCTGCGGATGCCGAAATGGCCCGATCAAGACGGGCCCGGTCGACGCCAGCATTGAGTTGCGCAAGCAAACTCGGATAGATCGCTCTGACCATGGCTCGACGGTCGATCGCCTCCATGGCTCGTCCAAATGCGGTACTGACCTGCAGCAAGTTTGCCATCCGGCGGACATCGTCGGTTTGGTTTGTTCCTGCGCCGTGGAAGACGGCCGGGTTGAAAAACACTGCGTCACCTTTTGCGAGCGGCAACTGGCGATGGTGCTCCGCGAAGTACTCCTTGAAGTCATCTCGACGCCACGCTACGTAGCCGGCGTCGTACTTCTGGGAGTGCGGCATGTACATCGTTGGTCCCGTCTCGATGGGCATGTCGCAGTGCGCTATCGCGCCCTGCAGCGTGAGCAACGGAGACAATCGGTGAATGTGTGCCGGGTATTCTTCGGCGACGTCGTCTTCCATGAACCCGAGGTGGTAATCGCGGTGAGGCTGCTGCGCTTTCCCACCTGGGTTGACGACGTTGACCTGTGAGGTCATTTGATAGTTGGGGCCGAGCCATGCGTTCGAGGCCAGCGCAATCGCATCGTTGGCGTAGTAGTCGACGAACACGTCCGGGGCGGCAATGGCCAGTTTCTGAAGAGCGTTCCATAACCGATCGTTGTCGCCCGCCGTCGCGAAGTGGTCACCCACCTCACCCTTGGTCTCGCGTTCGCCATCGATGATTGACTCGAACGCAACGGTTGCGGCATCGATGGTTTCAGGTGCGACTGCCCCCTCCAGAACCACGATTCCCGGACCATGGCTGAGCACCTCGGCGATCTCACCGAGGCATTGTTTACTTGGGGTCAGCGCCGCAGCGTCATAGATGACCACGCCCTGCTCGCTACGGCTCGCATGCGGGTAGTCATCGATGTCGGTTGGACGCTCGACGATCGCACGGAACTCGTCGAGCGAGCATCGAGCAGCTTCGAACCATGCATCAGCCATGATCAACCTCCTTGTTGAGTTCGATGAGTCGCTCGAACCGTGGCCGAACAAGCGTCTGCAACAGATCAGCTCGATCTGCAGCTGGCGCGCGAACAGCCTCACCCCACAGCGCACGACCGACCATAAACCCCGAGCAACCCGCCGAGTTAGCAACTGCGATTTGGTCGGCGAAGTCATCGAACGATCCGCCCCCCGACAACATCGCCCACGGGACCTCAACTGCGGCGGTGACCTGTTCGCACGCTGCCGGCGAACCTGGAAACGGCAGCTTGAGTAGATCCGCACCGAAGGCAGCAAAGCGCTCAGCGGTCTCCACGATGAGCTCGGATCGACGACCGGGGGCGGCCAGACCGTAGAACAGCGGCTCAAGCGCGATCGGTAAGTCGTGGGCATGGCACTCCTCGACCATCTGGTTGGCGAACGCCTCCTGTTCGCCAACCAGCCGTCCGTCGGGGCGGTATGGCAGCAGCAACTTTGCCGACGACGCGCCGGAGGCCTTGGCCAATTCTGGCGACCACCCGTCGAGCAACCGCGTTGGTTCCGCCTCCGGGTCGTCGAGGTAACCCTGCGCTTCGAGAGCTGCCAGGAAACCGACCCCAGCGGGAAGAACCCCTGCATCGAGCACCTGCGGGATCGAGTACTCGGGTTCAAGCATCACCCCGGTGGCGAGATCCGCAAGGCTTTCCACCACTTCGATTTTCAGATCCGTGATCGATGCGGCAGCGATCGACTCTGGAGCATCGGGAGCAAGGAACTTGCGGAGCGAATCGCGATGGTCGATCGCCAAGATCGAGAAGCGGCCCGCACTGTCGGTCAGACCCGGTGTGGTCATTCTGGTTTCGAGACGACGGGAAGATCCCATGCTTCGTGGTCCCAGTTGTCTTGTATCCACAGGTGCGCGGGGTCGAAACACGGCGGCGTCGTACGTTCGCTGTCGTACAACTCGCCTGCGAGATAGTTGAGGAACATCATGTGCGAACTCGGACACGCGACCGAGGAGTGATACCCCTTGGTCACCAGCACTGCCTCGCCATCCCGGGCGCTGAATAGCTCGTCGAAGTCTTCGTCGTCGCGCCAGTTGCGCTGCATGACGAATCCGTTGTCCGGTGTGACTCGGAAGTAGTAGACCTCTTCGAGGTAGGGCGATCCATCACGACCGTCGTGGCAGTGCGGCGCCCAGCCCGACCAGGTGCCTCGCGGGACGTAGACCTCATACAAAATGAGCCGTTCGGCGTCGATCGGCGGGGCGAGCACGTGGTTGACATGGCGGTAGGCCGAACCCCCACCGCGAAGCTCCTGCTTCATCTCCTTGGGCTCGATCAACCGGGTCGGGTACTTGCCCTCCGCCGGCGCTGAGCCGATGGAGAATTCGAACCCGCCCTCGGAGGCGACCACGCCGATGGCGTCGCCCGGCGTGACGTAGACGATGTGGGGCATCTCTTCGAACACCGAAGTTCGGCTGATCTCGAAGGTCTGTCCTCCGGCGGTCACTTTCCCAGCTCCCGAAATTGGCACGATTGCGGTCTCTTCGTCGGGCCGCGTGGACTCGTGGGTATCGCCTGCCTCCAACTCGACGACGGCGAAGCTCAAAAAGTCCCACCCGGCGTTGTCGGGCGTGATGTCAATGCGGACTGAGCCATCCGGGTTGAGGGCGCGATGATGGGCCAGGTCGGTGTTGCGCATCGGACCAACCGGGCGGGCGTGACGCAGTGGCTGGCCGGAGTGTGACAGTGGTTCAGTCATATCAGGGTCTTCCGTTCAGTTGTCGATCTCGGCAATGCGGACCGGGCGGTTTTCGGTCATCGAGCGATGTGCCGCTTGGGCGATCACGAGTGGGGCTCGACCGTCTGCCCCTGAGGCCGGGCTCGCCACGTCGCTGCGCACGTAGTCGAGGAAGGCAGCCCACTGATCGAGATAGCTCTGCCCATAACGCTCGAGGAAGAAGTTCTGGAGCGGCGGCCGCCGATACCCAGCCTCTGTGGCAAGCACGCTGTTGAAGTCGTGGTAGTTGTTCGAGGCTGCCTTGCCCAGATTGCCGAATGCCTCGACGCGCTGGTCGTAGCCATATGCCGCCCGTCTGCTGTTGTCAATGGTTGTCAGGGCACCGTTTGCGTGGGTGAGCAACACAACGCCGGTGTCGATGTCGCCTGCCTCGCCAATGGCCGGGTCGACACGAACAGCTCCGCGTGCGTAGACCTCGACGACGTCGCTGGCGGTGACGTACCGCGCCATGTCGAAGTCGTGAATTGTCATGTCGTTGAACATTCCACCAGAGACGCGGATGTACTCGATGGGCGGTGGTCCTGGGTCGCGGCTAGTGATGCTGCACAGGTGCACGTCGCCAACGGCTCCGTGTTGCACTGCATCGGCGACGGCTTTGTGGCTCGGGTCGAACCGCCGGTTGAAACCGACCTGGAGCTTGACGCCAGCATCGGCGACGGCGTTGAGACCACGGTCGACCTCTGCCAGGTCAAGCGAGATTGGCTTCTCGCAGAAGATCGCTCGACCGGCGACTGCCGCAGCGACCATGGCATCGACATGGGTGTCAGTGCTGGTGCAGATCGCTACTGCG
>PASB01000023.1 GCA_002711735.1 Ilumatobacter sp.
GAGATAGCAGCAGTCAACGTCGTCTTCCCATGGTCAATATGACCCATGGTGCCAATATTCACGTGCGGCTTATTCCGCTCGAACTTTTCCTTGCTCATTTGCTTCCTCTACTCCTGAGGGTGATATCCGTTGATTGATGTATTTTGTAGCGGCGGTCGGACTTGAACCGACGACCTTCCGATTATGAGCCGGATGCTCTGACCAACTGAGCTACGCCGCCATATGGCCCCGATGTTCCGGGTGGTGTTGCTTGGCACGCGAACGGGTTGCCCCGACCACTTGGTCGAGCCCTCTGTGGGAATCGAACCCACGACACCAGCCTTACCATGGCTGTGCTCTACCGACTGAGCTAAGAGGGCGTCACGGCGATGCTCAGAATTTTCAGGTTTCTGGGCACCCTTCGGGAGCGGCCTGGGCCGCAACCGATCCGCGAGTGTATCGGCGGCGGTTGCAAGACCACCCTGCGTTTGTGCGCGAAGTTTCCCCGTTGCCACTCTTAAGGAACTACGTTCGACATCAATGGGCTTTACTCAAGCAGCCAACAAATCGGCCGGGCAACGACCGACCGTAACGATCCGCCTGGCGACTGTTGACGACGCTGCGGCAATCCTTGAAATCTACAACTACGAAGTTGAAAGCAGCACCAGCACGTTTGACATCGTTCCGCGCACACTCGATGGCCAACGCGCCTGGCTTACCGAGCGTTCCGGCGCATTTGCTGCTGTGGTGGCTACCATTTCCAATCGCGAGGGCAACCCGGCAGTCGTCGGGTTCGCCTCGCTCTCACCGTATAAAGAGCGCGCTGCGTATCGAACAACCGTTGAGAACTCGGTCTACGTCTTACGCAAGCACAACGGCCTCGGAATCGGCAGAACGTTGATGGATCACTTGATCGAGGTGGCACGTGAAAGTGGGTTCCACTCGATCATCGCTCGCATTGAGGCTGGTTCGGAGGCCTCTCGGGCGCTGCACCAAGCGTGCGGATTTGTGCTTGTTGGCATCGAAACGGAAGTCGGTCGCAAATTTAATCGATGGCTCAGCACCGCAGTGATGCAACTTATGCTTTGAGATCAACGCCATAGCGCTGGGCCACTCCAAAGCTGACATCGCTAGCGAACTGCTCATCGACTTCTAACGCCGAATTCGGTGACACCGTAGAGCATGCACACGATTGCATCGGCTGATCCGAGACGGCCTGCGTTCATCGATATTTGATCTGACATCTACGAAGCCGGAAACATCTAGAGCCCGCCGACCGAAGTCGGCGGGCTCTTGTTTCCTAGGCGTTTCGCAAACAAGGTGACCCTCGTTTTACGACCGCCTCAGTGTGGGCCGAGAAGGATTTGAACCTTCGAAGGCATACGCCGGCAGGTTTACAGCCTGCTCCCTTTGGCCGCTCGGGCACCGACCCATGTTGATGCGGCCTCGATCGTACCCACCATGGTCGAAAACGAACACCCGGTATTGTCTCGGTATGGGAAGTTTTGATGTCGTATCCGAAGTCGACGACCAGGAAGTGAAGAACGCAGTCGATCAGGCCCAACGTGAGATCTCGCAGCGATTCGATTTCAAGAACACCAACTCCAGCATCGAGCAAAACAACACCGCCATCACAATGGCAACGGTTAATGAAGACAGGCTCAATGCGCTGCGGCTCGTCCTTGAAGAAAAGTTGGTGAAGCGCGGCGTATCGCTGAAGGGTGTCGACTATGCAGATGTACAAGAGGCCTCAGGCGGCACAGTGCGCCAGGTGATGACGATTTCATCAGGAATCAGCACAGAAAAGGCAAAGATGATCAATAAAGCCATCAAGGAAAAGGGACCCAAGGGCGTTTCCAGCTCCAACCAAGGCGAGTCGATCCGAGTTCAGAGTAAGAAACGCGATCACCTGCAAGACGTCATCGCAATGCTGAAGGCTGAGGACATCGGCATTCCGCTGCAGTTCAACAACTTCCGCGACTGAACATCGCAAGCAACTGACCATTCGCTCTGTCTGGTCAAAGAGGCCAAAGCGAGGTCCTGGTTGCGTGGAGGATCCTGTAGTTGAGCGGCGAAGTTCAGCGACGTGGTGTCAAAGGGCCGCTAACATCGTTCGGAGCCTGAAGTAAACAATTCTTCGTCGCCACAGGTCAGGTTGAGCCAGTGGCCGAAGCCAGCGCCTCAGATTCCACCGAAAAGACGATCTCAGTCGGTGCAAGGGCAGAAATTTCGATCAGGCAAACGTAGGGTCGGCGAAGGTACCGACGTGAGGGTGGGCAGTTGTCAGCGCAACCACGAGACCCGCCGGTCCCAAACATTGCGACATCGGTATGGGATCACATCGGGGCAGAGGGACGGAAAGTTGAGATCCAAGCCGCCGAGCACATTCGCATTGCTGTCTGCGGCGGGAAGCGAGTTCCCAAGCGGTCAGCGCCCAACAGAGGCAGGTCGAGCGCCAAGTGCTGCGTACTCAACCCGAGGTCATCCACGACGCGCAAACCAACCGGCGAAGAATTTGATGTCAAGACGGGCTGCGGTTGCCGACATTTGCGCTTCGGCCCGAGCCGGATTCGTTCAGCGCGCTTTGCAGTGCAGAGCGCAATGGCGTCTTGAACAGACTCACAAGACAGCAGCGAAAGACCAGCGCCGTTGCCTGGCTGCGAACTCATGCTCGTAATCGGTGTCGCCCAAGAGCGCCTTGATGCTCCACCGGAAATTCCCTGCTCCCTGGTCGACCCGTTGATCCGACAGCGAGTTCGGCATCAGTCGTCGGCTGATTGAGCCGCCTTCGCTTGGAGTTCGTCAACGATTGAGGAGTCAGCCAGCGTGGTTGTGTCTCCGATGTTGCGTCCTTCGGCGACGTCGCGCAGCAACCGACGCATGATCTTGCCCGATCGCGTCTTGGGAAGATCCGGCGTGATGTAAATCTGCTTTGGCTTCGCAATCGCCCCGATTTCGGCAGCCACATGGTTTCGGAGGTCTTGTGCACCGACGTCTTCGCCTCCGCGCAAGATCACGTAGGCAATCACGGCCTGACCGGTTGTCGGGTCAGTCGCGCCCACGACGGCAGCCTCAGCGACAGCAGGGTGTGACACCAGCGCCGATTCGACCTCGGTCGTTGAAATTCGGTGCCCTGAGACGTTCATGACATCATCGACTCGACCGAGCAGCCACAAATAGCCGTCGTCGTCAAGCTTCGCACCGTCTCCAGCGAAATACCGGCCCTCGAATCGCGACCAGTACGTCTCCTGATAACGATCAGGATCACCCCAGATCCCACGCAACATCGCTGGCCATGGTCGGGTGAGAGTCAAGTAGCCACCGCCACTCGACACAGTGTTGGCCTCGTCGTCGATCAACTCGGCAGACACTCCGGGCAGGGGGAACGTTGCCGATCCGGGCTTGGTGGTCGTCGCTCCCGGGAGTGGGCTGATCATGATGCCACCCGTCTCGGTCTGCCACCAGGTATCGACAATCGGGCAGTTGCCCCTGCCGATCGTGTCGCGATACCACATCCAGGCTTCAGGATTGATCGGCTCACCAACGGTCCCAAGGAGTCGAAGCGACGACAAATCATGCTTTTCAGGTTCCTGTGCGCCCCACTTCATGAACGTGCGGATGGCCGTGGGTGCAGTGTAGAAAATGGTTACGCCATATTTCTCCACGATTTCCCAAAACCGATCGTTGCCCGGGTAATTGGGCACACCCTCGTACATAACTTGCGTACAGCCATTACTCAGCGGCCCGTAAACGATGTAGCTGTGGCCCGTAATCCAACCGACATCAGCAGTACACCAGAACACA
The DNA here is from genome assembly GCA_002711735.1 of Ilumatobacter sp. Lineage (GTDB taxonomy): Bacteria > Actinomycetota > Acidimicrobiia > Acidimicrobiales > Ilumatobacteraceae > Ilumatobacter_A. The sequence goes on from PASB01000023.1 coordinate 3,784, forward strand.
TCAGACTCGGACTTGAGGTCAAAAACGTACTTGTGGGTGTAGGTGACCTGGGTGAGGTAGCCGCCAGTGGTGTGCATGATCCCCTTCGGCTTGCCCGTGGTCCCCGAGGTGTACAGCAAGAAGAGCAGGTGTTCCGCTTCCATCGGCTCAGCCGGACAATCAGTGGATGCTCCGGCGAGCAGCTCGTGGTACCAGTGATCGCGGTTCTCTTGCATCGTGATGTCGTTGCCACCCCGTTTGACAACAACCATGTGCTCAATGGTTGGCGCCGATTCACATGCCTCGTCAGCAGCAGGCTTCAGTGGAAAGACTTCGCCGCGCCGGTATCCACCGTCCGCAGTGATCAACACCTTCGCTTCGGCGTCATTAATGCGATCACTCAACGACTGACTAGAGAACCCACCGAACACGACACTGTGTGCAGCACCGATCCGGGCACACGCCAACATGGCGACAGCCGCCTCAGGAATCATCGGCAAATAGATGTTGACCCGATCGCCCTTCTGCACGCCAAGTCCTTTGAGCGAGTTGGCGAACTGGGACACCTCGTCAAGTAGGTCCTGATACGTGATCTTGCGCGTATCACCCGGCTCACCCTCCCAGTGAATGGCTACTTTGCCGCCATTGCCGGCATTGACATGACGATCAAGGCAATTGTGTGCGACGTTGAGCGTGCCCCCTTCGAACCACTTGGCATACGGGAGCTGCCAATCAAGCACGGTATCCCACGGTTCGAACCACTCGACCAACTCGCCCGCTTGACGCGCCCAGAACGCCTCATCATCCTCATTCGCCTGGTCATACAGCGACGTGTCGATGACCAGAGCATCACGCTGAAAAATCTCCGACGGCGGGAAGCTTCGATTCTCGGAAGCAAGTGCGTCGATGGTGTCGTGCTGTTCGTCGCTCATTCCGTGATCGTAGATCAGAGCAGCGGCCCTCTCGGAGGTCGGACTCAGGCCCGCCATTCAGCAACGAGGAAGTTACCGAGTCCGCTTGGGTCTAGGAGCGCTTCGGCCTCACTAATCCGGCTCCGCATCCTCATCGCCTCGAGACCGGGCCGCGCAGCCTGAGCGTCCCACACTCGCTTACCTTCGGCGACCAACTCGTCAATACCCCAACGCTGGAGGAATTGTGCCTGAGTGCGCATGGCATCGGCCTCGGGAAGCTGATCGAAAGGGATGTCGGTCGTGATGTCCTGCGAGCCGGGCGAAGTGAGATAGTGACCGCCGCGCTCGTTGCCCCGATAGGTGCGGAGCCATTCATGCCATGGCCGCATCGCCAGCTCGGCAGTGCGCGGCACTCCGTAGTCGATGATCAGCAATGAACCGGACCGCAGCAGCTGGCGGGCGTCCTCAACAAATGTTGCCGCCTGCTCAACCAGTGGGACTCGAGCGCCTAGCGCTGCGTCCATCAGCAGATGGGCCGGCGGCGGATCGAACGGCGCAGACAGTATTTCGCTCGACGCGCCCAATCGGTCGATCGACACGTAGGCCTCGCGCCAACCGCTGTCGAAGACAGCCAGCCGGAAGGGGAGATTGTCAAGCAACTCGTTCGCAATGATCACCCCATCGAGCAGAACCGTCGGAATCGTTGCCTGCGACGTGACACCGCTGGGATGGCGCTCCCGTTGTGACGCAGATACCTCGACGGCGACATAGTCGAGAGCATCGGCACAGGCAGGTCCGGCGGCAAGGATCGATCGAGCGAGAGTCCCCGGTCCAGCCCCAACGTCGACCACGGTAAAATGTTGAGGTCGACCGATGCGATCCCACTCGGCATCCAGATAGTTCGCGATCACCGCACCGAAGAGCGGTCCGACTTCAGGCGACGTCAAGAAGTCGCCGCGACGACCGGCGTGCCCGCCATCAGGACGTGTATAGAACCCGTTCTCTCCGTACAGCGCCTTGCGCATGAATTCATCGAACGGAACCGGCTTCGGCTCTCTCGCACTCACGTACCTATTCTCCCAAGTACCGATGCGTCAACCTCGCTCAAGCGACGATTTCGACGAAACTGTCCGCTACCACGCGCTGGCGGTGTGCGGGCCGACGGGACCCATTCTGAACAGTTCAGCGAGGCGCAGAACATNGCGTCTGCGCATGAGGCAAGCTGTGAGGATGCGAGCGAGAGCAGTCAGCGTGATCATTTTGCTGTCCTTGGGCGCGTGCGGCGGCGAAGCNGCCGAGAGCGTTACGGCGCCTGGTGTACCCACCGCCGGAGATGTCCGACCGCCAGTCAGCACGATTGGCTCTACTCTGACCACCGGCCCACCGACCACTGTGAAGCGAACGGCGTCCACGATCACGATCACTCCAACCACGCCAGAGACTGTCGCACCGAATCCCACACCGATCACGTCTACGACCGCCACAGCAACGGTTTCAACGACCACGGTGGCTGCTTCGACCACCATCATGACTCCAACCACGACCGAACTCGTCTACGTCGCCGAACTACCTCAGGGTGCGCTCTTCGTGGGCGTCGAAGGACCGCGATCACTCGCTGTGCAGCAACAGCTCATTTCCTTGGCCATTCTGCCGTCGACTGCAGCCGATTCGAAGTACGGCCCAGGCACAGCAGCTGGGGTCCGCCGCTTTCAAGAGTCGCAGGGCTTAATTGTCGACGGCGTTGCCGGGCCAATCACCTTGGCCGCTCTGGCTTCAGCAGTCGCAGCTGGGTCAGCGACCACTCCCCCAACCACCAGCGACTAGCGACGAACACGTCGGAGCTCTCGCAAGGCTGAGCGGCCGAACTGTCACCGCTCGGGACTAGGGGAGGACAGCGCCGCTGAGGTCTTGGAGTTCCCCGAAGCCCGCAACGAGGCGGGGATACACGCCCACTGTAATAGTGCCGATGACGGTGAGCGCCAGGGCGGCCATGATTGGGCTGGGTGTGACGATCGGCGTCATATCGCCGTCGGGTGCATCATCCATCCACACGACTCGGAGTACCTTCATGTAGTACGCCGCCGAAATGACCGTGTTCACCGCAGCAATCGATGCCAGCGCGTACGCCCAGTTGTTTTGGGCGTCAAGCACAGCTTTAAAAGCATTAAACTTGGCAAACCAGCCGCCGAGCGGCGGGATGCCAGCTAGCGACGCAAAGAAGATCGTAGTCAGCACGGCAAGACCAGGGGCATAGCCGAACAAGCCACCGAAGCTTGANATCTCGCCGCTGCGAGTTTTTCGGCTCACGGCGATGACCACAGCGAAAGCACCGAGGTTCATAAAGCCGTACACCAGCAGGTAGACAACCACGGCGTTGAGTGCCGACCCGGCAGCTTCGGCCTCACCCGCAAACGCCAACGGCATCAGGATGAAACCACCCTGGCTGACTGAAGAGTAAGCGAGCATGCGAACAATGTTGGTCTGACGCAGAGCGAGCACGTTGCCTACCGTCATCGTCAGCGCCGCAAGCACCCAAATGAACGGCTGGTAGACATCGGCCGCGTTCGGCAGGGCGAGGTAGACAATCGTCACCAGGGCAACGAAGCCAGCCGCCTTGGATGCCACCGACAGGAACGCGGTAACCGGAATGGGGGCACCTTCGTAGGTGTCTGGTGCCCAACTGTGGAACGGAACAGCCGAAATCTTGAAGGCGAAACCACTGATGATGAAAATGACGCCGACAACTTCAATGCCGTTCAGATTTCCATCACTCAACGAGGCCCCAATGTCAGTAAGCAACGTCGAATTGGTCGAACCAAACAACAGGCTCATGCCGTACAGCATGACTGCAGAAGCAAACACCCCGAGCAGGTAGTACTTGACGCCTGCTTCGTTTGACTTCGAGCTGCGCTTGTTCCATGCAGCCATCATGTAGGCCGGAATCGAGAGCAGTTCAAGCGCAACGAAGATGCTGATGAGGTCACGCGAAGAGGTCATCATCACCATGCCGAGTACAGAGCACATCATCAAGACATAGAACTCACCCTGGTAGTACCCGCCTTCTTCTAGTTCGGTCTGGCTCATCAAAATAACGACGTATGCCACCAGGAGGAAGAGCGCCTTCATGATGAGTGCATATTCGTCAATGACGTACCGGCCTCCGAACATCGATCGCGAGTCGTCACCGATGACGAACAGCGTGACTACAGGGATGAGCGCAGCCAGCATCACGAACCCAGTGAGGGTGGCCATGATCCACTTCTTCGACTCAGAAATGTTGAGGTCGATGAGGAGGACGATGTTGATGCCCGCCACGAGCACGAGCTCGGGCGCGATGGCATGCCAATCAATAGTTGGAGCGACCCAGTCGGTCACTTGTGCGAGCAGAGCAGCGAGCATCAACCCAGTGACTTCCCGAGGGTTTCCACCATGGCCTGAACGGCCGGGTCCATGACCTTGAACATCAATTGCGGGTAAACACCAAAGACGACGATGGCAACGAGGAACGGCGTCCAGGCAATCCACTCGGTGAGTTGCACGTCCTTGATCTCTTCGTGCTCATGGGTGTCCGCATCGGCGTTGGCTGCCGAACTAAGGCTGTGCGCCATGGCCTGACCGTGATCGTCTGCACCGTGACCAGCGTCGATTTCAGCGGTTGAGTGCCCCTTGAACTCGTCGCTCGGAACACCGAATGCGGTGCGCTGGTACAGCCACAGAAGGTAGGCGGCAGCCAGGACAGTGCCTATCGCAGCAATGACCATGAGCGTCCGGAACAACGGTTCGCTGAGCCCAAAGTTTGGGTTGTAGGCCGACAGAATGGCCGGAAATTCACCCCAGAAGCCTGCGAGGCCCGGCAGACCGAGCGAAGCCATCGAGGCGAAGCCGAGAATCCAGCCCATCTTCGGCATCTGGATGAGCAGTCCACCCAGACGGCGGATCTCCAGTGTATGGAAGCGGTGCTTCACAGAACCGGCGACAAAGAAGAGCATCCCGGTTATCAAGCCGTGAGCAACCATGCCGAATAGGGCGGCGTTGATGCCGAACGTGGTGAGCGTGGAGATACCGAGCATGACGAAGCCCATATGAGCGACGGAGGAGAACGCGATGAGGCGCTTCATATCGGTCTGGGCCAGGCAACCGAGCGAGCCGTAGATGATGCCGATAACCGCAAGAATGCCGATGGCCGGCGCCCATGCCTTTGCGCCTTCGGGCAACATTGGGATGGCGATCCGGACGAATCCGTATGTGCCGAGTTTCAGCAGGATGGCGGCCAGAATAACTGAGCCTTGCGTCGGTGCCTGCGTGTGCGCATCAGGTAGCCAGGTATGGAACGGGAACATTGGCACTTTGACCGCGAAGCCCAGGAACATGCCGGCAAAGATCCAAACTTGGACGTCACGGTCAATACTGGCGCCCAGGTCGATCAGCGTGGCAAAGCCAAAGCTCTCCGCACCGGTCTGGAAGAACAGCGCAAGGAAGGCCACCAGCATGAATGCCGAGCCGAACATCGTGTAGAGGAAAAACTTGAGCGAGGCGTACTGCCGTTGCTCGCCGCCCCACACCCCGATCATGAAGTACATCGGCAGGAGCACGACTTCAAAGAAGACGAAAAAGAGAATCAGGTCTTGGGCGATGAACGTGCCGGCCATACCGGTCTGCAGCACCAGCATCAAAATGTAAAACGCTTTGGGGTTACCAGCGTCGGGCATGTTGTCCCACGTATAAATCATCACGAGGAACGTGACGCACATCGACAGGAAGTACAGCGGCAGGCTGATGCCGTCAAGGCCGATGGTGTAACCCGACCGGATCACTTCAATCCATTCGGCGTCGACCGCGAACTGGAGCTTCTCGCTCTGTCCGTAGTCAAACTTGATGAGTGTGTAGATGCCGACCAGCAAGGTCGCTCCAGCGGTCGCGATGCCGATGGTCTTGACGCCGGACTCATCGTCCTTCGGCCAGAACATCATGACGAGCGCGCCGACGAGCGGCAGGAACGCGCCAACGGTCAGCAACCAATTGTTGTCTGTGAGTGTTTCCATGGGATTAGTAGTTGTTCTTTCAGCTCACGTTGAGGATGACGAGGACGATGGCGCCAACAGTTGCAGCGCCGAATAGCAAGGCGCCGTACTGGTTGACCTTGCCGGACTGCACCGGTTGCAGACCGTGACCGGTTTCTGAAGCGACCGTGCCCGAGGCGTTGACTGCCCCGTCAACGATCTTCTGGTCAATGTTGTTGTAGACCCAGTTGCCCGCCTTCTTACCGCTGGTGCCGACACCGTTCACAACACCGTCGATGACGTTCTGGTTGACCCAGTACGTAGCTTTAGCAAGAGGGCGGGACACGAAATACACGAAAACGTTCTGGTAAAGAACATCGAGGTAGTACTTGTTCTTGAGGAACAGGTATCCACCGCGGGCGATCCGAGATCGTTCAGTAAGACCGACAAGTCGCGGGTTTTTATTCTTGTAGAACGCCATGCAGAAGCCAATGGCAGCGGCGTAGCCAAGGGCGACGACACCAAGCGACAGCAGAATCTTGCTGAGCTCAGGAACGGCGTGCTTGACCTTCGGGAAAAAACACACTGTTCCGGGCTCGGGGGTGGATCGACCGCAACCGGTGGCGTAGGCGTCCTTACCGTCTGCACCCGCTTCGGCTGCAGACAACGGAGCGAGTTCAAGCAGTTGGATACTCTCGCCGGCGTGCCCCGCTGCTTCGCCTATGGCGACAGGTTCATAGCGGGGCTCAACGTACTTCTTGAGCAGCTCGACGCCCTCGCCTAGGTTCGCGCCGAGCGCGTCGCCGGCCAGCGGCGTCGGGTTAACGAAGCCAGAGGTGAGCGCCAGGAAAGCAAGGATCACAATCGGGAAGAGAATCAACTTGCCGGACTCATGCGGGCCGTGATCGTCATGTTCATCTGCGTGATGGCCACCATGGGCTGGATCGCCCTCTGCATCGTGCTCAATGTCGTCGCCTGGCACATTCGCCGCAGCGCTCAATGATTTCGGCAGGGCGGCAACCAGATCGGTCGAGCTGATTACCACCTCGCGAAACTCTGTTGCGTATTCGTCGTGACCGGCGTCGTCATGATGGATGCCAGCGGCGGCGCCGCGGGGCTCACCAAAGAAGGTCAGGTACGTCGCACGGGTCATGTACATCGCAGTGAGCGCAGCGCCGACCAGGCCAACCCAGAAAAGGAACGTGTAGCCATTGGCTCCGACGTTGTCGATGATCTCATCTTTCGACCAGAAGCCAGCGAACGGAATGACACCAGTGAGGGCAAGCGTCGACACGCACCAGGCACCGAAGGTGACGGGCATGAACTTACGCAGGCCGCCCATGTCCTTCTTCATGTCGAAGGAGTGGTGCGAGCCAGAATGGCTAATCGAGCCGGCGGCGAGGAACAGGCAACACTTGAAGAAGGCGTGTGTGAATACGTGGAAAACAGCCGGCAGCCAGGCTCCGGTACCGAGGCCGAGCATCATGTAGCCCAGTTGGGACACGGTGGAATACGCCAACACCTTTTTGATGTCGTCTTGCACAAAGGCAAGGAGTGCCGCGACGACGATCGTGATGCCACCGATGACGGCAATAAAGCTCACCCCGCCGTTCGCAATGTTGAAGCCCTCCCAGAAGACGGGGTAGATGCGGGCGACTAGGAAGACGCCTGCGACGACCATCGTGGACGAGTGCAGCAGCGACGACACCGGCGTAGGACCAGCCATAGCGTCCGGGAGCCAAGTGTGTAGTGGGAATTGGCCCGACTTACCGATCGCAGCAATGAACAACGCGCTCGACGCCATGATCAGGGTCCAACTCGACCCCTCTCCAGACAACGCCCATGCCTGGATAGCTCGGATGTCGAACCCGTTCGAGTCAAGGTTCGCCACGGCGAAATCATTGGCACCGAAGAATAGGATCGCCGTACCGACGAGCAGGCCAACGTCACCGACGCGCACGGTGAAGAATGCCTTGAGAGCCGAGTGGCTGTTGTAGGCATCTTCCCACCAATGTCCGATCAGCATGAACGAGCAGAGGCCCATGATCTCCCAGCCCAAGATGAGCTGGACCATGTTGGACGACATGACCATCACCAACATGCCGCTGGAGAAGAGCGTCAGCGCAGCGAAGAAGTGGGTGTAGCGCCGATCGCCTCGAACGTAGTCGAGGCTGAAGACCTGGACGAGCAGAGAAATGAAGGCAACCAAGCAGAGCAACAGGACCGACAGGCCATCGATGTGGGAACCGAGGCCAAACTCGAGGCCGGAGTTCTGCCACCAGACCCATTGGGTGACGACGGGTTCGATGTATGGTTCAACCTGGCCACTTTCGCTGGCGCTCAGAGCTCCCCGAACACCACTGAAGGCGCCACCTATTGCTTCGGCGTCTCCGTGCGATGCAGAGTCAGTGCGCTGCATCCACTGGATACCGGCGCCCGTTGCGATCACGAGCGATGCGGCCATCGATGCAAGACCGACCTCAGAACCCTTCATCGGCATCTTCTTGCCGAAGCCGATGATCAGTGCAAAGCCGATGGCTGGAATGAGTGCGATGAGCCAAGCGTTTTCCAAGAACCAGCCTGAGCTCAGTTCAAGCGCAGCATGTGTGTCTTCTACGGCGAGCACGTCAGCCCTTCATTTCCGAGAGTCCGTCGAGGGCGATCGACTTGCGGTTTCGGTAGATCATGAGAACCATCGCAAGGCCGACACCGACTTCGGCGGCAGCAATGGCGATGACGAACAGTGCAAACACCTGACCGTCGATGTTGTCGTTCATCATCGCGAAGGCGACGAAGTTCAAGTTGACGGCAGCGAGAATCAGCTCAATCGACATCAGTACGAGAACGGCATTGCGCCGCGCAATGACGCCGAACACGCCGATACAGAACAGCACTGCCGCAAGCAGGAGGAAGTTGACAGCAAGCATGAGCCTCAGTCCTTCCGGGCCAGGACGATGGCGCCGATAGCGGCGGCGAGCAGAACAAACGACACCGCCAGGAACGGAACCAGGTAGGCAGAGAGATACTGGTCGGAGAGCTGCTCGGTCGGGAATGGCGCACGCTCGTCAAGCACGTCGTCTTCAAAGGTGTTGAAGACGACGTAGCCGAGGAGCCCGAAAAGCCCAACGGCGACGGGGATGCCGAGCTGCCATCCTTGGTTGTTGAGGCCGTCTTCTTTCCCGATCTGCGCGCGGGTGAGCATGATGCCGAACAAGAACAGCACCATCACAGCACCGATGTAGACCATTACCTGCGCCACCGCGAGGAACTCTGCCGAAGCCAGAATGAATTGCGCTGCAACGCCAGCGAGAACAAGGACAAGATACAACGCCGCATGCACGACGTTCTTGGTGGTGACAACGCTGAATGCCGCAAAGATCATCACCGTGGCAATGAGGCCGAACCCGATATTTAAGGCAATATTGACCGATGGCTCGGCGTCAGCCTGCGCAATGAGAGCGTGCAGATTCACTGTCCACCCCACGGCCATCGAAGGGTAATGCTTTTGATGGCGCCTGTTTTCACTTGCCGGCTCCCGCTTCGAGTTCGGGCGCCTCTGGCACCGTCTCCATCCACTCGCCAAGCTTGGCCTTGTCGTGTAGCAAATCAGCGATCTTCGGCTCGGAGTACTCGTATTCAGGGCTCCAGAACAGTGCGTCGAACGGGCAGACCTCAACGCAAATTCCGCAGTACATGCAGAGCGCGTAGTCGATATCGAATCGGTCTAGGTGATTTACCTGGCGCGGCTTACCGCCAGCGCGACGTGCCGGCGCAAGTTGCTTGTGGCCTTCGATGTAAATGCACCAGTCGGGGCAGCTGCGCGAGCAAAGCATGCAGGCAGTGCAGTTTTCTTCGTGCAGCGCAATGACGCCGCGGGCGCGAATTGGTGGCGCCTCTTTCTCGTGCGGGTATTGCACGGTGTCGGCACCATTCTTCAACGTCTTACCGAGAATGCCGGCAGTGACGCCAAGACCCTTGATAAGTCCAGGAACCTTGGGCATCAGAGGACCACCTTCAAGATTGCAGTGACGGCTGTGTTGGCCAGTGCGAGCGGGATAAGTACCTTCCAGGCAAAGGTCTGGAGTTGGTCCTCACGGAAACGCGGGTAGCTGAATCGCACCCACATGATGACGCCAACAAGAGCGAACATCTTGGTGAACATTATGACCGGGCCCACGAAGTTCATCCACCAGGCGACATCACCGAGATTGTCCCAGCCAAACCATTCAAATGGGACGCCCCAACCACCGAGGAACAGTGCCGCAGCAATGAAACTGAAGACACCAGCCGTAGCAAACTCTGCGATGAAAAAGATCAGGAATCGAAAACCCGAGTACTCAGTCATGTAACCGGACACCAGCTCTGACTCAGCGATCGGCATGTCGAACGGCGCCTGCGTCAGTTCGGCCTGGACCGCAATCATGAAGATCAAGAAGCCAACGAACTGGGTAATGATGAACGGGTTGCCGAACCAACCAATGCCAAAAATCTCACCGGTGTTCTGCACCTCGATGATCCGGTTGAGGTTCATCGACTCGGCTTGGATGACCACGCCGAGGGTGGCAAGCACCATCGGGAGTTCGTAAGCGATGAGTTGACCGCCGGCACGCAAACCGCCGAGCAGTGAGTACTTGTTAGCCGACGACCAGCCGGCGATGAGGATGCCGAGCACGCTGACCGACCCGACGGCCAACGCGTAGAAGATGCCTGTTTCGAAGTTGGTAAACCATGCCTGGGGGCCAAACGGCACGACGACGATCAGCAGGAACGTCGAAACGAGCACAATCAGCGGTGCCATCCGATAGATCCGCAAGTCAGCGTTTTCGGGCGCAAGGTCTTCCTTTTGCATCCACTTGCCGACTTCGGCAAGCAGCTGCATTGACCCGTACGGACCGGCCTCCATGGGGCCAAGACGGCTTTGCATGAACGACATCATCTTAAACAGGAACAAATAGACGATGCCTCCAGCGGGCAGCAGCACAGCGACTAGGCCACCCACGACGCGCAAAATCGACATCAGCCAGTACGGGATGGACCACTCAGGCCAGAAATCCGGAAATTCAGCTGCTAGTTGAGCGAGCATCAGCGATCGATATCTCCGAGGATGAAGTAGAGCGAAGCGAGGATCGTGATGACGTCAGGGACGTACACCCCCTTCAGCGCCCACGGAACGATCGATATGTTGTTAAAGCTCGCAGAGCGAATCTTGACGCGGAAAGGCCCGAGGCCACCCTTGCTGACAACGTAGTAGCCCATCTCGCCAAGAGGGTTTTCCGTGGACACCCAAGCTTCGCCCTCGGGCACTTTGATGATGCGTGGCACCTTGGTCATCACTGGGCCGGCCGGGATCTGATCAAGGAGTTGGGTCACGATCTTGCAAGACTCGCGGGTCTCTTGGAGGCGAATCCAGCAACGAGCCCACGAATCGCCATCAGGGTGTGTCCACACCTTCCAGTCAGCAAGGTCGTAGCTGAGCGGAATGTCTTGATCGCGGCGAAGGTCCCAGTCGATGCCGGACGCTCGGGCGTTCGCTCCGGAGAGACCGTAGTCCGTGGCAATATCGGCAGGAATGATGCCGATGCCGCGCATCCGACTCTGAAAGATCTCGTTGCCGAAGAGCAGGTCATCGATCGTGTCGCAGAACTGCTCAAGCTTCTTGACAGCGCCACGCGTCTCTTCGATCCAGCCCTTGGGCAAATCGTCTTTTAAGCCGCCGATACGGTCGAAGTTCGGGTGGAAACGACCGCCAGTGGCACCTTCAATGAGATTTAGAATGTACTCGCGGTCACGGAAGGCAAGGAAGACCGGCGTAATCGCGCCCATCTGCACGCCAAGGTCACCAAGAAACAGAGACACATTGGCAATTCGTGACAGCTCGAAGAGGATCGTGCGGATGACCTGAGCACGCGGTGGCGCCTCGATCTCCATCAGCTTCTCGGCAGCCAAGATGAACGGCACTTCATTGGCGAAGCTTCCGAGCCAGTCAATTCGGTTGACGAGGGTCGTGACCTGCGGGAAAGTGCGGACCTCGGTGAGCTTTTCGTAGCCGCGGTGCATATATCCGGCGACCGGCTCAGCCCACACAACCTGCTCGCCGTCGAGGCGGCAGATGATGCGGAGCGTGCCATGGGTGGCCGGGTGCTGCGGCCCTATGTTGAGGGTCATGCCCTCGGTTTCGAGCTCGACGTTGAGGCGCGCATCAGCAGCCTGACTTGCGATGTACGAAAGTTGCTGGCGGTCAGTCAACGTCATGACTCGTCACCTTTGTCATCGACGGGCGACTCTGCTTCGTCCTCAGCTGGCATGGGTTCGACGTCCACAATGCCTGGCCACGGCTTAACCATGCGGGCAAGCAATGGGAAGTCCTTGCGAAGCGGGTAGCCCTCAAAGTCACCCGGCAAGTACATGTTGCGGAGGTCGGGATGGTTGTCGAACCCGATGCCGTACATTTCGTGACATTCACGCTCATGCCAGTTGGCACCAGCGAAGAGGTGACTCCATGATTCCATGACAAGCCGATCGTCAGGAACGTCAGCTTTGATCGTGACACCCACGTGTCGGTTGAGGTCGGTGAGTCGCGCGAACACCTGGAAGCGGGTCTCACCACCGGTGTAACCCTGCACAATTTCGGTATCAGGTTCTTTAGGTTCGTCGTCCGGGTCTTCTTCACCCGTACCGTACGGCGACGGCATCCAGTCGAGCCCTGAGAGGAAGCAAAAGTAGGTAAACCCAGCGTTCTTCAACGCCTGGCCAGCCGTCAACCATGCCTCAGTGCTGACGCGAATCCAGAGGTCATCGTTGGGTGTGATCTTGGTGTCGACGATTGCTTCGCCGATGTGGCTGCGCAAGTTGTCGATGATGCCTTCGCGCAATCCGTCTCCGGGCAAAGCTGCCGGGGCGTCGGTGCTGGGGCCATCTTTAATTGTGGTGTCGTCACTCAATGGGGCCACCGCCAACGACAATCGGTTCAGGTCGCACCGAGTCAACCGCCTGAGCCGTTTCGAGGGTCGGGGCGGTCGGCACGTTGATCAGTTCTCCATCTCGATCCACCTCGCCAGCTTCCATAGCCCGGGTTCGCTGCAGGGTCGTGAACTCGTCCCCACGCCACTTGGCCGCCATGTCTTCGTTCTTGATCCGCTGCTGAAGTAGCACGACGCCTTCAAGCAGTGCTTCGGGCCGCGGCGGGCAGCCGGGGACGTAGACGTCAATGGGGATGATCTGGTCGACGCCCTTCGTGACCGAGTAGCTGTCCCAGTAGGGGCCACCGCAGTTGGCGCAAGAACCCATCGAAATCGCGTATTTCGGCTCGGGCATCTGCTCCCACAGTCGCTTCACGGCTGGCGCCATCTTGTCCGTGACCGTGCCGGACACGCAGACAAAATCGGCTTGGCGTGGGCTGGCAGGCAGCGGAATGACGCCGAGCCGCATTACGTCGTAGCGGGGCGAACCGAACGCTGCACCCATCTCAATGGCGCAGCAGGCAAGACCCCACTGGTATACCCAGAGACTGTAGGAGCGGCTCATGTTGAACAGTTTGGTTAAAGGAGCCGGCAGGCGGCTCTTGTCGACGAGACCCATGTCAGAACATCTTTCTCTGCGAGTTGGAGTCCATGGTGGAGCAAACGATTATCAGACCCATCGGAGGAGGCCCCGCTTCCAGGCATAGACCAAGCCGTCAAGCAGCAGCACAATGAAGACAAGCATGGCGACGAGCCCAAAAGTGCCGTACCGCTCAGCCGATGCTGCCCAGGGGAAAAGGAAAACTGCTTCAACATCAAAAATGACGAAGAGCAGAGCGAACACGTAGTAGCGGATCTGGCTCTGAGACCAACCCATCCCTACCGGGTCGACACCCGATTCGTAGGCCAATGACTTGTCGTAGTTGGGCTTGGACGGCCGAATCGCCGCGGCAAGTCCGAGCAGCAACCCGCCAACAGCGAGAGCTGCGATACCGAACCAGACAACGTTGAGGTAATCGCGAAGAAAGAGCGACATGCGCGCCCGAAGATATCAGCCCTTGTGAATCTCTTCCCAACCTCAGGGAAGACTATTCCTGCCGTATGTCACGTTGGGGTCGGGCAGAGCTACTTGGACTCAGCAACGATGCGCTTCTTCGTAGCGGCCCAACTGCAGATCGGACAGCCGGTTAGATCGTGATACTTGGCGGGGCAGTACTCCCTTCCGAAGTAGATGATCTGCAGGTGCCGTCGATCCCACGTATCTTCAGCGAACACCACTTTGAGGTCCCGCTCGGTCTTCTCGACGTTCTTCCCATCGCTCAGGCCCCAACGATCGGCGAGGCGATGAATATGGGTATCCACAGGGAAAGCTGGGAAACCGAATGCTCCCGCCATTACGACACCAGCGGTCTTGTGCCCGACCCCGGCGAGCCCCTCGAGAAAGTCCCAGTCAGCAATAACCTCTCCCCCGGCGTCCATAATCTGATGCGCCATCGTCGACAGGTTGTGTGCCTTTGTTGGCGCGAGGCCGACCTGCTGAATGAAGCCAAGGATTTGCTCCGGCGAGAGACGCGCCATTTCTTCCGGTGTTGATGCCGCGTCGAAAAGCGCGGGGGTCACTTCGTTGACCTTTTTGTCGGTGGTCTGAGCGGACAGCGCCACCGCAACGAGCATTGTGTAGGGGTTGCGATGATTAAGCGGCACCGGCGGGTTCGGGTAGAGATCGTCAAGCATCTCCCCAATGCGGTCAGCTTTGTCTTGTCGCTTCATTCCCATCGAACCTAATGCCGATTGACGACCGCACCCTGCGCTAGACAGCCCGGCTGGTCCGCCAACATTGCTTTGTCAGCACCGTCGCACCCTTGGGTCACCTTGTCCGGGAGAACAAGTGGGCAACCGTTCAGTGCACGGTGAAGCGGTCTGACAACCGCTGCGCAGCATCGACGACGAGGGCTTCGACGCGGTCCTTGTCACCGTCGGCAGGAAATCTGAAGCTCGGAGCGTTCACAAAGAGAGCGCCTTCGAAAAGACCACTTGCGCCGCGGAACGGGACGTCGAGCGCTGTGATGCCATCGCCCAGATCGTCGATCGACCACATGAGACCGTCCTTGACGATCTGGTCAAGGTGCGCACGCAGCGTGTCTGCGTCTGTGATCGTGCGCTGGTTGACCCGCTCGAGTGGCTGAGCGAGATAGCGCTGAATCTCCTCAGGCGGCAAGTGTGCAAGCAGCGCCAATCCCGCCGGCATCGAGTGCATAGGGGCGTAAAAACCGGTGCGGTCCTGCACCTGCACGGCGGCATCCTCATCATCGACGCTGTCGACCCAGTACACGTTTCGACCTGAACGCACAACGAACCCTGCCGATTCTCCGGTTGCCTCGCTCAATTCGATCAGGAACGGGCGGACGACAGCGGCCATATTCGCGTCGTTATTTGCAGCATCTGCCAGCGCCGCCAAACCGGCACCGAGTTCGTACTCCGAACCCGTGTCTCGCTGCGCGACTGCACCCTCTGCTTCAAGCGCAGAGAGTAAGCGAGACACCGTTGATTTCGGCAAACCAACCTGCTCGGCAATCTCGGTGACGCCAGCTGGGCCGAGTGAGAGTTCGCGAAGCACCATGAATGCTCGCTCGATGGACTGCACACCTGCCATGCACCTTGGATAGCACCTCCAGAGCCGTCTGCACGCTTTAGTGACGTGTGCAACGTGGCTGCAACCAGACTTCACGACCGAAATCATTGCGAGACGCGATGTTTATCAATAACCTCAAGGGACGCTTGTTCCAGAGGGGCCTGGCGTACTGTTTCACCATACGGTACAGTTCCGCATTACGGAACTTTGTTACGAGTCCCCCTCGTTCCACCCCTCTTCTCTGGAGACAACGACATGAGTGACGACAACGAAGCCGCTGGCGACTCAAACAGCGACGAAGACATCGATCTGGCGCTTCTAAGTGACGAGGATCTGACTGCCCAAATGCACGATGACCTTTACGACGGAATGAAAGAAGAAATCGCCGAGGGCACTACGATTTTGCTTGATCGAGGTTGGGGTCCCGACCGCGTACTGAACGACGCGCTCGTCGAAGGCATGCGCATCGTTGGCGTCGACTTTCGTGACGGCATTCTTTTCGTTCCCGAGGTACTGCTCGCTGCAAACGCAATGAAGGCGGGGATGGCCATTCTCCGTCCGCTGCTTGCCGAGACCGGCGCTGAAGCCGTCGGCAAGGTCGTCATCGGCACCGTCAAGGGCGACATCCACGACATCGGCAAAAATCTGGTGGCGATGATGCTCGAAGGTGCCGGGTTCGAGGTGATCGATCTTGGCATCAACACCGACGTCGACGAATTCGTCGCCGCCCTTGACGAGCATCAACCCGACATCTTGGGCATGTCGGCCTTGCTCACTACCACGATGCCGTACATGAAAGTCGTCATCGACACTCTCACCGAGAAGGGCCGGCGCAACGATCAGATCATCCTCGTCGGTGGCGCTCCACTCAATGAGGAGTTTGGCGAAGCAATCGGCGCTGACGCTTACTGCCGCGATGCTGCTGTAGCCTCCGAACAGGCCAAGTCGCTGGTATCGGCTCGTCGTGGGAACTCCGAGCCCGCCGGGCCGTCCGTCCTCGCCTAAGCCATGACCGCCCCACGGATGCTCGTCATCGCTTGCGGGGCACTGGCGCGTGAGCTGCTTGCAATTATCGAGCTGAACGGCCTGGCCAACGTGAGTATCGAGTGCCTTCCTGCTTCGCTACACAACCGCCCAAAAGAAATTCC
>PASB01000024.1 GCA_002711735.1 Ilumatobacter sp.
GTCGTGATCGAAGCCGACGTCGAGTTAACGCCGGTCGCAACGACACCGGGCGACGACACTGTTGATCAGCTCGTTGCGTGTCACCGATTCGTTTTCGGCAAGCACGAAAGCTGGGACAAATACCGACAGGCGATGGTCGGCGATGTACGCCTGATTTTCAAACTGACGCCTACGTACCGCCTACGGCATGCTCACCCGCTGAGCACACGTGCATTGTGCGCACGCCAAACGCCGAATCCTGCGGCCGCCTCAACGTTCTTGACCCGTGCGGGCGGTCAGAATCCGCCGTCTGTTGCATCCGTGTGGGGCCTGTAGCGCAAGTGCCTCCCCTGGGGCTCGAACCCAGAACCAATGGATTAAAAGTCCACTGCTCTACCATTGAGCTAGAGAGGCGGGGCGCACGAGGAAACTCGCACGCTTTCGCGCAATGATAGGGCCGTCTGACCCGTTCCCCAGTTGCCGACCGGGGAAAATCGCGATGTCCTAGTCAAGTTGCTTGTCAATCAGCAAAGATTGCGGGCCCTTCGGCCTCGGTCAATGGTTGAACAGACTTTGGCGGGTGGTTACTGACCTGAGCGTGGTACGGACATCCGTCATGTTGATGTTGGCTTGCGTTTGTCATTTTGTTGTTGTTATGGCAGTGGGAGCGTCGGTTGGGCCGTCGGTGCCGGGGTTGGCAGCTATGCAGATCAGCTGGAGGTGCGAAACGATGAACGGATGCCACCGCGGATTCGCGTGACGCTTTTTGCGGGTCGGTTTTCCTGACGGCGCAGCTGGCACGCAGCTTTCGCACCGCACGATGGACAGCACACCATATTCGCTGCCGGGTTATCGATACCACGTTTAATGACGCGGTTATCGCTTTCTGTTTTTTGGGGCACGTGCAGCGGGTCGGCGTGGTCTACTTCGACTCATGCACGGTTACCCGAGGCAGCAACGCTGCGAAACCACGCACGTGATCATCGATCAAAGATTGCGCTGTTGACCAAGATGTGACCTCGACCAGCATCGAACGCAACCCGGCAGTCCGAGCCGACCAAGTTTCGCCACCACCAAGGTGGGAAATGTCCGGCCGAACTCGAACACCAGCAGCGTTCGCCCACAGCTCAACGTACTCATTCGGACAGTCGGCGATAGGCGCCACATAGGCGAGGGGTTGATGGATCCAAATCACCAGATCAGGTCGCTCCGTCTGCAGAAGGGACATCGCCGCCTGCGTTTCAAGTTCAGACGCAGGACCTGGACCCGAGCTTTCTTTGGATGAAGACCACATCCACGGAAAGTTGCGGTTCAGATCGACGCCCCGAGCATTGCGCCGGGTATCCGCTGCCCAGCCATCTGGGTTCAGCGATGGAATGATCGTCACATGCATGTCGATGGGAAGGTCTGTGCGACGGAGGGCCTCAGCCAACGGGTACGTGATTCGCTCGTCACCGTGCATCCCGGAAACCACTGTTACATGCCGTGTCGCTCCACTCGGTCGAGAATCCCATCGAACGATTTGACGTCCTTGAACCGTGGTGCCAATCGAACCTTCGGTCCAACTGCGCCGATCAACGACGCGGTCAAGTCGCACCGCCCGAGACGTCGCTGAGGCTGCTTGATTGACCGAAGGCGCCGAGCGAGCAGCGGCAAGGCCTTGCCAGCCTAAGGCGATCGTGGTTGCGACTCCGGCAACCGACTTAACTATGAGACGACGGGAAACGATTTCGTGAGGCTAACCGCGGAGCTCGTTCGACTGAAAGAGTTGAGGTGCTATCGGAAACGGCAATTTCAGGCAATCCCGACATCGCTGGAATGAGAACGTTAACGAAGTCTGAACGCTGGTAAGTCAGCGCTGAACAAACTCACCGACCACGGCTGTGGTGCGCGCAAGCGACCTGAGCAGGGCCGCCCGGCGGCCTCCCGGGATCGTTGGGTCCGCGAGTTGAGCATGTACATCTCGGATCACCCACCCATTGTCTCTGTCGACCCAGGTCGGAGTCACACGAGGGCGATCTACGACTGCTTCGAATCCAGTTGACTTCTCAGCATTGACGACAAACGTCACGTTGAAATCGACAATTGCGCCGTCCTGGGAGGAGGCAGGGAACCAAGCACTTTCGCGCATATTCGACAAGAAATTGCCGAGTCCGAAAGCAACCCAGACTCCATTGATTCGCTCGATCGGTTGCAGCACGTGCGCATGGTGGCCAAGAACGAGATCAACGGCGCCGCTCGCAGTTACTGCTTCCGCAACTCTTCTCTGCTCAGCACTGGGCTGACGGTCATACTCGACGCCCCAGTGAAGACTCAGAACAACAAGCTCGGCGCCACGTTGCCGCGCTGCGCGACTATCGGCGATGATTCGACCCGCATTGATCAACGGTGACCGCCATTGTTGGCCGGAGGGGACATACGCGCCGTTGAAACCATAGGTGTAGGACAAATGGGCAACCGCGGCACCATTCACGCTGACAACCTGCGGCGTCGCCTCTGCAGGAGTTCGAGCCATCCCTGATTGCTGCACACCCACAGACTCCAAAGACGAGACCGTACGACCGATACCTGCGACCCCGCGATCAAACGTGTGGTTGCTCGCAGTCGAGCAGCGGTCGTACCCAGCACTGGCAATAGCATTGGTCACTTCAACCGGAACCCCGTACTGCGGATAGGTCGACGGCGCTTGACCGACAGGCACGATTGGCGTCTCAAGATGACAGATCGATAGGTCAGCAAGTCCAATTACCGGCGCGATGTCAGCGAACATCGGCGCAAAGTCGAATCCGACTCCACCGGCGTTACTCGCTGCTTGCGACCATAGTGGGCTGTGCGGCAAAATATCTCCAGTTCCCGAGATAGAGAGCTGACGCACGACCGGAGTCAGCCGTTCGGCTGGCGCAGTTACCCGACCTGCACCATTGATTCTATCGGAACGGGTTGCGTCACCGGTAGGGGGTCCCGCCATGACCAAACATCCCGCTGCCACCAGGAAAGCCAGAAAGCGTCGGCGAACTCGGAGACGGGACATTCGGCAATAATAGGAGCCAAGGGTTGTTCAGGTCCGAACGGCCCAAAGCATCGAGATGACTTATCAGCCGGCTCTGGCCTCAGTATTTCGTCGAGCGGCGGCCTGAAACGAATCTATGAAGACGCGGATCAGACGGCCGGGTGTCTACGGCACAATGTTTGGCCGTGTAGTCGAGGGCGTCTTGATCAACGATTTTCGAGCAGCAGTTGGTGATCTGCCTGCTACTCACCGACCCCACGGCAGACAACTGGATGAACGGCCGATCTCGCCCAGGCGGCAGCGGTATGTGGAGCTGGGTAACAACAGCCGTCGTGTCAACTCCACTACGCTAGAGCGGTGCACGACCCAGCTTTGAAACGAGCGCAAAATGCCCTCCAGAAGCGCTTCCGCTCCGATGGAGCCGTCGAACAAGCGCGATCAGCAGGCCGTCTTTTCGCCGGTGATTTCTCTCAAGCAGCAACAGTTGGTCATCACTTTGGGAACAGCCTTCTCGGACTCGGGGTGATGCACGACATCCTCGGAGAGGTCGTGAGTCTTCATGGCGAAACCTGGCGTGTACCGATGACCGGTGTGCCGATCCCAGTCGACGCAGAAGACGGAGTTGCCTTTGCCATTGCAGCCCACGGCGGACGTCGACATCGGATGCGAGTACCGTCTGGAACCAAACTTGAATCAACACAACATGTGATCGACGACTACCTGGCCCGGCACCACCGAGATACTCACCAGGTCGTGTGCGCAATCGAAATGCACGGTCAATTTACCGATGTCGTCCTCCGTACAGTTGCTCCGCCGCAGCATCATGGAGAAACGCTCGGCGAAATCATCGACGATGAAATTAGGTTCGCCTTTCCAACCTGGACAGGAACCATGGTCGGCTTCCGATTTCCTGACACCTCAAAGAGCGAAACCATCCCTGGTCTTCACCTCCACGGCATCGCAGATGACCGGCAATCCGGAGGACACCTTCGATCGATGGTGGTTGACAACGTGACCACCTATTTGTGGATCGACGAACTTCATCCAGTCCATGACGATGGCCCTGACGGCGATATCGACCACGCCGACCCTGTCGACTTCGACCGCTACGAAGGACCCATCAACGACCTCTCCGATTCGCCATAGCTCAGCTCAGGCTCTCACCAAAGCCACCCGGGACAGCGTTGGGCTGGCACAACGTTTTCAACGAATAAAACAAATTACGTATCTCAGGTGGCCAGTGCGCAGCAGTGCAATGTCATCTTCGGTTCAGGTGGCGCTGACCTGGAGTACCGATTTCTGAGTCCATGGGCTCTTACTCGATCGCTTTTGTCAGCGGCCACGACTCTCCACGTCGGTGCGCTCGGTGCCGGAGCAGATCGACGAATCGTTCCTGCCGATGATCGCTTCGCCAGCGGATATCCGATCACCCCGAGATCTCACGCGATGATCCCAATTACTGTACTTAGAATCTCGGTGAAGCTCGGCCTATTGTGCCGGTCGTGAAGATTCTTAACGGCTCGATCGAACTGAATGTGACCGAGGACGGCTTGCCGTCTGCGCCGCCAATCCTGCTGCTCCATGGCATTACGTCATACAGCGGAACCTGGGACTGGCTCGTACCGGACTTAGCCAAGCACTTTCGCGTGCTCGGCTTGGACTTCCGAGGTCACGGCAAATCTGACCGGGCTCCTGATCAGTATTTCTCATCGGGCTACATCAGCGATGCCGTCACGGTACTCGAACAGGTTGCGGGTCAGCCTGCGATCGTGATGGGCCACTCCCTCGGCGGAGCCACAACGGCTGCGCTCGCGCAGCGTCACCCCGAATTGCTCAAGGCGGCGATCATGGAGGATCCTGCGCTTGGACTCGGGGGCAGCGGCAAGCCGGCACTCGAGGGAAACTCGCTACTTACGACGTTCAAGCTGATGCGCGAATCAGTGCCCCGACTCCAAGCATCAGGGATCACCGTCAACCGGCTCGTCGACATCCTTACTGCCACACCTTCGGCATCGGGAGGGACATTTGGGGACATCCTTCACGCTAATGGAATTGAACAGATGGCTGAATCGATGCTGAAGGTCGATGCATCGGTACTGGACCCAGTTCTCACCAGCAACATTGAGGCATTTCTCAATCCCGCGATGCCTCTGGCGGTGCCGTCACTCATCGTGTGCGCTGACCCAGCGAAGCCCGATGCGCTCGCGTCGCCTGAACTTGCAAACGCATTCGCCGACATCTCACCGGCAACCGAGGTGTTTGTGGTCGAGGGTGCAGGCCATCTCATCCACGATGAGCTTGTATCCCGCGACACATTCCGTAAGACGGCGCTCGATTTCCTCCACCGACACGGCCTGATGTCGTAGTGAACCCGTCGCTAACACCAACAAAGCTTGACTAACGCCTCGTAAGACTTCACGAAAAACGACGAACTTCGTCNANACATCGGTTCAGACTGCNNNGTAGATGCTGTCGAGACGTGGCTTGACTGAACTGTCGAAAGNGATTGTGCCCTCGTCGACAAGCTTGACAAGNTGCGACAGCACACTGNGCGCAGCGGGTTTGTGTAGCTCNATGCTGACCGCTGCGTACAACTCCGTGACCATTTCGGGGATGGTGCTGAGTCCGCGGCGGACAGCGTCTACGATTTGCCGCTCACGTACTTCGCGATGAGCAACCAGTTGGCGAACATAGGTCTGTGGGTCGGTCACCGGTGACCCGTGCGTTGGGATGATCACGTCATCGGTGCGCCCGGCCACAACACGTAGAGAGTCAAAATATGCAGCCATATCACCGTCGGGCGGTGAGACGACTGTCGTGCTCCAACCCATCACGTGGTCGCCGCTGAACAGCGAGGTGGTCGAACCATCATTGAAGACAAAGCAGGTGTGGTTGGACGTGTGGCCCGGCGTGTGGAGCGCTGTCACGGTCCAAGGTATCGACCCGATCGAACCCGTTGCCGCGACGTCGCCGGTGTCCACGACAATGTCAGGGACGAAGCCATGATCGGTCGATTCCTCGATCTTCACCTCTTGCTTTGCGGTGTCGGCTTCAGGCTCCCCTGACGGCGGCGCGATACCGAACCCCTCAGGATCGGTCCCAATATTCCACAACTCGGCGTCAGGTCGGTCGTGTGGACCAAATGCAACGGTCGGAGCGCCCGTCTCAGCATGAAGCCAGGCTGCAAGCGGAGAGTGATCGGCGTGGCAATGGGTGACAAGGATCGTTCGCACCGTGTCACCGTGGAGTGCTGCAGCCAGAGCGTCGCGGTGAGTGTCGATCTGCGGACCAGGGTCCACGACGGCAACGTCGCCTTCGCCGATGATGTACGTACCAGTGCCGTGATAGGTGAACTTCGACGGGTTCTCCGCAATCACACGGCGAATACCAGGTGCCAGTTTCTCAACAGCCCCGTAAGCAAAGGCGTCCTTGTCGAGGGAGACGAAGTTGATCGGGTTGCTCACCCCATCATCTTCGTTCCGGCCACTCAAGCGGAACGAGTCGACCGACTGGTTGCCCAAATCCGAGGACCGCAACGTTCGCTATCTGCTCGTTGGCGGCGAGCGTGGCAGCGTCGACACCAAGCAGTCGAAGAGCTTCGAGCATCACGACTTTTCTCGCGTCGTCGGTTGCATCCGCGATTTTGTAGGCGAACGATCGTCCGTTCGGCAATGCTCCAGCCATCACCGCTGCGGCCCCCTCCTTTGCAATCAGGCCTGGCATTGAGCGCATCCAGTCCGTGACGTCGCGCTCGGTGCCGCCAACCAACTCCGGATGAGCTGTCATAGCGGCTACGACCTTCGAGCCACGGGCGAGGGCGCTGAAGGCGCAAGCGAGGCCGCGCAGACTGAACGCCTGGGTTGGCGCGCCGCACCCATCGACCCCGATGTAAGCAACTGGCTCACTCGTCAGCAGCTCAATGTGCGCGTTAATCATCTGCTGCAGCGGATGATCGACAGCGAGGTAGCCGTCAATCGGCCATCCGTTGACACGGCAAGTGGCAAGCATGGCTGCGTGCTTGCCCGAGCAGTTCTGCTGGAGCGACGAGGGCGGGACGCCCTTTGCTCGCAGCGCCCTTCGGGCCGCGGCGCCGTACGGCCGCGACACGGTGTTGGCCAGGTCCCCTTCGGTCAGGTCCACCGACGCAAGCAAATCGCGCACCGTGGCAAGGTGACGCGGTTCACCGCTGTGACTCGCGCAAGCCACCGCTAGCTGTTCAGTCGTAACGTGAAGACCAGCTGCGACCATCGCATCAGCCTGCAAGGGCTTAAGGCACGACCGCGGATAAACGACGAGGTCGGCATCCCCAATCTCCGATTCGACGGCACCGTCAGCGTCGAGCGTGACACCCGCTCCGAAGTGGAGTGACTCCTCAAGGGAACTCCGCGTCGAAACAGCGATCGGAGCAAACGATTCGCGGGAAAACCGCGTTCCCTCGAATCGAGTCACGGCGTATCGGGCGAGTCGGCCTGAGTACTCGGGTGCGATGCCGTTCCACGTGACCGCTTTGGCGGTTGAACATCGGTGAGATGACTATCGACCACGTCGTAGCGACGCCCCGCCTCACCTGCCAACGCTTGGAACATTGCTGCCGCAGGCAATGCCAGAATTGCACCGACAGGGCCGAGCAGTGCAGCGCCACCAAGCGCTACTCCGAAGGCGACGGCTGGATGAAGCTCCATCGTACGGGCGGTGATGCGCGGCGCGAAGAAGTAGTTCTCGATCTGTTGGTAGATCACAATGAAACCAATGACGATGGCGGCTTTGAGCGGGGAGTCCAGGAAGGTCACGAGCACGGGCAAGATGCCGGCGAGGTAAGTACCAACAACCGGCAGGAACTGGCTAACGAAACCAACCCACAATGCAAGCGCAACGGGTGCCTGCGTGCCCAGTGACTGGAACACCACCCAGTGAAAGAAAGCCGACAGCAACGCAAGAAGCGCACGTGAGTAGAGGTAACCGCCGGTCTTGTTGATCGCCAGTTCCCATGCGCTCAAGACACGGTCCTGACGCTGCGGCGTAAGGCGAGAGCAAATAATGCGGCGAAGGCGCGGACCATCTGCAACGAGGTAGTAGGTGAAGAGCATCACCGACAAGCCCTGAAAAATAACTCCGAGCGCAGTGAGTGAAAGGCGGACTGCCTCGTCGCCTTGGCTCTGGATGAACTGTTGCACACGACCGTCGGGGTCGTTGACTTCGTCGATCACCGATTGCGGATCGATCTGCGTGTCAAATGTGTCGTTCAAGAACTCGACAGTGTCTTCGATGTAAACATTCGAGTCCGATAACAGCTCCGCGACCTGCGTTCCAACCAGCGTGCCAATCGCGACCAGGAAGACTAAAAACGACAGGAGCACACCGAACAAAATCGAAATAGTGGCGCGCCCTCGACGCCAACCACGAACGGCGAGTCGGTTGACCCCAGGCTCAACAGCCAGGGCCAGAAACAGCGAGACGAGCAGCAAAATAAGGAGCGAAGCCAGGCGGTGAAACACGTGGCGCGCGACAAAGGTGAGCAGGAACCCAGTCCAAAACAGTGTGACTGCTGGAAATACCCACCGTGGAAGCACTCGATCGGTGGCACGCCGATCAAAGCGATTGCCATTAGCGTCCAGCCGGCCGGCGTCACGGCCTGCGGCAGTCTCATTGGACGACTGTGACTCGTCTGGACTTTCTTCGCGCACATCCGGATGGTACTCAGCATCCCGTGAGACGATGAGTCAATGGCGCCTACCCCAGTGGAACTCCGCTCCTGGCTCGGCAACCAGATTCGTGATCGGGTGGTCGGACCGGACGCTGACGTTCGCCGGACGGAGCTATTCGACACCGATGAGCCCGGCTGGTTTGACGACGACGCACCGATTCGACGGGTGCACGCGGATGCGTCGATGTTTGTCGGCGGAATGCGTGCATTGCTCTTCCAGTCGCTGCACCCGCTTGCGATGGCTGGCGTCGCACAGCACTCGGACTATCGAGCCGATCCCTGGGGACGGCTGCAACGCACCGCAGACTTTCTTGCCGCAACCACGTTCGGGCCAGCCTCCGAAGCACAGCGGGCGGTCGACCTCGTGCATCGAGTTCACCAACATGTTGTCGGCACCTCAGCCGACGGGCAGTCCTACGCTGCGAACGATCCCCACCTATTGCACTGGGTCCACATCGCCGAGCTTGACAGCTTTCTCGCAGCCCACGACCGCTTCGGACATCGACCTCTTCTCGGGAGCGAACGCGATCAGTACGTTGCTGCATCGGCGGTCGTCGCTCGCGCCCTCGGTGTTGAACACCCGCCCACAACCGAGAACGAACTCCGCCAGCACCTCCGTACGTTCCGGCCCGAGCTGCGCGGTTCCCGCGAGGCGCGTGACGCTGCGCGTTACTTAATTCTCCAGCCACCACTCCCCCTCGCCGCTCGGGCTCCATACGGGTTGATCTGCGCCGCAGCAATTGCCCTAATGCCGACATGGACTCGCTTCCCATTGCGTCTGCCGTGGCTCCCTGTTTCGGAGGCAGTCGTAATGCGACCTGCCGGAGATCTGGTGACGCGGACGTTGCGCTGGGCCCTCCCAGCCAACTAATTTTCGCAACAGCGACAACAGTCGGATTGCGGTGCGAAGGGCTGCGGTCAGTTCTCCCCGCCGCTCGACCGCGACCTCGTCAAGGCTGAGCCAGCCAGCAATCCGTTTCGGTTCTTCTGCTGTTACCTCGACGATTCCCAGCCCGCTATACGTGCCTTCTGGACGGTCGTTAGATCCTCACGGCCGACGGGTTCGTTGCCGAGGAGGTACTTCGAATGAAGTTGCCGAACTTCCCCTTGGCCTCCGGTGTACCGACCTCGAGCCGGTATCCGACCCAAACAGTCACTCGGCAAGATCACGAAATTGTACGACCGGATTAAGACAAGCTGCGCAAAGCTCGAGCAGTGATCTGGCGTGGATGATTCACAATCATCCAGCCGAACGGCAGCCGCCGCTCGACAGGAATACGGTAAACCTTGTGGACCCAGTATTCGAAGAGCTCGCCTGACTGCGTGGCATCGGTGATCAGCGGGGGGCCCAGTTCGAGAATAGTGGTTCTCGGCCACTCCCAAGCGCGCCCAGCGAGTCGTTCCGAATGAGCCTGGTGTGATCAAAGTGGCGACCCTCAATCCGACCAATCGGCCGAGCGCTGTTCAACTCTTTCGCGCGGAGCGTTTCGCTGCGCCAACGCCGTTGAGGTCTCAGCCGCTAGGCAAGTGTGACAGGTTGTGCCCGGTACCACCTGTCACACTTTGCGTCAGCCCTCTGACTCGGTGATGACAACGCTCTGAATCACGACGTCAGTTTTCGGCTTGTCGCCACCGCCGGTTGGAACGTTCTGCATTGTGTCGACAATGTCGAGGCCCTTCACAACTTGACCGAACAGGCTGTATTGAGGCGGGAGTCCAACACCGGATGCGCCCGACACGATGAAAAACTGCGAGCCGTTAGTGTTTGGCCCGGCATTAGCCATGGCGAGCGACCCAACCTGATACTCACGCGGCTTGGGCAACTCATCATCAAACCGATAGCCGGGACCCCCACGACCTGTGCCGGTCGGGTCGCCGCCCTGGCACATGAATCCGTTGATGATGCGGTGAAAAATTACCCCGTCGTAGTAGTGGTTGAGCGCCAGGAAGACAAAGTTATTCACGGTCTTGGGAGCCTTGAGTGCATCAAGTGCAATCACAATCTCGCCAAGCGAGGTGGTCATCGTGGCCGAGTAGCGCTTGGCCGGGTCGATACCCATCTCGGGCGGAGCAGAGAACTCCTGCTGCTGGGGTGCGGAACCATCAAAAGGAGGGAAAGACATGGCGACGGACTCTATCGGCAAGCGCAGCGACGCTTAGTGCTCAATGAAGACCTGGCGTCAAGCGCGGCTAGCTTGTCGCAGGTGAACGTTCCCTCTGCGCCAGAACCATCAAAGTCTGTAGAGGACTCTGAAGGCCCGGTTTACCACGCTACCCATGAGGAGCCATCACCTTCGGCGCTCGCAACGAGCCAGCATGACCTCACTTCGGCTGCGCCCGACATCGAAGGTGCTAACTCGCTCGATCTCGCCGCAATCGAACGTGACTTGAACGACGTTGAGACTGCACTCGAACGACTGAACGACGGGAACTACTGGAACGACGAGATCACCGGCGAACCTATTGCTGATGACGTACTCGCAGCGCATCCGACCGCCCGTACTGCCACCCCTAAGCTCGGCTGAGGACTCACCTCATGCAGAAAAAAGGTGCCGCTACTCTCGCTGGCCTGCTCGCGCTGGCTACCGGCTTGGCTACCGCCGCACAAAGGACCGCTAGGAGAGCGAGCAACTCACCGCTGACCAGCCGATTTGCCAGGTCAGCGAAAATTTGGAAAATGTCAGCTCGAAACTCGACCCGGTTTGCGATGTCAAAGGTCCGTGGAATCGCCAGCGACCAAGAGCGACGAGCTGCACTCGATGAGCAGTTCGCCATTCAAACCGCCGAAGACGTTGCTAAGGAACTCGGTGAAATGAAGGGCGTGCTGATGAAAGCAGGCCAGTTGATCTCGTTCATTTTCGAGGCGCTGCCCGACGAAGCCCAAGAAGCGCTGGCAACGCTGCAGGCCGACGCCACCCCGATGGCCCCGACCCTTGCTGCCAGTGTCGTCGAAGGAGATCTCGGTCGTCAGCCCGAGCGCATCTTTCGCCAGTGGACCGATCTCCCCGTCGCAGCGGCATCAATCGGTCAGGTTCACCGCGCCGTCGCTCCAGACGGACGAGTTGTCGCCGTAAAAGTGCAGTACCCCGGCGTGCACGAAGCCATCGAGAGTGACCTCGACGCTGCCGAGGTCATGTACGCGATGTTCTCCGCGATGATGCTCAAGGGTCTCGACGTCAACGCGCTCGTCGATGAACTGCGCGGACGAATGCGCGAGGAACTTGACTACACCCTC
This sequence comes from Ilumatobacter sp., assembly GCA_002711735.1. Classification (GTDB taxonomy): domain Bacteria; phylum Actinomycetota; class Acidimicrobiia; order Acidimicrobiales; family Ilumatobacteraceae; genus Ilumatobacter_A. Next base: position 11,929 of record PASB01000024.1, read on the forward strand.
GAAGCAGCCAACGTCAGCGAGTTCGAGGAACGCTTCGCCGGGCATCCCTGGGTGCGCATCCCCAAACTTGTTCCTGAGTACTCAACGGCGCGTCTCCTCACCACCGAGTGGGTCGAAGGCCTCACGTTCGATGAGTTCCGCAAGAACGAGACCTTTGAAACAAAGCAACGTGCAGCCGAAGTCCTATGGAGGTTCGCTCAACGCGCCATTCACCACTACGGGATCTTCAACGGCGACCCGCACCCAGGCAACTACAAGTTCCACCATGACGGCAGCATCACATTCCTTGACTATGGCTTGGTGAAGCGATGGTCACCGGGTGAATGGGAGGGGTTAAAGCCCACAATGGATGCGATCATCGTCGACCGCGACCCCGAACTCCTTGTGCGCGAGATGGAAAAGTCTGGCTTCTTGAAGACTGGTCACGGACTAGATGCCGGGCTCGTCTACGACTATGTGTCCAGCCCGTACACCCCGTATCTCACTGATGAGTTCACCTTTACCCGAGAGTGGATGCGCAACACGCTCGGGACCATTCTCGACGTGCAAGGCCCGCACGCTCCAGTGATCGAGCAGCTCAACCTCCCTCCGAGTTTTGTGATTCTCGATCGCGTCGTCTGGGGTGTTAGCGCGATCCTCGGCAAGCTTGAGGCGCAAGGCCCGTGGCGGGCCATGCTGCTCGAGTACACAGCAAACAGCGAACCAGCCACCGACATAGGCGCAGCTGAAGCAGCGTGGTACGCCGGACGCCCGGTGAACTGACCGGATCACTTGGGCACTACTGTCGCCCTCATGGGGGACACCACAACTACTTCAGATGACGAAGCACCTTCGGGTGCCACCGCTGCGTCAACTGCTCGAGCGCCATTTGCTCCGTGGGACCGGCGCGACCTGCCAGGCATGTTCAGTGTTGCAGAGACCGCTCGTCGCGTTGGTAATTACAAATGGACCGAAATGAAGCTGTTTGAGGCGTTGGGTGGGTGGATTGCGACCGTTCCCGAGCTTGACATCAAAATGCGCCTCGGAGCCCACTGCTACCATCATGCTTGGCACGCTGATCTGTGGAATCAGCGGCTTCCCGAACTTCGAGAAATGAAGCCCGAGCGCCTGACGGTGCCAGCCAATGACGCAATCGTGCGTTTCATCGCAGCGATGACCGAGCCAGAAGCGCCCGAGCTGACCATCGAGAAGCTCGTTGGCGTTTACCGCGTGCTCATCCCGCGCTTCATTTCGGCGTACACGTACCACCGCAACAACACAAGCGAGATCACCGACGCTCCGACCATCCGCTCGATTAATTTTATCCTGCAGGACGAGTTCGATGATTGGCGCGATGGCGAGATGATGTTGCAGTCCCTGATCACCACGCCCGAAGACGTGCAACGGGCGGCCAGTCACCAGGCAAAGCTCGAAACGATCATGGTCGAGGCCGGCGGCATTACCGGGCCCGGCAGCATCGGCGGCTCATCGTCTGACGGCTTCTGAACCCGTTCGACCAGCACGGCGTACCAATCCGCGGCTACGATCAGGTTTACCTAGTCTGACCAGACCATCTGGGGGTTCATCATGCGTCAGTTCTTTCCCGTCGAAGACCTCGCCCGAGACGAGCGGTTCGTGCAGACAAACATGGCTGAGCGGCTCGCCGACACACGAAATCCGATGGAGCCTGCGTCGAATCGGAAATCTGCAAAGTCTCGTTCGGCAGGCAATCGCCTGACCCCAGATCGCCCAGACGCGTCTGATCGTGCACGCGGCCTCATGCACGGCATCATGGTTGGCGAGATCCAGGCACTTGAAGGTGCTGGCCGCACCGCACACGATTTCGAGGCTGGTGACGGCAGCGGCGACACGATTCCTTTCGAACTTAAACTCGACATGGCCCGTCAGGCATGGGACGAAGCTCGCCACGTCGAGATCAGCGCCAAGCTTGGCGACTGGATGGGTACTGAGCTCGGTGAGTTCCAAGAAAACACGGTGCTTTTCGAAGCTGCCTGCTCTAACGATCCAGTACTTCGCCTTGCCGGAGTCAACCGGGCGTTAGAGGGGCTCGCGATCGATGTCTTCACCCAGATGAAAGAATTTGGTGACTTGGCGGGTGATCCGTATCTCGAGTTCTGCGAGGACTGGATGCTCGCCGACGAGGTGACACACGTCAAGATGGGCTCGGACTGGTTGCGTAAGGTGACTGAAAAAGACCCTGACCGCCGCACGAAAGCACTCGAATTCCAGCAGGTCGTCGACAAGCTCTTCAGCTTTGGGGGCGCCCGCGGTGACCATGAAGAGAGCAGCTTCAAGTTGGCTCGACGGTTCCGCGAGCTCGCAGGCTTCACCGACGACGAGAACGACACGATTAACAAGCTCGGCGTGGACGCCTTTAACGAGCGTAGCCAGGCAGTAAAACAGGCCCAAGACGCCGCTTCTGCGTTCGCCGACGCCTGATCGTGGCCGCTCTTGTCGCCGGGCAGGTCTCGGTCGATCCTGCTGAGTTCACACAGGTCAAATACGACGCCAACGAGATCGCAGCCATCGTTGGCTCACTCGCCGAGACACTCGGGGTTAGTAATTCGATTTCGCTTGTCGTCGATGAGACGACCCTCTTGGCCAAAATCACGTGCTCGATTGACGCCCCGTCGTCGGATGCCACGATCCTGATCAATGCGATGAGTGGAGCCATCGAGAACACCAAACATCTCACGACTCTGGGCGTCAACCAAACCCAGACATCGGTTGGCCGGATGTTGCTACGTGCCCGCGATCGGATGCGTGCCGACTTTGCCGGTGCCGGCGCGGATGATGACCTGACTCTGGCCGAGTCCGCCGCGTGGGACACCTACTGCGCTGGACGTCTTGCTCGCGCCGGCATTGAGATCAATACACAACGTTGGCGCTACAACCATCGCAATCGTTTTGGCTTCAGCAACGCCGGCGATGCAGACTTTGAGCGACTCTGGGCTGCTGACGAACTTAGCTGGTCCGAGGTCGTCGCTGGCATCGCCGACATCTAACTCGCCCTGACTCTCAGCTTCGACCAATCGTCTACTTTTTCACCATGCCTAGACACACTGTTCGTCGAGTCCACACCTCTGATGAGTTCGGTGGCATCGATATTGACGTCATAGATGCCGGTACACCGGGTGATCCTGTCATTGTGCTCGCCCACGGCTGGCCCGAAAGTTCCCACTCATGGCGACATCAGATCGATCCGCTTGTCGCTGCGGGGTATCGCGTCCTCGCGCCTGACCAGCGCGGTTACGCAAGGTCCTCCGCACCGAAGGATGTCGATGCCTACCGCAGCGACCGCCTTTCAGCTGATCTGATCGCGCTCCTAAACGACATCGAGACCGACACGGCGACGTTCGTCGGTCACGACTGGGGTGCACTCGTGGTGTGGGACTTGGCACGGTTTCACCCCGATCGGGTTGCCGGCGTCGTGAACGTCAGCGTGCCCTACACCCCTTGGCCGATGCAGCCGACCGAGTTATTTAACGCTATTTACGGCGACCGGTTCTTTTACATGCTGTACTTCCAACTCCCCCAGCTAGCGGAGAACGAACTCGAGTCCGATGTCTCTCGTTCATTACGTACGGTGATCTGGGGCGGTTCGGGTGAAACCGCCGCACCGCCGCCGCCCACTAGCGAACTGCCGCCGTTGTCCGGAACCGGTCTGCTTGACACCTGGGGTGCACCGAGCGGTGCGCCCGACGGGCTCCCCTCGTGGCTGCCCTCAGCGGACTTTGATCGATTCGTCGAGCAGTTCACCGCTAGTGGATTTTTCGGCCCGATCAGCTGGTACCGCAACCTCGACGCCGACTGGGAGCTGACGAAGGGTCTTCCTGCCCCGCCGATGCCGGTCGCGTTCATCGGTGGTGACAAAGACATGGTGATTGCGTACCGAATGGAGTACGTCGAATCAATGGCAACGTCGTTACCGGACTACCGCGGTCACCTGTTGATCGCCGATGCCGGCCACTGGACTCAGCAGGAAAAGCCGGCCGAGTTCAACGCTGCGCTGCTTCGTCAACTCGCAGTGTTGACCGACTGAAAGCTGCGCATTTCCCACAGTGACGTTCAGCGGCTCATCTGTTCGATGCCAGAGGGCCGTTCCGGACGTGCAGCGGTGAGCGGCGGACAACACGGTTGACGCCACCCAAAGTCAGGAACTTTTCCGCTCGGTGGCCAGTAGTTGTCGCGGCTATAGGCCCACCATTCGAACGGGTTGAGGTAGTACGCCGCTGACTCGATGGTGGCAAACAGCCGATCGCCGCGTTTGCGGCGGCCGGCTGCCCAGCGGATCGCTCCAAATGCACCACCGAGCACCATCCATCCGACGTAGAGCACCGGATAGCCAGGCCCGAACCAGCGGGCCTGCCAGACGTGAACGTCTTCGTGGTCGGTCACGAGCCGGGCGCGTCGAGGGCGTTCGATATCACCGGCTTGGGAGATCACATTGCCAAGGGTGACGGCGAACCCCTTGCGGACTCGAAATCCACGCCGGTACACATGCCGATTGTGCCGCTCGCTTAGCTCGGGCACGTAGCCAGATGATGGCAGGAGCAGACCGACACTCTGGGCAACAATGCCAACACCGGTCATCGGCAGTCCCCAAGTGGAGTCAAGTGTGAACGCCACGAGGCCATTGAAGCATTTCCAGTCGTAAGTCTGTCGCCAACCTGAAATGGCGCCATTCAGTCCCCCAATAGCCGCAGCAGGAACAGCGACACCAACCACAGACCCGGCTGCGCCGGCGAACATGCCGCCAAGCGCAGCAGTACCCGCCGCCTCAGCGAGACGACGGGTACTGCTCAAAGACATTCTGATCGATATTTTGCTCAGCGCGACTGGAGTTTGGACAGCAGGCGCAACATTTCGAGGTAGAGCCAAACGAGAGTCACGAGAAGACCGATGGCAGACACCCACTCGTAGGTCTTTGGCATACCCGCTGCCACACCTTTTTCGACGCGATCGAAGTCAAGAGCGAGGTTCATGGCCGCCACAACACACACGACTACTGAAAAGCCGATGCCGAACAAACTTGGGCTGTTGATGAAGCTGATTGAGGCGCCGAACAAGCTCATCAGGAACGACACGCCGTACAGCACCGCGATGCCGAGAGTCGCAAAAATAATGCTGCGGCGGAATTTATCGGTGACCTTGATGATCTGAGTCCGGTAGAGGACAAGCATGACAAGGAAGACCGAGATCGTGGCGCCAACGGCCTGTAGCACGATCCCGTTCTGGAAGGTCTCGTACCCTTTCGAGATAGCGCCGACGGCAAAGCCGTAGCCCAGTGCGTAAATTGGACCGAGGAACTTCGCCAGCATCGGCTTGAACGATGATGCGATCACTGCAATGAAGCCCACGATGATGCCGATCATTGCCACGGGTGGGAAAGAGTATGTCGCTTCACCCGTAGGGGCCGTGCCGCCTGCTGCATTCCACCCAAACGATGCCGAGATGAGCAGCAGAATGAGCAACGAAGCTGTGGCTGTGATCGTACCATTCACGGTCATCACATTTTTCGACCACGGCGTAGTCGGACCGTCATTGACAGGGGTGTTGAGCGGGGATCCTGTGGAAACAGGCGCAGTGTGCCCGCCGCGGACCGGTGCCGCCCATCCTGCGGCATCTCGTTTCATGGTCTCGTCGTTAAAGACTGGATTAGACATGTTCTAATCTTACCGGTGTCACGATCTGGACCGCTGTCAGGCTCCGATGCTGCGCACTACCTCACCGTGTCTCGCCGAAGCTGATTCCACTCCAGCCAGCTCAGCGCAGGTCGTGAGCGCTGGTTGCTTCCCAGAGGTCAATATCAGGCGCTGAGGCCAGCAGGCCCTGGCAGGCATGCGCCATTTCGACCATGAGTTCGGAGTCAAAGTGCGTTTGTTGCATCTCGTCTGAGAACCATTTTTGCACGATGAGATGGCGGCCTGGTTCGGTGACGCTGGAGCAGAGATCGACGTTGCGGCAGCCATCTTCCATGCGCGTCAGAACGATGTATTTGGAAAGCACACCGAGCAGCGTTGCATTGTCCGAATCGTTGGGCTTCGCGTCAAAGGTCAACGTGACAACGACAAGCTCAACGTCTAGGTCATCGTCTTGGCCGCTGCTGCTGTCTCCGCCATTCAAGTTGTCGGTCATCGCTCCACTGTGCCTCATTCGCCGCGCCCGATCGGAAGTGTGCGATTTTGGTGATTCCATCCACGTCAGGTTGGGTGAAGGCCTGCGGTCGGTATCGTGACGTTCGTCTCGGGGGTCGAGGCGCATAGCACATCGGCCACCGAGAAAGAACGACTATCAACAAGTGGGAGCCGCCGGTGGCCAAAGATCGCGTTGAACGGGATGATGAAGACCTCGTCCGTCTGTACCTCACCGATATCGGGCAGTACACGCTCCTTACGAAAGACGACGAGGTCCGACTCGCCAAGGCGATCGAAGCTGGTAACGAGGCGATTGAACATCTCGATTCGGCTGGCAAAGAACTCACTGCAGCGAAAAAACGTGAGTACCGCCGTACGGCCCGAAAAGGTGAACAAGCTGAGCGCCAGTTCGTGCAGTCGAACCTCCGCTTAGTTGTTTCGATCGCTAAGAAGTACCAGGCCTCGGGTCTGCCACTGCTTGACCTCATTCAAGAGGGCAACCTCGGTCTTATGCACGCAGTTGAGAAGTTTGACTGGCGTAAAGGCTTCAAATTCTCGACCTACGCCACCTGGTGGATTCGTCAAGCCATTACTCGCGGGATTGCAAATACCGGCCGCACCATTCGTCTCCCGGTCCACGCCGGCGACACTTTGGCCCGCCTACAAAAAGCGCGTTCGCGCCTTGAACTCAAATATGGCCGTCCTGCCACATTGACCGAACTGGCTAAAGAAGTTGAAATGCCCGAAGACAAGGTCACTGAGGCCCTTCGCTTTGCGGCAGAGCCACTGTCGCTTTCCGAGCCGCTCCGAGAAGACGGTGACGCCGAGCTCGGCGACGTGGTTGAAGACCGCTCAGCGGAGTCTCCGTTCGAAGTGGCAGCCACAGCGCTGCTGCCCGAAGAAATCAGCCGCTTGCTGGCTCCGCTTGATGAACGCGAGCGTGAAATCCTCAAGTTGCGCTTCGGTCTCGATCGCGGTGAACCGCGCACACTCGAAGAGGTCGGTGAACACTTCAACCTCACCCGCGAACGCATTCGCCAAATCGAAGCCCGTGCAATGAGCAAGCTGCGTCATCCCTCGAGCGACACTGGCGCCCGAGACCTCCTCGCCGTTTAGTTCCACCCACCTGTCTCAAGCCCCATTGGCTCCGCGCCGGCCAAAAGTGCATGACAATTGATCAACGTGCCGGGTTCGTTGGCAATGGAACCTTGGCTACCACTAGCGGGTCCGCTCTCACGGAGATTTCAGCACGAGTTCTCTTTCGGCGTATTCAAACCCGATGGCTTTGACGCCACACCAGAAATCGAGTCCTCGGTTTGCGTATTCCTCGTCGGGACCAGCACGTTCGTTGGCGAGCGCCGACAACTCAAGCATCCCTGAGAAACGTTGGACCTCAAGGTTGGACTTGGATCACAGCAGGGAAAGCAATTTCAACCCAGTTCTGACTGTCATCGCTCTGTGCCAAAAGGTGGCGGTATCTCGCAGATACCAACGACGCAACGGCGGGCACGCTGGCCACGAATTGTGGCAACAGGCCGGCACTGCCTGCAGTCATTTGGACGTCATGCAGGTCCCGAAAATGCGCCTTCCTTCACGTTGCTCGTATTGGCGAGGAACGTCTCTTTCGGGTTGTAGGAGGCAGCCTTTTCTTCACCATCATTGACCTCCTTGCGACCGACGACCATCCAGTGCACTTCGTCCGGTCCGTCAGCAAGACGCAGAGTGCGCTGTGAGGTGTACATATCCGCTAGCGGCGTCCACTGCGAAATTCCTGTCGCTCCGTGCATTTGCATCGCGTTGTCGATGATTTCGCATACCCGGATCGGGACCATGGCCTTAACCGCCGACACCCATACGCGTGCTTCGGAGTTGCCGAGCTTGTCCATCGCATTGGCAGCAGTGAGCACCATGCGACGCATCGACTCAATCTCGATGCGCGACTTGGCAATCATCTCGGTATTTCCACCGAGCTTGGCAAGCGGCTTGCCGAAACCGTCACGGCTGAGGCCGCGTGACACCATCATCTCAAGTGCCTTTTCAGCCTGACCAATGGCTCGCATGCAGTGGTGGATTCGCCCGGGGCCCAGTCGAACCTGGCTGATCTCAAAGCCGCGGCCTTCACCGAGGAGGATGTTCTCGTACGGCACACGGACGTTGTCAAACTTGATGTGCATGTGGCCGTGCGGGGCGTCATCCTTGCCAAACACGTGCATTGGGCCCAGGATCTGCACTCCGGGTGTGTCAATTGGGACGAGGATTTGCGATTGGCGCTGGTGCGGGGGACCGTCGGGGCTGGTCTGCACCATCGTGATCATGATTTTGCATCTCGGGTCGCCCGCACCGGAGATGTAGTACTTCTCGCCGTTGATCAGCCATTCATCACCATCTCGCTCGGCCCGACACGCAACATTCTTGGCATCAGAGGAGGCCACGTCGGGCTCAGTCATCGCGTACGCCGAGCGGATCTCGCCGGCGAGCAGCGGCTTGAGCCATTGTTCCTTCTGAGCCTCTGTGCCAACCCTTTCCAGGACCTCCATGTTGCCGGTGTCCGGCGCTGCACAGTTCATCGATTCTGAGGCGAGCGGGTTCTTGCCCAGCTCAATAGCAATGTAGGCGTAGTCAAGATTCGAGAGACCTTCGCCAGTTTCGGCGTCGGGCAGGAAAAAGTTCCACAGCCCGTTTGCTTTGGCCTTGTCCTTGACTTCCTGAAGTAGTTCAAGCTGCCCGGGTGCGTATCCCCAACGGTCTTCGCGGGTCGCGCCCAGCTCGAAGAACTTCTCCGACATTGGCTGTACCTCTTCGGCAATAAAGGCCTTCACCTTTTCATAAAGCGGTCGGACCTCCTCTGACATTCGAAGGTCGTACATGTCCGCGGTGGATTCAAGAGCTGCCATTCCGCGAAACTACCGACCTAGCGGTGCCTGAGTCTCATCGTGGCTTGGCATCATCGGTCAGAAATAGCATCACGTTCGCTATCGCAGCCGGGCCGGTTCCGGACCCTAAACCGCTCACTGACGGCCGAGAGGGACGAGAATCCGCTCCGAATTGGATCGCACCTGTTTCGAGGCTTTTCGAAAGAGCCAAATGCTGATCTGAAAGTAACCGTATGAAATGCGGGCAGTAAATTCTTCGATGGGCCGATCTCGCCAGAAGCTCTTTCGAACCGGGATCGCAAAAGCCCCGCTCCTAAACCCTCGGGGCGTGCGGGTCGGAGCGGGGTCTTGCGATTGGCGGAGATGGACGGGAATCGAACCCGCCGGATGGGGATCGCCCATCCCAACCGCTTTGAAGGCGGCGGAGCCCACCAGGTACCCAGACATCTCCGCAGTAGATGATAGTGCCGATGTGAGCGAGACCAGCCGTCGCAGAGGCCGCCACCAACGGCCACCCCGTGTGGCTCGGCGCCTACCGAGGTGAGCAAGTAGGGGATGCGGCCCCCTGCCTGGGTGTCCTGCCGAGTGGGCCTACGAGGTTACGAAAGAAGTCCGTGAGAACTGCACGAACAACTACCACAGCCCCTGTTGCGACGTCTACCACGGAGCGCCTCTGTGGGCCTATGTGCCAGCGTCGAGTAAACCGGTCTTACCAAAGTAGGGGTCGCCGTCCTCATGGCAACAACTTCTGTGCTCAGGTTTCGTCGAGATCAGTGTCGACGCTGGCTTTCGCACTCGTCGTCGTGACCCGCAATGTTCACGCTCGATATTCACAAATGAACTATCGTCGGAGGCATGGACAAGTTAACCACCGCCTACAAGTCGGCGTTGCTCGAGAACTACGCAAACTTCTCGGGCCGCCTTTCGGTGCCCGGATTCTGGTGGTTCGCACTGGCGAACTTCCTCGTCTACCTCGTGCTGCTGGTGCTCAGCGGCATCTCGGGCATCTTCTTCATTCTGTACTTGATCTACTCCCTCGCCGTGCTGGTGCCGAGCCTTGCTGCAGCGGTGCGACGACTGCACGACACGAACAAATCTGGGTGGATGATCTTGCTGGGGTTGATCCCGTTGGTTGGGGTCATCATCCTGCTCGTCTTCTACGTGCAGGCCGGCACGCCGGGGCCGAACGACCACGGCGCCGAGTCCACCGCCTGATCGCTCAAACCCTCGTCGAGTTCGACCGCCACCACGATGCGGCCAGAACCCTGGCGGCGGCCCAATTGAAATATGTGTGCTTTGGTCACTCAACTCGATCAAGGCAGTCAGCGTCAGGGCACAACAGCCGTAGCCTGTCGGGTTATGGATCTACGAACCACTACGAGCACCGTCGGTGGCATTCCGACCGTTGCCGTTGACGGTGTCGTTGATCTCGCGTCGGTCGCAATCTTCCGCGATGCGCTTCTACGGACGATCCATTCCAATAGCAGCGAACTAGTCGTGGCTGACCTCGACGGTGTTGCTGCGCTAGACGACGCAGGCCTCGGTGTTTTACTCGGCGCTGCGGCTGCAGCGCGCCAAGCGGGCGGCGACCTTGAAATCGTCTGCAATAACGGACGGCTACGGATGCGACTTGAACGAACACGTGTAGATCAGGCCATTGCCGTCAGGACATCAATCGCGTGACCGATCAGAACGGCAGCGATCGTCCAATATTCCACATTGCGCTTCCTGGCGATTGGGTCGACGCCTTTGCGTCGGGTGAATACTCCGTGTCAACACGCGGGATGTTGCTCGGCGATGTGGGCTTCATCCACTGTTCGACGGCAGAGCAGATCGAGGCGACTGCGAACCGCTTCTACGGTGATCTAACCGAGCTGGTGCTACTCACGATCGACCCGCTACTCGTTCCTGCACAGGTCTTGTGGGAGCCACCCACACCCGACGCCAATGAGCTCTTCCCCCACATCTACGGACCCTTACCGATCAGAGCAGTGAATACCCACCACTTTTGGTCCCGTGCAGGCGCAGCTTGGAAAGCACCCCAGCTGTCGCGTGACGCCTAGTCCAGGGCCTCACCCCGATGCAACCGCGACGCCGCTGAGCTACCAGTGCAACGTGCCTGGCGCTCCTTTGAACGGGCCAGTCACATTCGCCGTGACCCATCCACCGTAGAACTGGCCTTCGTTGCTAGTCACCTGTTCATCATCGACTCTGCACTCGTCGAATCGTTGCGCGTAGAACGCCCAGCAACCTGAAAGGGAAGCAAAACGGTCGGTGGGATTTTGATAGGTCCAAGCGCCCTGACGGACTACCGACGATCCTGCGTACACGTCGACATAGTCAGCTACGCCCTTCCACTCACACGAGGTCGTTCGATCAGACCCCATGAACAGGGTCCGATCCACGAACTCCGGCTCGACGTAGTACGCCGGTGGCTGACTCGTCTCAAGAACCCGGAGACATCGCGGCGCGTCTACGATCGCGACATCGGCATGTCGCACACGAATTCTCCATTCGACTGATTCGATCATTGGCGGACGTGGGAAGTCCCACACGGATTCGTACGGCTTACCGTTCGGTGCTCGACCAGTCTTTGCGTCACGGTTATCTCGACTTGGTCTGATCTCGCGCCTCATTGATACTCCGACTTGTCCGGCGGTTTCTTGCCACCTCGTCGTCGATCCGCAACTTTCTCCCGCGCCCTTTGCTCTTCTTCAAGAGCAGCTTCTTCCTCAATCAGCTTCTCCATTGCCGACAAGCGAACCGGGTCAAGTTCGCCCGACACAATCGCTGCCTGCACCGCACATCCCGGTTCCTGGTCATGTTTACAATTTCTGAATCGGCAGCCGTCCATCAGGTCGAACACGTCGGCAAAAGCTCGTTCGATGCCGTTGCCCGACAACCAGAGACTGACGGCGCGCACACCAGGCGTATCGATCAACCAGCCGGTCTCAGCGAGCGGAACCAACTCAGCAGCCACCGTGGTGTGGCGGCCGCGTTGGTCGCCTTTGCGTACTTCCGAGGTTGCCTGCCGTTCGTTGCCAAGCAGCGCATTGACAATCGTGGACTTGCCGACTCCACTTGCCCCGAGGAACGTCAGCGTGCGATTCCCAGCGGCGTAGCAGCGCAGGTCATCGATGCCCTCGCCGGTGAGTCCGCTCGCAAGCAGAACTGGGACGCCCAGTGCAACATCAGCCAACCCAACTCGGCCTGTCTCTGGATTGTCGACCAAGTCAGTCTTGGTCAAGATGACCACCGGCTCCGCGCCCGAGTCGTAGGCGAGAACCAATTCGCGTTCAAGACGGCGCGGACTTGGCGGCGACCCAAGCGCGTGCACAAGAAAGACAACGTCGATATTCGCAGCCAGCGTGTGCGACACGGCCCGCATGCCATCGAAGGATGCTCGCCGAGTGAACGCTGAAGTGCGTTCCAGAACATGGTCGACCTTCTCGCCGTCGTCCGAGACGACGATCCAGTCGCCGACTGCGACCTCAGCACCGATGTTGCGCATGCGGATCGGTTCATCGGTACCGCAGGCTTGCGCCATCGTTCGGATCGCCGTGCTCCAGCCGCGGTCGATACGTGAAACACGCGCCGGCTGACCAGGGGCGCCGAGATCCCGCCAGCGCCGATCAAATGCTTCGGTCCAGCCCAATGGACCGAGCTGAGGGTCGACCCGCATAAGAGGAAAGGTACCTCGTTGAGCCGTCGCGGGCATGCAGGAAAGTCGGGACGAGAACCCCGCCCCAGCGTCCTGCCATGTGAAATCGGTGCTGATCCGGCACACTGCCACTTGACATCCCGCATCCCAGTCCCCTAGCGAGAGCGCTCCATGGCCAAACCCCTCGTCATCGTCGAATCGCCTGCGAAGGCCAAGACGCTGTCCAAGTTCCTCGGCAGCGACTACGACGTGCGCGCCTCTGTGGGCCACGTTGCTGACCTTCCATCCAAGGGGCTCAATATTGATGTTGAGAACAGTTTCAAGCCCACCTATGAGCTGACGGATAGGGGCAAGACGGTAGTCAAAGAACTCAAAGCGCTATTGAAAGACGCCTCGGAGCTCTATCTTGCGACCGATGAAGACCGCGAGGGCGAAGCTATTTCGTGGCACCTGCTCGAGTACTTGAAGCCGAAGGTTCCCGTGAAGCGGATGGTATTCCACGAGATCACCAAGGCCGCTGTTGACCACGCTGTCAGCAACCCACGCGGCATCGATTACGGCATGGTCGACGCCGCTGAAACCCGTCGTCTCCTCGACCGTCTTTACGGCTACGAAGTGTCGCCGGTGCTGTGGCGTCGCGTGAATCGCGGCCTTTCAGCCGGACGCGTCCAAAGTCCGACCGTTCGCCTGATTGTCGAACGCGAACGTGAACGCATGGCCTTCGTCAGCACCGATTACTGGGACATCGACGCCATCACAGCCACCGACCCATCGTTCGACTCGAAACTGGTCGGCGTCGCAGGTGCCAGGGTTGCGACCGGTAAGGACTTCAACGACAGCGGCCAGATTGTCACGTCCAAGAATGACAAGACAACTGTGCAGTTAACCGAGGCCCGTGCACACGAGCTCGCGGAGGGGCTTGGTGGCAAGCAGTTCGCTGTTCGCTCAATCGAGGAAAAACCGTACCGATCATCTCCGAAGGCTCCGTTTATGACCTCGACGTTACAGCAGGAGGGCGGCCGTAAACTCCGGCTGTCCTCCAGCCAGGTGATGCGAGTCGCCCAAGGGCTTTACGAGCGTGGCTTCATCACCTACATGCGTACTGACGACGTCATCCTCTCTGAAGAGGCGATGGCGGCAACGCGCAATGCCGTCACAAGCGAGTACGGGTCAAAGTACCTCAACGCTGCACCCAAGCAATACAAGAAGAAGACGCAAGGCCAGGACGCCCATGAGGCCATCCGGCCGACCACGCCGTACCGGTCACCAGTGGCCGTGTCTTCGGAGCTGAACAGCCAGGAGCTCGCGCTTTATCGACTCATTTGGCAGCGGACGCTCGCCTCACAAATGGCCGACGCTGCCGGCGTGACCGTCTCGATTCGCCTGGCTGCCGATTCCGTCGACCGCTCCACCGGCGAGTTAATCGACTGCGAATTCGCCGCCTCAGGCACAACGATTACCTTTCCCGGATATCGGGCCGTCTACGTCGCATCGAGGGAAGAGACCGGCGAAGATGCAGCTGACAAAGAAGCACTGTTGCCACCGCTCAAGCAGGGGGATCTCGTACCGATCTCGTCTATTTCACCAAATGGCCACACAACGACACCGCCGTCACGCTTTACCGAAGCGTCTCTGGTCAAACGTCTAGAAGAACTACGCATCGGCCGTCCTTCCACGTGGGCATCGATCATCCAGACCGTCCAGGACCGTGGTTACGTGTGGAAGAAGGGCCAAGCGCTAGTCCCCACGTGGACTGCGTTTGCAGTGATCCGGTTGCTCGAAGAGCACTTCGAGGCGCTTGTCGATTACGAGTTCACAGCGTCGACCGAACACGATCTTGACGCCATCGCCAAAGGCGAGCGCCAAAAGGACAAATGGCTCCAACGTTTCTATTGGGGTGATCAGGGTGACGATTCCGTCCCTGCGATTACTGCCGAGGCCGGCGATGGCGAAGACGCACTTCTCGGCCTGAAGCGACTCGTCGAAGAGAACCTCGATCACATCGATGCCGCCGAGATCAACACCTTCCCGCTCGGCAATGACCCTGATGGCAACGCAGTCGTCGCCAAGCCAGGCAAGTACGGCCCCTATGTGAAACGGGGCGAAGACACTGCGTCAGTCCCCGATGATCTTGCACCGGACGAACTCACCGTCAAGAAAGCCATCGAATTACTCAACGCTCCGAAGATGGACGATCCGATCGGCGAACTCGATGGGCTCCCCGTATTCGCGAAGAACGGCCGTTACGGCCCGTACGTACAATGGGGTGACCACGACAATCCGCCTCCCAGCATGGATAAACCGAAGATGTCGTCGCTGTTCCAAACCATGATGTTTGAGAGCATCACGATGGATGACGCCGAGAAACTGCTGCAACTACCACGCCACCTTGGCGACGACCCGGACGACGGCATTCCGATCTTTGCAAACAACGGCCGGTACGGGCCCTACGTGATGAAGGAGAAGGACTACCGGAACATCGATTCCGAGGACCGTCTACTTGAAATCACGCTCGACGAAGCACTGAAGATCTTCTCCGAGCCAAAGGTCTATAAGCGCGGCGGCCGCAACCTCGCCGCAAAGGGCCCGCTGAAGGAGTTCGGTGTCGACCCGGTAAGCGAAAAAAATGTGACCGCCAAGGACGGCCGTTTTGGTGTCTATGTCACTGACGGCGAAACGAACGCATCGTTGGGCAAGGGAGACCGACTCGAGGAAATCTCACCCGAGCGCGCCTACGAACTGCTCGCCATTCGCCGCGAAGCAATAATTGCCAAGGGTGGCACACCAGGCAAAAAGGCCAAGGCCACAAAGAAAAAGGCCGCTGCAAAAAAGAAAGCTGCAAATAAGAAGAGCACTTCAAAGAAGAGGGTCGCAGCTAAAAAGGCACCTAAGAAAAAGGCAGCCACCAAAAAGCCAATCATCACTGACATTGCTGATGATGCAACCTGATGACCAAACGACATAGTGCTCGGTGCCACGTCGTCCTCTAACCTCGACCTCCGTGACTGCGCCTCGCTACATTGCGTTTGAGGGCGCTGAAGCCTGCGGCAAATCCACTCAGGCTGCGCTACTCGCCGATCGCCTCGGTGCAGTACTCACACGCGAAACAGGCGGCACGGCGGTTGGTGCCCGATTACGCGCGATTCTCCACGACAACGCCGTCACAAACCTCTCTGCTCGGGCCGAGGCGTTAATGACCGCCGCTGACCGTGCCCAGCACATCGTCGAAGTGGTGACTCCTGCGCTCGAGGCCGGGCAAAATGTTGTCAGCGATCGTTCGCTCTACTCGACTCTTGCGTACCAAGGGTTCGGTCGTCAACTTCCTGTCGAGGAACTGAAACAGATCAACGACTGGGCGACAGCTGGACGCTGGCCACAACTCGTTGTCTTCCTCGACACTCCTGAGGAAATGATTGCTGAGCGCCTCCGCAAGCGCGATCTTGATCGATTCGAAACAGCAGGCGAAGCCTTTCACCAACGGGTGATTCAAGGATTCAGAACGATGGCAGGGCTCGAGCCCGAGCGATGGATCACCATCGACGGACACGGCACCATCGGAGAAGTCGAGGACACGATCGTCGCTGCCCTTACGGAACGAGGCTTGCTGTGAGCGACATCAACGACGATGAGTTGACCGAAGAACAGCTTGAAGAAGCTCCCACTGCTGACGGAGCTTCAGTATTTACGAGCGTCGACGTATCGGCGGTCGGTCATCAACAACCGCAACTCAACCTCGGTGATCCGGGTGACGTGTGGGAAGACGTCGTCGGGCAGAAGCAGGCAATCGGGCACCTTCGGGCGGCCGTCGCTCGTGGGCCGGTGCATGCATACCTGTTCGTCGGGCCGTCAGGGTCGACCAAACTCGAAGCGGCGCGCGCTTTCGCCGCGTCGATTCTGTCGGGCGGAGAAACTAGAAGCCATCGAGATGCCCGACTCATCATCGCCGGCGAACACCCGGACGTCCTCGAAGTACAACGCGTTGGCGCATCGATCTCGGCTGAGCAAGCCAAGGAAGTCGTCCGGGTATCGTCACTGGCACCAACTGAAGGCGCTCGCAAGGTACTTATCCTCGACGAATTTCATCTCCTGTCGCCCCATGGTGCAGCACTGTTGCTGAAGACGATTGAAGAGCCACCGGAGTCGACGACTTTCGTCATTCTCGCCGACTTCGTGCCGAACGAATTAATCACTATTTCGTCGCGCTGCGCTCGAATCGATTTCCGAACGATCAGCCCTGATGTCATCGCAGCACGCCTCCTGACTGAAGGCATCAATCCGGCAGGTGCGATGACCGCGTCGAAGGCAGCTCTCGGCAACCTTGACCGCGCCCGCGTGCTAGCGACCGATCCCGACTTGGCTAACCGTCGCAAGGCCTTCATCGAAACACCACAGGAACTCGATGGCACCGGTGCCGTGGCGATGCGACTCGCTGCACGTCTCCTTGCCCTCATTGATGCTGCGGCCAACCCGCTTGCGGAGCAACACGCGGTCGAAGTCGAGGTGCTCGATGCTCGCATCAAGGAGCACGGTGAACGAGGCAGCGGCAAGAAGCAACTCGAAGAGCGTCACAAACGCGAGCTGCGACGACACCGCACCGACGAGCTCCGCAGCGGCCTCACCACCCTGGCGTCGACGTACCGAGACCAGGCCATCTCGGCCGTCACGACCGGCAATACCTACGTCGACGCTGCTAGCTGCGCTGCTGCCGTTGAGCAGATTCACACTGCGCTCGAGTCGTTCGAGCGCAACCCCAACGAGCGACTGCTTCTCGAATCTTTACTCTGGTCACTCCCCCCATTTCAAGTGCGCGATGAGTAACAACACGCGGCACTGTCCACGTGCAGTGACCGTCCTGGTCGCAATTATTGGTCTTGGATTTTTAACATCCACTGCATTCGCCCACTCGGGCCTCGGTGCTGCGAGCCCCGCGCCGGGATCACGGGTCGGGGGCACAATCACTGAGATGCAGTTGCGGTACTCGAGCACGGTTGCTGACGTCGACGGGTCAGTCACCGATCCGAACGGAAACATCGTCGAATCCAACTGGGTGCAGAACGGCAACCTCCGGGTCGCCGTGATTCTCGCCGAGCCACTGTCAGCTCCCGGCCAGTATGCGGTGCGCCACATCAGTACCGACGTCAACGACGGCGACCGCGTCGAGGCTGCCTACCTCTTCACGTATGACCCCACAGCGCCGCCACCGCAGCTGGAGATCATCCCTAACGGCGGAGGATTCCCTTGGATCTGGGTGCTCATCGGTACCGGTGGCGTCGTCATCCTGCTGCTTGCATGGCAGCTATACCGGTCGATGCGACGCGCCGCACAATTCGAAACCACAACCTGAGACACTCCGTGCCGTATGAACGGTGAAAAGCTGGAAGTACGGGTTGCGATAGGCGTCGCTCGCGCTCACGACGGTCGAGCACCCGGAAGTGAATCCTTTTGGGCACCACGTCGCCCCTGCTGCTGGTTTCCTGGCCGTTTGCGACGCTGACGCCAGCGACACAGACAGCCAAGAAGTCCTGATGTTGTACCGCCACCGTTTAATTACTGACACATGGGGGTGTGAGATTCCAGTAGGTAAAGCTGATGTTGACGAGACTCCTGCAGATACCGCTGTGTGCGAAGCCGTGGAGGAAACAGGTTGATGCACGACTGACAACCAGCTGAGCGACGCTGATCGACCATACTTCTCGCCATGGCTCCGGAGTACACCGCAACCGACCGAGGGATCACGTTGTGGTCGCCAGTCCGTTTCGAGAAGCTGGTCTGGCTGATTTCGGAGGGCGGAGACTCGCGTCGCTCAGCACGTGACCGCACCTACCAGTCGGCAATTCTTCACCCGATCGCCGACGCCAGCATGCTGATCCCTTCGGATTGCGCATTGATTTCCGAAGACGTTCGTGCCGCTATCGCCGCGTTCGACATACGAGTTGGTGACACGCTCGCTCCCCTCGAAACTTTACTGGTGCGCATCGAGGCGTCGGCGTCGTCACGCATTGAGAACGTGGCGGCATCCCTGCCTGATCTGTTCATGGCCGAGACCGGCGACGAAATGGACCGGTCAGTAGCCGATGTTATTGGCAACGTCGATGCCACAGTGGCGGCGATCGACCTATCGAGCGACATCTCGTCCGACACAATTCTCGACATTCACCGCGCGCTCCTAATCGACACGCATCCTGTGCTGGCCGGGAAGTGGCGGACGGAGCCGGTGTGGATCGGCAGCTATTCCGCCGGTCCACCTGCGGCCACCTTTGTGCCGCCAGCTGCACGACTCATCCCGGATGCCATCGACGATCTGTGCGATTTCATGAATCGCAACGACATCCCGGTATTCATTCANGCAATGGTGATGCACGCTCACTTCGAGACCATTCATCCGTTCCCTGATGGCAACGGACGCGTGGGCCGGGCGCTCATCCACGCGCTGCTGCGCCGCGACGGCCTCACCAAGGCCGCAACATTGCCCATTTCGGCTGGCATTGTGAGCCAGAAGCATCGCTACATCGAGGCGCTCACCGAGTACCGGGCAGGCGACTATGTGCCGATCGTCGAGCTCGGCGCAGATGCGACGTTTGCAGCGCTTCGCAGCGCCAGCATGCTGTTTGACGACATCGAGATGATCGTACGCCGGTGGCGAGACCTCACCGGACCGATCAGGTCCGACTCGGTGGTGCATCCGATTGTCGACCAACTCCTCGAACATCCGATCGTGGACACGAAGTCCCTGAGCGGCCTCATTGATGCAAGCAACTCGGCAGTCGGCGGTGCCGTTCGTCAACTCGTCGATCTCGGAATTCTTCAGCCGCTCGATCCTTCCGCCCAGCGTGGGCAACGTTGGGGCGCACATGAGGTGATCCGCGTGCTGAACGCTTTCACGAGTCGCTCAATCAATCCATTTGGCCGCCACTAGGTGACTGCTACCCCCAGCTCCAAAGCGAGGCTGGCGGGCACAACGAGCGCACAGGCGCCTCAGACCCCTAGCATTATCNCATGAAATCNACGCTCGGAACCGCTCCGATCACGCCGCCACAGGCCAACGAGCCATGCTGGTGCGCAAGTGGGCGCAAGTACAAGCGTTGTCACAAGAAGTCTGAGGGCCGAGTCCTACAGGGCACCATCACGCCGATGCGTTCGGTACCGGACCACATCGCTCGGCCGCCCTACGCCGACACCGGCGAATACGAGGCTTGGGACGAGGGCCGGATTAAGTCACCGGACATCNTTGAACGAATGCGAGCCTCCGGCAAGCTCGCCGGCGAGGTCCTTGCCATGGCCGGCAAAATGGTGGTTCCTGGCATCACCACGGAAGAAATCGACATTGCTGTGCACGAGGCATTCGTTGCCGCTGGCGCCTATCCGAGCACAATCAACTATCACGGCTATCCCAAAGCATGCTGCACGTCCGTCAACGAAGTGATCTGCCACGGCATCCCCGATTCACGCAAGCTGCAAGATGGCGATATTTGCAACATCGATGTCACTGGCTGGTTAAACGGCGTGCACGGTGACACCAACGCCACGTTTTTCGTTGGTGATGTTGATCCCGAAAGTCAACAGCTGGTCCAAGTCACCGAAGAGGCGATGTGGCGGGGCATCGAGGCCGTTAAACCGGGCAGCCCACTCAGCGACATCGGCCGGGCCATCGAGCTCACATGTAAGCCGTACAAGTACGGCGTTGTGCGGGCGTTCGTTGGNCATGGCATCGGCGAGCAATTCCACACTGACATCCAGGTNCTGCACTACTACGACTCGCGATCATCGACCGTCATGCGCGAAGGCATGACGTTCACGATCGAGCCGATGATTACTCTCGGGACGATCAACTACAAAATCTGGGATGACGATTGGACTGCTGTGACGTCGGACGGCAGGCGCACCGCTCAATACGAGCACACTATCCTCGTGACGGCCGACGGCGCCGATGTCCTCACCGGTGGTCCAGGTACNGCTAGCCCAACTGCTCCCTGGTTGCGCTGACAGCAGAGCTCACGGTCATCTGCCCGGGGTAACGTCAGCCAGGTCGTTGATGTAGGCGACAATATCGGCGATTTGNCGATCGTTCAGGTTATTTCGGGGCATCTGCACCGGGAATCCGGCGCGCAGGTCAGCGTTTGGCTTTNTAATCGCTCGAATCAGGTACTCGTCGTCAGCAACAATCATGGTGCCGTCCGCTAGTTCCACTTCGGCTCCTGCAAGACCCTGCCAGGTTGGTCCGACGCCGCCCTGCCCCTCGGTGCCATGACATCCCGCACAGCCACTTGACGCCGACAGGCTTTTACCTCTTCCGCCAGCCACAGATAGTTCCGGCCCTGACGCGTTGTCGCCGCACGCTGTGGCACCCAAGGCGAGTCCCAACGTGATCAGCGCACCGTAAATCCAACGTCGTACTAGCCGGTTCAATTCTCGGTTCATCGGAAGCATTGTCGCAGTTCAGTCCCTTATTCGGGGAGCGACCGCACTGTGACGTTCGTTGGCTGTCGCGCCTCAATTCGGATAAGCGCAGCCTCCCACCAACTATTCAGCGCATCGTCATCGCCGACGGTAAATGCTGCGTGGACTTCGGCCGCGCAGCAACGAACGTCGTTGTTCTGCAGCGCCGCTACTGCATCGTCAAGGTCGCCGGCCGGCCAGGGTAATTCAGCCAGCACGACCGGGCCAACTCGGATCGCATCCGCCGAGAGACCGGTTCCAGCGCTACGGTGCCAAGCCCATGCTGATGCAAGCGGCGACGTAAGCACTGC
>PASB01000025.1 GCA_002711735.1 Ilumatobacter sp.
GTGTTCTTGTCGTGGAATTTGACGGCAAGCCGACGCTCGACCGGCTACTCGTCGGTGAGGGTCAAAACGGGGCCGGATCGGTTGAGGTTGTCCACATTTCGGCAGCCGATGCTCTCAACGAATATCTTCAAAATCACGGTTTTGCCCGAATCGCAAAGCGGCTGAATAAGACCGGCGTGATCGACATGGTCGGCACAGCGGCGCCAGGTATCGATGATGTAATCGTTCTTGGAAAAGTAAAAGCATACGAGCGATCGGAGAACTACGATTTCATCGTGGTCGACGGTCCGGCCGCAGGTCATGCGATCACTTTCCTCACGTCTGCCACCGGACTGGCAAATTCTGTGCAGAGCGGGCCCGTGCGAGCGCAAGCCGACGAAGTCATCGAACTGCTCACTGACGTCGAGCGCTGTCAGGTTGTTCTCGTCACACTGCCCGAGACGACTCCGGTGAATGAAGTTGTCGAGACAGCATTTGCTTTGGAAGACAATGTCGGGATCCAGCTTGGTCCGGTTGTGATCAACGGCGTGGACACCGGCGTCCCATTGCCTTCAATTAAAAACGTTGCAGCTGCCGGGCAAACCCTTAGTGCGGATGATGCGGTGGTCCTCGCTGATGCCGCAGCATTCCGTCGATCGCGTCGTGCGATGGAACGCGCTGAAGTCGGTCGTTTGTCGGAGGAACTGCCTCTTGAGCAGATCACTCTGCCTGCCCAACTCGTCGCCGGATTGACCGCCACGGACATTGACTCCTTAGCCGACCACCTCCTGGGGCTTAACGATGTGCCTGGAGTCGAGGGCAACTGATGGCTGACGTGCAGCGTCTCATCGACGCGTCGAACGTGATTGTGTGTTGTGGCTCAGGTGGTGTTGGCAAGACCACCACGGCAGCGGTGCTCGGCCTCGAAGCAGCAGCGCATGGCCGCAAGGTGGTGGTAGTCACGATCGACCCCGCCCGTCGGCTGGCCGATGCCCTGGGTTTAAAGGACGGTCTGGCTGCCGAGCCGCAACGGATCGACTTCAGTTCGGCAAAGGCGTCGGGCGGAGAGCTGTGGGCAATGATGCTCGACACAGAGGCGACATTTGACAGTCTGGTGCGGCGTCACGCCGGTGACCGTGCCCAGGTCGACCGAATTCTCGCCAACCCGCTGTATCGCAACATGGCCGGAGCGATGAGTGGAACGCAAGAGTACATGGCTGCTGAGACCCTGCACGCCCTGCACGGTGATGACCGTTTCGACTTGGTTGTCGTCGACACACCGCCGAGCCGCAATGCCCTTGACTTTCTTGAGGCTCCCGGCGTGCTAGCGCGGTTCCTCGACCATCGGGCGTTCAAGCTGTTGATGCTGCCGACCAAGAGTGGTCTCCGGGTGCTCGGTTCAGCAGCGCAGCCGATTCTGAAAGCGATCGGCCGAGTGGTTGGTTCTGACGTGCTCGCAGAGGCGCTGGCATTCTTCCAGGCCTTTGCCGGTATGGAGACTGGGTTCCGTGATCGTGCCGACGAAGTGGTGGCGCTGATCCGGGCAGCGGAGACATCGTTCGTCGTCGTGGCGACGCCGCGCCATGACACCATCAGTGAGGCCGTTTGGTTCACTCAACAACTTGTCGAGCAGGGAGTCAGGGCCGGCGCAGTAATTATCAATCGCACGCAGCCTGCGTTCGGGGTTGGCACCGCTGCTGATGCGACTGCTTCCGCAAGAGCCGCTGTCGGCAACGATGATCTGGTGGCACTTTGGACAAACGTTGCTGAGCTGAGAACGCTGCGCGAGCGTGAGCGAGTCCTCATCGCGCCAATCGCCGATGTGGTTGGTGATAACGCAATCGCGACGCTGCCCTTGCTGGACCGCGACGTGCATGACCTCGCAGGTCTGCAGGCCATCGCAGGTCACCTTTTCGACCCTTCAGAGTAAGGCGCTCGGCTGATCCCCGTATGCCACAGGGATTTTGGGCGGTTGATTCCGGCACTGGCGGAACGACCGGGTAGCGTTTGGATTTGTGGAAATCGTCATTGCGACAGACGCCAGCTGGGTGATTGATGACATTACGGCGGCACTTGGTACAGATGATGTGAACTTCACTGTCTGTAGCGAGGGGCGGGTGGTTGCTGGTGAGGTCGAGAAAAACACCCCTGACCTGGCAATCCTCGACATGCAGATTGGCTCAATGGGTGGCATGGCAGTGACGATGTCGCTCCGACTTGATGAATCGTCAGGGTTGCTCCCCCACGTGCCGGTGCTGATGCTTCTTGACCGCCGCGCCGATCTGCATCTTGCACGTCGCAGCGGCGCTGAGGGCTGGCTGATTAAGCCGCTCGACTCGCTTCGATTGAAACGAGCCGTCACCGCCATCAACAACGGCGGTACGTACACCGAGGGCCTTCCAACGCCCGACTCTGTTGCTGACGATGTCGGTGGTGCTGAACCAGATGTGGTGGATTCGCCCGAGGAAGAAGCGGCCAACGCCGGATAGCGTGGCCCTTGCTACGGGGTGTAGCGCAGCTTGGTAGCGCGCCACGTTCGGGACGTGGAGGCCGGGAGTTCAAATCTCCCCACCCCGACAAAAAAACACTTCTGCGGCGGAATGGCTGGTGTTACGTAGAGAACGTTACGCCGCAAAAGTGAGCATGAGCCGATCAATTCATTGTTCGCAAAATCGGCGTAATAGCAAGGTTTTGGTCGACGAGTTGTTGTCTTGAAAACGGTGCGTCACATCCGGAGTGAGTTGTCACGAAGGCAAAGCCGATGCGAGATCTAATACGTTAAAAAACGGACAGGATGCTGAGTTCATCATTGCTTACGGCACCGACGAGTTCGAGTTCAGCACCTACCTTCGGATGGCCCACCGGTCGCTTTCTTTCGGCTGAGCTGCTTGCCGGCAAAAGGACTCGTTTCGCAAAGACGCGCAACAGCAGGCGTCTGTGGATGACCTCGGGTACGAAGCCACCTGGTTAGGCACTGAACCGTGGTTTGCTGTCATTCTTCGTCAGCGAGGTCGCCGACTTAAGTGGGACGAACCTGCCGGGCCCGGACTCAGTCGCTGGATTCTGTGAGATGTCCTGCTTTGGCGATTTCATCTATCGATCAGACGTCGATGGGTCACTCGACGGCGATTTGAAAGGACTTGTAATGATGACGGGCGGGTTGCTCTTGATGGGAGCACACTTCGCCTTTGCTCGAAGGACACTGGATCGAGGGCGTTCGGGCTGTGGCGAGTACGGTCCATCGATGGACCTGGCCGAACTGCAAGACATCATCGAACGGACCTACGGCGACCGCGATCGCGAGCGTGGCGTAGCAGCTACGGTCGCCTGGTTGGCCGAGGAGGTTGGTGAACTTGCCCAATCGGTCCGTAAGGGAACTCAGGATCAGCAGATTCACGAGTTCGGCGACGTCATTGCCTGGATCGCGACCTTGGCAAATCAGCAAGGAATTGACCTGACGGCCGCCGCACAGCGATTTGCCGACGGCTGCCCGAAATGTACGGCATTGCCGTGCGCCTGCTAGCTCGATCCCCTTATTTCTTTAATCCATCATGTGCCATCAGACACAGAGTACGATTAGTGGTGCCACACGGCTAAACCACTCACCCTTGGGAGGTAACTCATGGGACTTATTATTTACCTAGTTCTTTTTGTACTTTGGATCGCTGGGCTTTGGAAGATTTTTGAAAAGGCCGGCCATCCAGGCTGGGCTGCGATTATTCCAATTTACAACATCTTTATCGTCACAAAGATTGCTGGCAAGGAATGGTGGTGGCTGCTCCTGATGCTCATTCCAATCGTCAATATCGTGATTTTGATTGTCGTGTACGTCGCTGTTGCACAGAAGTTTGGAAAGGGCCCGGGCTTCGCAGTCGGCATGGTGTTCCTCCCCTTCATCTTCGCGCTGATCCTCGGGTTCGGCGACGCTGAGTACCAGGGGTCCGCAGCCTGATCGACCCTACGGGTGCTACTACGGCAGTCCGGTAACAGCCGATTACTCCGTAGTGGCATCCTGGCCCAGGCTCGGCGCAGTAGATGTGCCGAAATGGCGGACTTCCGCGAGGCGGCTTACGGCTTTAGTTGTCGCTTTTTGTTCATTGGGATGCAGCGCATCGCCGACTTCGGAGATGGGTCACCACAGATAGGCGCTGCAGAAACACCGGCCTAGGCCTTTGTGCGGATGCCAGTCTTAAGCCTCACATCGCCTGTCGCAGCTTGTTCAGCCGTGACTTGTGATGCTTCTATTTGGCATCCCGATACCAGACCGTCAACATGGGACGATGGGAGCATAAATTGAGCCGACCATTGCCGGCGAATAAATCCTTTGAGCACACTGATCACCTACACAAGGAATCGCCAGCTGAGGTTATGGGCCGACTCCTAGCAGAAGACATTTCGTTCAGATTCAGAGCGAGACAGTCACCGTGTGGCCTGAACCAATTCAGCGATTTGGAGGGCGTTGAGGGCAGCACCCTTTCGTAAATTGTCGCTGCTGACAAAGAGCGCAAGGCCTCGACCCCCGGGAACGCCCTCGTCGGTGCGGATACGGCCGACAAAGCTTGGGTCCTTCCCAGCTGCCTGCAAAGGCGTCGGGATATCGCTCAGTTCGACACCCGGAGCGTTGCGCAGCAGCTCATAGGCCCGCTCAACTGAGATTGGGTCAGCGAATTCGGCGTTAATTGACAACGAATGGCCGGTGAAAACCGGGACCCTGACGCAGGTGCCTGACACACGGAGCTCAGGGATCTCGAGGATCTTGCGTGACTCGTTGCGTAACTTCTGCTCTTCGTCAGTCTCGAACGAACCATCATCGACGATTGAACCGCACATTGGCAATGCGTTAAACGCAATTGTGCGGGCAAACTTTTCGGGAGCAGAAAAGACGACCGCACTGCCGTTATGGGTCAGATCGGGTCCGGCGTCGCCCGCTTCGGCTACCTGCTTTGCGAGCTCGTCTACACCAGCAAGGCCTGAGCCGGACGTCGCCTGGTAGGTGGCGCAGATGAGACGGGTGAGGCTAGCCTCATCGTGTAGCGGCTTGATGACGGGCATGAACGCCATCGTGGTGCAGTTTGGATTGGCGATGATGCCCATGGGCGGTCTCGCAACGAGATGGCCGTTGACTTCCGGCACGACGAGCGGGACCTTGGGGTCCATGCGGAAGGCCGAGGAGTTATCGATGACGATTGCGCCGGCTTCAGCAAACTTCTTGGCGTAGGTACGTGACGATGATGCGCCCGCAGAGAAGAGAGCGATGTCGAGGCCTGTGGGATCGGCGCTCTCGGTATCTTCAACGACGATCTCGGCGCCCTTCCATGGGAGGGTAGTTCCCGCCGAGCGAGCGGATGCGAAGTATCGCATCTCGGTGACTGCGAAGTGACGCTCCTCGAGTAGCCGGCGCATAACGCCACCCACTTGACCGGTTGCCCCGACGACTCCTACGCGCATGAAGAAAATCCTAACGGTGGTGGTGCTCCGTGCCTTACGGTGTTTCTGTCACCGGCGAACGCCATTTGTCTCGCGTGTCTGGGAGTAACGTGGGCGACGCGCCCCGAGTCTGGCACAATCAGAGAATGCCGCGACGCCCTCAACTTGTTCCATGGAAGGCAGCGGGGCTTGTCTCTGAGCAGCAGTCGAGTGGCGACGAGGTGGTGCGTCGAACTGGCTGGGTGTTCAACAACGAAAAGGGAAGCGAACTTACTCTGGAGGAGTTCGTCGCCACAGGTGATGCCGAAGTGGGCGCCTATCTGACCGTTTTTGGACTTCGATCCCCGGATGCCGAGGAACAATCACTCGTCGAGATCGGTTGTGGTATCGGTCGAATGACCTGTGCTTTCACTCGCGAGTTCGGGGCGGTAACGGCCTGCGATCTTGATGCTGGATTTCTCGAGCGGTGCTTCGAGACAGTCGGCCTTTTTGGCAAGGTCGACCGGCTCAGTACACGTCATGTTGCCGATGGAAAGACTTTAAATCTTCCGCCGAACTCGACCGACGTTGCCTTCAGCTACATCACCTTTCAGCACTGTGACCGTAATGATGCACTCGAACTTTCCGCTGAGGCTGTTCGCATCACGAAACCGGGGGGGCGCGTTGTTTTGAACTTCCGCACGCGAACTCGGGGCGATTCAGTGCTAGTCCCAATGAGCAAGGTCGTGCGTGGACTTTTCCGTGTCCCCAAGTTTGGAAACTGGTTGTCTCGACAGCGTTTGGTCGCGCGAGTCGGTTGGCAAGCCAACCGACTCACACCCGATGAGATCATCGGGCCACTGTCTGCGCAGTTCAGTGCCGTTGAACTGTGGCGCAATCCGAAGTCCTCGATCGATGGGCGCGAGGCAGTGATTCATACCTTCGAGGGTATAAACCGCGCCCACTACTGGATCATCGCCACCGTTCGCTGAGCATTCGTTACGGCGGTAGGTTTCGTCCAATCGGTTCCTCATCCAATTGTTGGAAAGCTGCCTTCGTAGGGGATGATCGTGGGGTGATTGAAATATCTGGCGAACATTTTTCCAATCTGCGCAAGTGGAACGTTGGCCTCACCGTTCTGCACCTAGCGCAGGCCATTCTCATTATCGTGTTGGCGAGCGACTTCGCCATCACGTTCACGACTGCTGCGCCCGAGGGCCCGCCCGGTACGCGCGTGCCGCAAGGCGAGGGCCTCTTTGACCTTCCGATCGGATTTGCTGTCGCAGTGTTCCTGAGTCTGGCATCCATCGATCACCTGCTCACGGCGACAATTGCACGCAAGTCATATGAAGCTGACTTGCTCAGGGGGATCAATCGATTCCGCTGGATTGAGTACTCGATCAGCGCCACGCTGATGGTCATCCTCATCGCGTCCTACTCGGGCATCACCGAGATCACTGCCGTGTTCGCGATAATTGGTGCCAATGTGTCGATGATTTTGTTTGGTTGGCTGCAGGAAAAATTCAACCCGCCTGATCGATCGGAAACCACGATGATGCCGTTCTGGTTCGGAACGATCGCCGGCCTCGCCCCTTGGATCGGCATTTGGTTTAACACGTTCACTGCCGATGAAGTGCCAGGCTTCGTCTACGGCATCGTGATCGCACAGTTTGTGTTCTTCTCAAGCTTCGGAGTTAATCAGTGGCTGCAGTACCGCAGGGTCGGCAGGTGGATGAACTATGTGTTCGGTGAGAAGAGCTACCTTGTGCTCAGCCTCGCTGCGAAGTCGGTTCTCGCGTGGCAGATCTTTGGCGGGAGCCTCGCCCCGCTCGATTAGATACAACAGGGCATGAGCCTCGATGTGATTATTTGCGTTCGGGAAGCGGTGCGCTGTAGTCGGCTCCGGAGTCGAGACCGAAAGCGGTGTGGAGGGCAATTGCTGCGCGTTCCATGTCGGAAGACGGAATGATGATCGACACGCGAATTGTCGATGTCGAGATCATCTGAATGTTGACGTTCTCATCAGCAAGAACTCGAAACATTTTTGCTGCGATGCCGGGAGATGATTTCATACCGGCGCCGACGAGCGAGATCTTCGCGATGCCGTCGTCGTGAGTGACCTCGGTAGCTCCGATCTCGTTGGCAATTGCCTGCACGATCGACTCAGATTGCGCCATGTCGGCCTTGGGCATCGTGAAGCTAATGTCGGTCGTGCCGTCGGTCGACGTGTTTTGAACGATCATGTCAACGTTGACGTTTGCGTCGGCAAGCGGTTCGAAAAGTGCTGCCGACACACCGGGTCGGTCGGGGACACCGAGCACGGTGACCTTGGCTTCGGTCATGTCGGTGACGACACCGGAGATGATTGGATCTTCCACTGAGGGCTCCTCGTTGCTGACGATCGTTCCTTGCTCCCAAGTGAAAGCGGAACGAACGTGAAGGGGGACGTCGTGATTGCGGGCGAACTCGACGGAACGCATCGCAAGGACCTTTGAACCGGCGCCGGCCATCTCGAGCATTTCATCGAAGTTCACCTTGGTGAGCTTGCGAGCCTGTGGCACGATTCGTGGATCTGCGCTGAACACCCCGGTGACGTCTGTGTAAATTTCACACGCGTCGGCGTCCATTGCTTGGGCGAGTGCCGATGCGGTCAGGTCAGAGGCGCCGCGACCCATCGTTGTGATCTCTTGGTCGGTACTGACACCCTGGAATCCGGCGATGACTGCAACCTTGCCGTCTGCGATGGCGACTCGGACGCGATCGCCCTTCACCTCGACAATCTTAGCTTTACGATGAGCGGTGTCGGTGATGATGCCGACCTGGCTTCCTGTGTAGCTGACGGCGTCAACACCGCGATCAGCGAGGGCCATGGTGAGCAACGCTGCGGTCTGCCGTTCACCAGTGGTGAGCAGCATGTCCATTTCGCGCCCGGACTGCGTCGTGGAAACCGAGTTAGCAAGTGCGATCAAGTTGTCGGTGGCCTTGCCCATGGCCGATACGACAACCACGACATCGTTTCCACGCTTTTTGGTGATGGCGACGTTGTCGGCGACCGCGCGAATGCGATCGGGATCGGCGACAGATGTGCCGCCGTATTTCTGAACGATTAGTGCCACGAGAAAGACAGGTTACTGTCTGGTGTGCCCCGACTCAGCTTCCTTTGATGACGTGCTCGACGACGTCGAACGACATGAGGTCCGCTCCTTGAGCGACGGGTTTGCGTGCCTGCTCGCCGTCGGGTCCCGTGTTGCTGTCGGCTTGGCCGGTCCCATGGCCCTTGCTGAAGTCCTGGCTATCCATCCATGCTTGGAAGTGCTCTTCAGAGGCCCAGCGGGTGTAGACGAAGTATCGCGCCTCGCCTTCGGTCGGCCGCAGTAGCTGGAAATCCTCGAAGCCGTCGAAAGCTTCGACCATTTTGGCTCGGCCAGCGAACCGGCCTTCGAGCTGCGGGCCCATTCCCTCGGGAATCGTGATTGCATTGATCTTTACGACACTCATG
The DNA here is from genome assembly GCA_002711735.1 of Ilumatobacter sp. Classification (GTDB taxonomy): domain Bacteria; phylum Actinomycetota; class Acidimicrobiia; order Acidimicrobiales; family Ilumatobacteraceae; genus Ilumatobacter_A. The sequence continues at coordinate 8,885 of PASB01000025.1, forward strand.
GCTCCATTCTGCCGTCACAGAGATGCCGACCAACCACGTTTCCGCCCGGATGTGGTGCGCCGTAAATCTCATTGTTGTCGGTGGACCGCTTGCGGCGTCAGTTAGCGGCAAGGTCGGCAAGAAGGGTGAGTGCGTCGAAGACGTCGGTAAACCGTGTGGTCAATGGCGACATACCGAGTCGCAGCACGTCGGGCTCGCGCTTGTCGACGATCACTTTGCGTGCAGCGAGCTCTGCTTGGAGACGGGTTGCGTCGGGATGAAGGATCGACACGTGACCGCCTCGACGACTGTCGTCGCGAGGGGTGTTTGTTACAAGGCCGAGCTCGTCGGTCAACTCAATGCCGAACTGCGTGAGCTGGCGACCTTTGGCAGAGATCGCGATGATTCCAGCGGCCGCAGTGACTGCGATGCCTTCGCGTGCACCGACGAGACCCAGAACGGCAGGGGTTCCGTGCAGCATGCGTCCGATGCCCGAACGTGGTTCAAACGGGTTATCCATGGCGAACTGATTGGTCTGACCGAACCAACCCCAGATCGGTTGAGTCACATGATCATGTAGGTGGGCTGCAACTGCCGTGAACGCTGGTGCGCCCGGACCTCCGTTGAGGAACTTGTAGGTGCAGCCAACGGCGAGCTCGACGCCGAGTGCAGGCAGGTTGAGGTCGAGTATTCCAACGGCGTGCGACAAGTCCCACACCGTCATCGCACCTGCGGACTTTGCGCGCTCGGTCTCAGCTGCAACGTCAACGACTTCGGCGGTCCGGTAGTCGACCATGGACCGAATGACGACGTCTACGCCCGTCAGGTCGTCGAGCCCAATGTGTACAGAGCCCCCCCGCAGACGAGCAACGCCTTCGGCGGCGTAGCGGTCGGTGGGAAACTCGCTTGGTTCGAAGGCAATGACCGGTGGGGTGCTTCGCTCATGAGTGAGATCGAGAGCCACGTTGACAAGCTGAAAAATACCGACGGTCGTCGAGTCGTGAACGGCGACCTCACCGGAGCCCATTCCAAGGAGAGGAGCCAATTGATCTCCGACTGAGAGCGGCAGATTCAGCCAGTCATGTTCCCACCATGACGTGATCAGATCGCCTGCCCACTGTTGTTCGACCGCTGTCTGGAGGGCGGTGATGGTGCGTTTCGGGGTCATGCCGAGCGAGTTCCCATCGAGATAGATCAGGGTGGGATCTGGAATCGCGAACTCGTGGCGCCACTGTGCGAGAGGGTCGCGTGCGTCGAGACGCTCAGCTTCATGGCGATCGATCAGCATCTCCATCAGTTTGCCATCGTTAAATGGCGGTGACGCTGGACCGTCAAATCAAACCGTGGACGGTGGCACCTTTACCTCGTAGGCCGACTGATTGTTGGTTCGATCCAGTGCGCGCTCTAATGATGCTTGGCCGGTGGCTCGGTGGCGTGTGGACACGATCCGATCTCAATACTGCAGAGCTGTACTGCGAGCCGGCTCAGCGAGTCATGTAGGAAGCTTTGGCTAACGGTGCGAGCAAAAGCGTGGCTTCCGGTCCAGCCGTACAACAACGCTCCAAGACTGACCGAGTGGTCACCGGTGCCCTCGGTTTAGCCGCCGACGACTAACTCGACCACCATCAGATTCCTGATCTTGGTCCAGCCCTTGGCCCGTAAATCTAAGCGGTGCATCGAATCGACACGCTGGGCGATCGACCCTTCGAGCCGTTGCGACGCAGTCGCTGCAAGGAGCACCGCGCAAGTATCAGTGGTGAAACCCAACTCGAAGTTAGGGCGACCATGCTCACAAGACACCACAAGTTCGGCGTTGAGAATCGTGATTGTTGTATTGGTAGCCCTGGGCAGGTCGGAAAATTCCGGCTAGCGGTGCCGGACGTCCTTGCCGAGGGTGTTCTGCGACTGCACGTTGTGCCGTTAGTGATGATGAGGGTGCGGTAGCCGACCCTTTGAATCCTGCCTGCCTGCAACGGTCCTAGCGGCCGGCAGGGATCCTCTCGCTGCATTCATCGGCACCGCTGGAAATGATGACGTCACGACGGCAAACGGCTTGACAGGACGCCGTCCGATTCGAGTTTGTCGAGGCGTTCGGCGTCGAAACCGAGCAACTCAACGAGCAGAGTTCGGTTGTCTTCGCCGCGGTACTTGGGGATTCCCGACACGCCGACGTCGGGGGAATCGGAGAAGCGCCATGGCACGTTTGGCACGCGCACTGTTCCACCGTTGCGATCATCGATTTCGACGGTTGCGCAACGCTCGACCGCCCAGTCGGTGTCGGCTAGTTCACCAGGCTGGCGGACCTGTCCTGTTGCCAACCCGGCCTCAGCGAAAACCCGCTCGAATGTCTCGGTGTCGGGGACCGACCGCGAGAACTCGAGAATGATCTGACTGAGTTCTGCATAGTGCTCAATGCGACTGGCGACCGAGCTAAAACGGTCGTCGTCGACGAGGTCGCCGCGGCCCATTGCAGCTAAGAAAAGATCGAAGGTTCCGCGCTCGGCTGGGTGGCCGCTAACGATGTAGCGCTCGCCGCTTCCAATCTCCACCACGATGTAGTCGCCGGGACGAAAACTGCGGATGGCGTTGGGGTCAACATCATCGGGCCACAACGCGTCGTGAAGGTGCTCGTTCACGTAGAGCATCGTCTCCGCCATCGACACGTCGAGGAGTTGGCCAACACCGGTGTGCTCGCGTTGATAAAGAGCCGCCAAAATCGCTGCCGCAGTCTCCACGCCCGTGTAAACGTCGGCATGGCTGTGGGGATCCTTGGCGTAGTCACCACCGCGGGCGTTGCTCTGCGAAGCAATGATCCCGGCCTCAGCCTCAACGACCGGAGCGAAGGCACGCCGATTAACCCACGGTCCGGTCTGGCCGTATCCCGACAAAGATGTGTAGATCAACCGCGGGTTGCGCGCTCGGACTACCTCAGCGCTGAGGCCAAGTCGTTCCATAACCCCGGGGCGGTAGTTCTCAACAAGAACGTCGGCATGATCGACGAGCTGTAGAACTACGGCAACGCCTTCTGGCGCCGCCAAGTCGATGCTGACGTTTCGTTTGCCGGCATTTTGTTGCACAAAGTAGCTCGACAGTCCGTTGCGTCGAGGCGAGGAAAAGCGGGTGAGATCGCCAGTAGGCGGCTCGATCTTGATGACGTCTGCGCCCATGTCGCGCAACATGCGTGTGCAGTGCGGTCCTGATAAGACGCGAGTGAAATCGAGGACACGGATGCCGTGCAGTGGTGACGCCATATCCCATGGTTGCCGATCGCGAGTCGGTCAGGCGAGTCCCGTCGACTCGTTGTTAAGCAATTGCCGCGTGCACGTCGGCCAGAAGATCGCAACTCCAGAGCGNTGNCGACTAGTCGACAACGGGGGTTCAGCTGAAGAGCTCGTTGACTTTGACCGACTCNATTAATTCAGGGCGCATCGTCGCATGGTGATTTTCATTGACGAAAGCGTGGCGTGNCATTGCGTCTTGTANCTCGGTCCCGTTGCGCTCACCGGTCGATCGATAGCTGTCGTCTGCAGCGGTGAAAGCATCTTTGTCGAACCCGGCCCAGGACACGATACGACCCCGTTCGAGTAGTGAGCCAGCCGCTGCGGCTCCATCGGGTTTCTGGTGTCTCCTTGTATTACCAATCCTGCGCTGCAGGTACCCAATCTCATAGGCATTGACGACGATCGCTATTCGGACGTGTCAAATTGCACAGGGAGACCGAAGTGGGTCCCGATAGTTTGGTCTGGCCGATTGGGTTTCGATTGGCGAGCGCTTTCGGATTGTGTCTTCTGTTCCGGCTCAGCGCTGATTTGAACAGAATCGACAACTTGAATTCGAGGAAATCACATGACTAGGACCGACGGCGCGCCCCGTGCCACCGATCTCTCCATCACCGACGGACCGGCCATCCCTTTCGCCGATTTGGGCCTGCCGTCAGCTTTGCTGAAGCGACTGCATGCGCAGGGTAAGTACGACGCCTTCCCGATCCAAGCTGCCGTAATCCCCGACGCGCTTGCGGGACTCGACGTTGCTGGCCGTGCTCCGACCGGATCGGGTAAAACGCTCGGGTTCGGGCTTCCGCTTGTGGCCGGCCTGATAGACGCCAAGCCGAAACGCCCGAGAGCTTTGGTGCTCGCTCCAACTCGTGAGCTCGCTGAGCAGATCATGGCCGAGCTGAGTCCATTCTGTAAGGCCGCTGGCCACTGGGCTGCGTCCATTTACGGAGGGGTTGGCTATGGGAACCAACGCAAGGCGCTCGACAAGGGTGCCGAGTTGATAGTTGCCTGCCCTGGACGCCTCGAAGATCTGATGCAGATGGGCGCCATTGACCTGAGTGACATCACCGCCGTTGTCATCGACGAAGCCGACCAGATGGCCGACATGGGATTCTTGCCGTCGGTTCGTCGCATCGTTGGCAACACCGCTACTCGTCGTCAGGTCTTGCTGTTCTCTGCAACCCTCGATGGCCCGGTCGCCAAACTCGTTGCAGACTTCCAACACAACCCGGTGCGCCACGAGGTCGGCCCCGAAGGTCCAGACATGAGCCTTGCCGATCACAAATTTTGGGTGACCGCCCGTGAGAAGCGCCAAGAAATTTCGGCTCGGATCATCGCCAAGATGGGCTCGACCATTGTGTTTACCCGTACCCGTCACGGCGCTGACCGTTTGGCTAAGCAGCTGGGCAAGCAGGGTGTGCAGGCTGAGCCAATTCATGGTGGTCGGAGCCAGGGGCAGCGTGACCGTGCACTCGCAGCTTTTAAGCAAGGCAAGGCAGCGGCACTGATTGCCACCGACGTTGCTGCCCGTGGTATCCACGTCAATGGCGTCAACTGCGTCATTCACTACGACCCGCCAGCCGAGAGCTCCACTTATGTTCACCGTTCGGGTCGTACTGCTCGCGCTGGCGACAGCGGCACGGTGGTTTCGCTACTTGAAGCGAGCCAAAAGAAAGATGCTCGCAAGTTGCAGCGTGCGATCGGGCTCGACGAGCCGCTCACCGACCCTGACATTGCAGCGTTGCTTGATCCTCCAATCTTGATGCGTCGCGAAGAGACGCCGGAACGCAAAACGCGCGAACAGCATCGGCAGCCGAAGGCAAAGCGCGAACGCAAGGGCGATGACCGCTTCGACACCGCAGCGCCGATCGCCGCATCCGCTTTGGACATGAGTAAGGGTGATGGCACTGTGAAGTTCTTCAACGCCGGTCGGGGATATGGCTTTGTCGTTCCCGACAACGGTGGCAAGGACCTCTTCGTCCATTACACCAACATTCTTGTAGGTGCGAGCCGGAAGAATGACGGCAATCGGAACGAACAAGACGATCAGCCGTACCGCACGCTCGATAACAACCACCGTGTTTCGTTTGAGGTTCGCGACGGCCGTAACGGTCCCGAGGCGTTCGACGTTCGGGCAGTCTGAGGACCATGTCATTTAATTTGGCGAGTCTGGCGGAAGTGCCTCAATAATCTGGTCAACCCGACGAATTTGGCGACCACCACGCCAGTAATATCTCATCGTCTTCCAGGTTGTTCCTCTTCGCTTCGTTATGTCTTCACCATCCCGCTCTCGCCGATCTGCCAATCAGTCGGTGCCGTTTTTCGAGGTGAAGAACCGTGCTCCGATTTTCGTTGCCGTCGGATTGATTGGTCTGATTCTTGGCATCGGGATTTTTGGTGCTCGCAACGGGTCGTCGGCTAACTCATCGGACACCGAGGTGGCTTCAGGTTCGATTGGACCTCTGACCGTTGACGCTGAACCAACGACCACCGTCGGAGTGCCGCCCACCGTCAGTGACGCCGAGCCAATGCTTCCGCCGGTCACCCGGACGCTTAAGCAGGGCCTAGTTGGCGACGATGTCAAAATGCTGCAGGAGCGGCTGGTTGACCTCGGTTTTGATCCAGGACCGGTTGATGGGATCTATGGCACACTCACGACCCAATCTGTCTGGGCATTCGAAAAGTTGGTGTTGAAGACGCCACGAACCGAAGCAACCGGAGCGATCACCACTGAATCGTGGGATCTGTTGCGTGATCCGGAGTTGGCGATCACACCGCGACGGTCAACCAATGGCCAAGCTGATCACACAGAGGTATACCTGCCTGAGCAAGTACTCATTGCGTTCCAGAAGGACAAGCCGGCTCTCATATCCCACATTTCCTCTGGCGAAACCAATCCGGATGGAACGCCTAAGGAGTACTGCGAGACGGCCACCTACGATACTGACAGTCAGGGTCGGGAGCTTGAAGAACCTGTCACCAAGCAGATTTGTGCGTTGTCAAAAACACCTGGCGGTGTGTTCACGTATGACCGCCAGGTCAAGGGCAAGCGTGTGAGCCCGCTGGGTGGTATGTGGGATCCGGTGTACTTCAACTATGGGATTGCGGTGCATGGCGCCGAAAACGTTCCGAATCGTCCGGCATCACACGGCTGCGTGCGTCTTCCGCTGCACATCTCGGTCTATTTCCAAGATGTTGTCGACATCGGTGAGCGGATCCTTGTGTGGAACGGTGAGAAAGAACCCGAGCAGGTGACTGATCGTGAGTCGTTGCCGTCGTTTGACTACCCCGACCCCAACGCTACGACTACGACCACCTCAACAACCACGACCACTCTCGCCCCGATAACAACTGCTGCCCCGACTACAACTGCTGCCCCGACAACAACTGCTGCCCCGACAACAACCGTCACGAAGCCGGCGCCAACAACAACGACCTCATCGACGCTCCCCTAACCTGGACGCAACGCTGCAAGCACCTGCCTTGCAAGCCTTCAGCGACGTCTGTTCGACAGGCTGCTCGACTCAGGCCATGTCCACGATCAGCAGTGTCTTCAATGGTACGACCGAGCAAGGCCTGGCCTGCGTGTAATTCGTTGACGCCTGGAAATTCTCGCTCACGGATGCATTGGACCAGCTCAGAACAGCATTTGGAATGGCTGGAAGGGGCTGGTTGGCACGAGCAGATGAGTGGCGCAGGGTGATGGGCGTCGGCTGACGTCGTTCAGTCGAATACCCTGTGCCGGGTGACGATCGAACGCGACCCACTGGCGGGCGTCCATCCGCTGGTCCGAGCGGCGAAGCCGGTGGTCGATGCAGTTGGCGCATCATTCATTAACGTTGACGATGCCGAACCCAGCGATGTCCCCCTGATCTGGGAGGGAGTCACAGTTGCTGCCGTCCGCCTACCACCGCTGCACGGTGCGCTCGAAAGGTTGATCGACGCCGTCGAGACTGAACTAGGCGACTCGTTGCCGATGTTGTCGCGAGAGGGAAAGCAGCGCGCCATTCGTTTGCTCGACGAGCGTGGGGCGTTCATTCTGCGGCGCGCTGTCGAAGACGTGGCCGACGCAATGGGCGTCAGCCGCATCACGGTCTACAACTATCTCAACGCCATTCATCGTTGACTNGGCNGGCTCGGAAGTTGGGCTGCGGTTTGAGCAGTGCGATCAGCGAGACTCGAGGCCATGAATCGAATCGACGGCTTTGATGTAGTGGCCTTCGACGCTGACGACACTCTCTGGGAGAGCGAAGAATCATTCAACAGAGCGGAGCGGCGATTCGTCGAGCTTGTTGGACCGCACTGTCCTCTCGGGATCGATGTCGACGACGCACTGCGGGCAGTTGAACGCGCTGACCTTTCAGTTTCGGGGTATGGCGTCAAAGCATTTACGATTTCTATGGTTCGCGCTGCGATCACTGCGAGTNGCCGCGCTGTGCCGATCGAAGTGATCGAGGAAATTGTCGAAATTGGGCAGCACATGCTCACCGAGCCGGTCCATGTTTTGCCGCACGTGCCGGAAGTGTTGACTGCCGTCAGCGGCTCCGTCCGCACGGTGATGATCACTAAGGGTGACCTGGTGCATCAAACTCGCAAGGTAACGACATCGGGCCTTGAACATCANTTCACCGACATCGAGATCCTGCTCGAGAAGAATCCAGTCACCTACGCCAAAATCCTGACNCGCCTCGACGTTCGTCCCGAGCGGTTTCTCATGGTCGGCAACTCTGTCAAGAGCGACATTCTCCCGGTGCTGGCATTAGGCGCGCACGCAGTTCACGTGCCGCATCATCTCACCTGGGTGCTTGAGCAAGTCGACCAGCACGAGGAGGAGTTCGCTGAGCTTGGTTCGATCGCAGACCTCCCCAACTGGCTAGGCCTGCTCTCAGCGCCGACTCCTAACTGATTGAGNGTGGGGTTAGATGCGCCTGAGTCGGACTCTGTCNACGCGATGGCCGGCNGTCTTGTGGAGCACTAGCGACGCTCGATCTCGGGTGGGCGCAATGTTCTCAGCGAGGTTCCGACCGTTGATCTCGCGCCAGATGGTTCGTGCAACGTCTACGGCTTCCTCGTCGCTTAACCCGGCATAGAACTTGAAGAAGCTGTCGGGGTTCTGGAAGACCGAGCNGCGCAAGGCCAAAAATCGGTCGACGTACCACTGTTCGATGTCGGGCTCGTCAGCATCAACGTAGATCGAGAAATCGAAGTAGTCGCTCACGAACTCGGTAAAGCCTTCCGCCGTTTGGAGCACATTGAGACCTTCGAGAATCACAATGTCTGGCTGGTCTATGGTGACCTGCTCGCCGTCGAGAATGTCGTACACCACGTGGCTATACAGCGGAGCTCGAACGTCACGTTGTCCACTTTTGATTTCGCGCAGCACGCGCAGCAATTTGCGCGTGTCGTAACTCTCGGGAAAACCCTTGCGGTTCATAATCCCACGTTCTTGAAGTACGGCGTTGGGATATAAAAATCCGTCGGTGGTGATGAGATCGACCTTGGGGTGATCGGGCCAACGGGCCAAGAGCGCCTGCAGAATTCGGGCGAAAGTGCTTTTTCCGGCAGCAACACTGCCGGCCACACCGATGATGTATGGGACCTTCGGAGCGACTGTACCGAGGAAGGTTGCAGACACAGCGTGAAGATCGAGTCTTGCGCTCACATACAAGTTGAGCAGGCGACTGAGGGGTAAATAAATGGCTGTGACTTCATCCAGGTTGATCTCGTCGTTGATGCCCTGCAACTCGGCCAACTCTGTGGCGCCGAGCGTTAGTGGCGTTGATGCACGGAGNGCAGCCCAGTCATCGCGTTCGAACGTCAGGTATCGATCAGCGGATGACTCAAGAAAGTCGGATACCACGGTTGGCTCCGTCGCAGAGGTGGACACGCTGTTGACTCTAGGCAACGACCCCGCACCTCCCGTAGTCTGCGTTGGTGCCGGGCGGGNATGATCGCAANNAGGTTGGACAAGATCTNGTCAACGGGCGTCGCTCAGATCAGGGCCGATCCAGGCGC